>NZ_JBSFFY010000085.1:0-19986 GCF_053596315.1 Streptomyces sp. NPDC001732
CGCAAGACGCTCGGCTGGAGTACACCAGCCGAGCGTCTACGTGATCTACTCACCACCTGAGCCAGGAAGTGTTGCAACGATCGCTAGAACTCAAGCCTCTCCGGTTCCCGCGGGCGGGCCGCTTCGTCGTCGTCACGCGGTGGCGTCCGCGTGGGCCGCGACGATCCGGTCGACGGCCTCGGCGGTCAGGGGACTGCGCAGGATGTCGACGTGGTCGACGGGAATGTCGACGGACTCCCGGGCCAGCAGGGCACCCTCGGTCGCGCTGTTGGAGTTCACCGCGGTGGCGGTGCGCCAGGCGGCGGTCGGGTCGATCTGCCGGGCCGCGTCCAGGTACGACACGAACGACCGGAACACCGCCGCGAACTCCTCCAGCAGTTCCGTGTCGAGCTCCTCGCGCACGAACGCCGCACCGGCCTGCTCCCGGAAGATCCGGACGAGCTCGTCGCCGAAGGCGGCGAAGTCCGGGGCGTCGGTCCGCGCCTCCTGGGAGGCCCGGCGGGCGGCGGCCACCTCCTCGGGGGACAGCACCGCGGCGAACTGGTCCATCATGGCGGTGAAGTCCCGGTCCAGGCCGGCCCGGTCCGGCACCTCCGGGTCGAACACCACGAACCGGGGCGGCTGTTCCTGCCGCTCGCCGATCCTGGCGGCCAGCTCACCGGCGAACACACTGCCCGCGCAGTAGCCGAGCACCGCCCGGACGGTCAGCCCGCTGTCCTCGACCTCGCGGGCCCACAGCTCGATGTAGTCCTCCGCGGACATCCCGTCCCCGGAGTCGGGCTGCCGGGTCTCCCACACCGTCAGCTGCGGGTCGAGCCGCGGGGCGAGGTCCGAGAAGCTGGAGTCGGAGCGGCCGGTGGTGGCGAAGTCGACGGTGAGCACGAGATCGGAACCCCGGCCCGCGCTGAGCACTTTCCATCCGTTGAGCTTTGTCATGTGTGCTGTCCACTCTGGTCGGCGGTTGCGGGGGGAGGCGCGGCGGGCAAGACGACGGGTCCGCCGCCGCAGGTGCGGCGGCGGACCCGCGAGCCGGTGCGAGGCGCGCTCAGTCCTCGGTGATGAGGATGGCCTTCGACGGGCAGATGTGCTGGGCGACCTTGCGCAGGTTCTCGGCCTCGTCCTGCGAGGGGCTGTCGTTCAGCAGAACCACCAGCCCGTCGTCGTCCTGCTGGTCGAAGACGGTCGGGGCGCTCATCACGCACAGCCCGGCGCCGATGCAGCGGTCGCGTTCCACGTGCACCTTCATCGCGGTCACCAGCCGACCACGAGCTTGTGCACCGGCGGCAGGCCGTCGATGAGCTCGATGGGTTCGTCCGACTCGACCACGTGCAGGCCCGGGAACCGGGCGAACAGCGAGGTGAAGCACAGCTCCATCATCAGGCGCGCGACGTGCTGGCCGAGGCACTGGTGGACGCCGTAGCCGAAGGCGAGGTGGTCCCGCGAGTCGCGGTGGATGTCGAAGGAGTCGGGGTTCTCGTACTTGGCGGGGTCGCGGTCGCCGAGGCCCTTGAGCACGAGGATGCCCTCGCCCTCCTTGATGGTCACCCCGTCGATCTCCACGTCGGCGAGCGCGACGCGGGCGATGATCTCGTCGACCAGGCTGAAGTAGCGCAGCACCTCGTTGACGGTCTTCGGCATGAGGCCCTCGGGGTCGGCCTGCAGCGCCTTGAGCTGGTCGGGGTGGTCGAGCAGCGTCTGGGTGCCGAGCGCGATGCGGTTCACGATGAACTCGTAACCCGCGAGCAGCAGCATCTTCGTCATCAGCGTCAGGCCGTGGTGGTCGAACTCGTCGGTCCGGCCCGCCCGCGTGATGAAGTTGCCGAGCATGTCGTCGGTGGGGTTCTGCTGCTTCTCGACGACGAGGGTCGCGAAGTACTTCATCAACTCCTCGTTGGCGGCCAGCTTCTCGTCCATGGTGTACGAGTGCCGGGTGCCCACCATGATCGCGGCGTTGCGGGTGAAGACGTCGCGCTCGGCCTCGGGGATACCGGCCAGCTCGCAGATCACCTGGGCCGGCAGCGGCAGGGCCAGCGCCTGGACCAGGTCGACGGGGCCCCCGTCCTTCTCCATCGCGTCCAGGTAGTGGTCGATGAGCTCCTGCACCCGCGGGCGCAGCTTCTCGACGGCCTTGATGGTGAAGTCCGGCAGGGACATCTGCCGCACCCGGGTGTGCCGCGGCGGGTCCATGGTCACCAGCAGGTTCTTCGCGTCCCGGGCGATCATGTCCAGCAGTTCCTGCGGCGCGGGGAACCGGATCGGGAACGTGGGGTGCGGCTCCACGCTGAACCGGTTGTCGGCCAGCAGCCGCTGGATGTGGTCGTGCTGGGAGACCAGCCACGCCTTGCTGCCCGACGGCATGGTCACCTGGGTCAGCGGGCGCCCCTCCGGAACCTGGTCGTACTCAGGCAGCAGTGGGTTGGGCCAGCCGCGAGGGGCGACGGGGCAGGTCGCCGGCTTCTCCATGGCGTCGGTCATGGGGATTTCCCCTGTCTTTGTCGTGGTCATGGGCCTGCTCGTGGTGATGCTACGGACGGAATTCCCCGCCGCCGGGGGCACTTGCCACTTGCTGCAACGGGACACGGCCCGGCGGACCCGAACTTCCGCGTGCCGAGGAGAAGATCCCTTTCCGGAAATTGCAGCCGTGTGCGACACGGCTTGTCCGGACGTGTATTCGTTTACTGAACGTTGTTCGACCGCCGTCGGAGGAGCCGTCTCCCCACCGAGGGCGGGTCTCCGCCTGCCCCGCAGAAGGGCCGGCACGTCGGCCGGTACGGCGCCGACAGCAGGACCCCAGGGCAGCCGGAGCCGCCGCGCCCGCCGACCGTCGAATCACCGACCGACTCCCAGGTCGGCCTGGCCCGAAGAAACAGAGGACAGATGTCTGACTCGTCAGCCACGGTTCTGCCGCTGACCGCCGGCCAGGCCGGGATCTGGTACGCCCAGAGCCTGAGCGGCCCGAACGCGACGTTCAACGCGGCCCTGTACCTGGAGATAGCGGGGGCCGTCGACCCCGGCCTGTTCACCACCGCCATGCGACAGGTCGTCACCGAGACCGAGGCACTGCGCGCCCGGTTCGTCGACGAGCGAACCGGCCCGGTGCAGGTGATCGACCCGATCACCGACTGGTCGGCGCAGCCCGTGGAGTTCCTGGACCTCACCGGCGAGGCCCACCCGGCCGAGAAGGCCGACGCCTGGATGTGGGCGGACGCCGAGACCCCGCTGGACGTGACCGGGGGCCTGCTGTACCGCTTCGCGCTGATCAAGGTCGCCGACGACCGGTTCCTCTTCTACTACCGCTACCACCACCTGGTGATGGACAGCTTCGGCGCGAGCCTCGTCGCGTCCCGCACGGCCGAGGTCTACACCCGGCTGACGGCGGGGGAGGACACCTCCGCGGGAGCGTTCCCGGCCCTGCGCGAGCTGGTCGAGGACGACCTGGCCTACCAGGGCTCCGACGAGCTCGCCGCCGACCGGGACTTCTGGACCGGGCAGTTCGCCGACAAGCCGGTCGCCGTGAGCCTCGGCGACCGCCCGACGGCGCTGCCCACCGGCCAGGTGCGCGGAACCCGGCAGGTCTCGGCGAGCACGGGCGACGAGGTCCGCGACGCGGCACGGGCCGGCCGGGTCGGCTGGCCCGCCGCCGTCCTGGCGGCGATCGCCGCGTACACGAGCCGGATCACCGGAAGCGACGACGTGGTGATCGCCCTGTCCGTCGCCGCCCGCACCACGGCCGCGGGACGGGCCGTGCCCGGCATGGTGTCCAACGTGGTCGGCGTGCGGATGACGGTGCGTCCCGACATGACGGCGCAGGAGCTCGTCCGCCACGCGCACCAGCAGATGCGCGCCGCCTCCCGGCACAAGCGGTACCGCTACGAGGACCTGCGGCGCGAACTCAAACTCCTGGGCTCCGACGGCCGGTTGCTCGGCCCGCGGCTCAACCTCCACGTCGTCTCGCCGACCCTGCACTTCGCGGGCGTGCCGTCGACGCTGAACCCGCTGATGGCCGGGCACGACGACGACTTCTCCCTGATCGTGATCGGCCGACCGGACGGCGGCTTCCGGTTCGACGTCTCGGCCAACCCGGACGTCTACAGCACCGACGAGGTGCGCCGCCACCACGACCTGATCATCCGGCTGCTCGGGGAACTCGCCGCACACCCCGAGCGCCCGATCGGCGCCCTGGACATCGTGAAGCCCGAGATGCTGACCAGGCTGATCGGCGACTGGGGCGGCGCCTCCAGGAGCCACGGTGCCACCGAACGCTCCACCCTGCCCGAGCGGTTCGCCGTCGCCGCCGCGGCGTACCCGGACAACACGGCGGTGGTGTGCCCCGACGGCCCCGCCGCCCAGGAGCTGACCTACCGCGAACTGGACGAACGGTCCAACCAGCTGGCCCGGCTGCTGCTCCGCCGCGGGGTCCGGCGCGGCCAGCTCGTCGCGCTGGCGATGCCGCGCTCGGCGGACCTGCCCGTCGCGCTGCTGGCCACGCTCAAGGCGGGCGCGGCGTACCTGCCGATCGACCCCGAGTACCCGGCGGACCGGATCGCCTACACGCTCGACGACGCCAAGCCCACCGCGGTGATCACCGCACGGCACGAGGCCTTCGCCCAACTGGCCCTGGAGACGCCGGAGATCGCGCTGGACCACCCCGACACGGTGGCCGAGCTCGCGCTGCTCCCGCGGACCCCGGTCGAGGACGGCGAGCGCGGCGGACCGGTCCTGCCCGACCAGGCCGCCTACGTCATCTACACCTCCGGCTCGACCGGCCGGCCCAAGGGCGTCGTGGTCGCCCACCAGAACGTGATCCGGCTCTTCGAGTCGACCGAGTGGTGGACCGGCGCCGGCCCGGACGACGTGTGGTCGCTGTTCCACTCCTACGCCTTCGACTTCTCGGTGTGGGAGATCTGGGGCGCCCTGCTGCACGGCGGCAAGCTCGTGGTGGTGCCGTTCGGGGTCAGCCGCTCCCCGGAGGAGTTCCTGCGGCTGCTGGCACAGGAGCGGGTCACCGTCCTCAGCCAGACGCCGTCGGCGTTCTACCAGCTGATCCAGGCCGACCGGGACGACCCGGAGACCGGCGGGCGACTGGCGCTGCGGTTCGTGGTCTTCGGCGGCGCCGCGCTGGAGTTCGGCAGGCTGGCCGAGTGGTACGAGCGGCACGCCGAGGACGCCCCGCGCCTGGTCAACATGTACGGCATCACCGAGACCACGGTGCACACCACCGAGCTGCTGCTCGACGCGTCGTGCGCCTCCGGCCGCACCGGCAGCATGATCGGCCGGGGCATCAGCGACCTGCGCCTCTACGTCCTCGACACCGCGCTGCGCCCGGCCCCGCCCGGGGTGGCCGGCGAGCTGTACGTCGGCGGCCCCGCGGTGGCCGACGGATACCTGGGGCGGCCGGACCTGAGCTGCAGCCGGTTCGTCGCGGACCCCTTCGGCCCGCCCGGACAGCGCATGTACCGCTCCGGCGACCTGGCCCGCTGGGCCTCGGACGGCACCGCGAACCTGGAGTACCTGGGACGCTCCGACCACCAGGTCAAGATCCGCGGCTTCCGGATCGAGCCGGGCGAGATCGAGGCCGCCGTGCTCCAGCACCCCGACGTCCGGCAGGCGGCGGTCGTGGTCCGGGAGGACACCCCCGACGACAAGCGGCTGGTGGCCTACGTCGTCGGCGACGCCGTGCCGGATCCGGCGGAGCTGCGCAAGCACGCGGCGGCGGCCCTGCCCGAGCACATGGTGCCCAGCTGGTTCGTGCAGCTGGACGCGCTGCCCCTGACCGCGAACGGGAAGCTCGACACCAAGGCCCTGCCCGCCCCCGACGTGGCGGGTGTCGCGGGCGGCCGGGCACCCCGTACCCCGGAGGAGGAGATCTTCTGCGGTCTCTTCGCGGAGATCCTGGGCCTGTCCTCGGTCTCGATGGACGACAACTTCTTCGACCTGGGCGGACACTCGCTGCTGGCGACCAGGCTGGTCAGCCGGGTGCGCGCGGCGTTCGGCGTCGAACTCTCCATCCGTACCGTGTTCGAGGCCCCCACCCCGGCGGCGCTGATCGCCTGGCTCGCCGGCAACGGCGACGTGCCCGAGGCCCGGCGCCCGCTGACCCGGATGGACAAGCCGGAGGAGATCCCGCTCTCCTTCGCCCAGCTGCGGCTGTGGTTCATCGACAAGATCGACGGCGGCGCCGGCACGTACAACATCCCGCTCGTGGTGCGGCTCAACGGCTCCCTGGACCGGGAGGCCCTCCAGGCCGCGATCGGCGACGTGGTCGCCCGGCACGAGAGCCTGCGCACCGTCTTCCCCGACCGCGACGGCACCCCGCGCCAGCACATCCTGTCCGCGCAGGAGGCGACACCGGTCATGGGCGTGACCGAGATCGCCGCCGACCGGCTGGCCGCGGCGATGACCGAACGCGCCGCCGTCGGCTTCGACCTGGCCACCGAGGCGCCCATCCGCGCGCATCTGTACGCCGTTTCCGAGGAGGAGCACGCGCTGCTCATGCCGGTGCACCACATCGCCGGCGACGGCTGGTCCCTGGTGCCGCTCACCCGCGACCTGCAGACCGCCTACACGGCACGCTGCCGGGGCGACCTCCCGCAGTGGGAGCCGCTGCCGGTGCAGTACGCGGACTACACGCTGTGGCAGCGCGAGATCCTCGGCGACGAGGACGCCCCCGATTCCGCGATCTCCGGCCAGCTCTCCTTCTGGACCGAGTACCTGCGGGGGCTGCCCGAAGAGGTCACCCTGCCCACCGACCGGCCCCGGCCCGCCGTCGCCTCCTACCGCGGCGAGACGCTGCGCTTCGACCTGTCGCCCGAGCTGCACCAGCAGCTGACACGGTGCTCGCGCGAACACGACGTGAGCCCCTTCATGGTGGTGCAGACCGCGCTGGCGGCCCTGCTGAGCAAGCTCGGCGCCGGTGAGGACGTCCCGCTCGGCATCTCGATCGCGGGACGCACCGACGAGGCCCTCGACAACCTGGTCGGCTTCCTGGTCAACACCCTGGTGATGCGCACCGACCTCAGCGGCGACCCGAGCTTCGCCGACCTGCTGGGCAAGGCCCGCACGGACGGCCTGGCCGCCTTCGCCAACCAGGACCTGCCCTTCGAACGCCTGGTGGAGGCGGTCAACCCGGAGCGCTCGGCCGGCCGGCACCCGCTGATCCAGATCGGCCTGGGCTTCCAGAACAACGCGACCCCGACCCTGGACCTGCCAGGCCTCGACGCCTGGATCGAGCCCGCCGTCACCCACACCGCCAAGCTGGACCTGCTGTTCGACTTCCGCGAGGTGGAGGGCGAGGGCGACACCCCGAGCCACACCACCTGCGCCGTCGAGTACGCGACCGACCTGTACGACCGCTCGACCATCGAGCTGCTCATCGACAGGCTGACGCGGCTGCTGGACCAGGCGACCGGACGGCCCGGCAGCCGCCTGAGCGAGCTGGAGGTGCTGGGCGCCGCCGAGCGCGAGCGGATCCTCGTCGCCTGGAACGACACCGCGCGCGAGGTCCCGTCCGGCACCCTGGCCGAACTCTTCACCGCCCAGGCGCTGCGCACCCCCGGCGCCCTCGCGGTGGTGGCCGGCGAACAGGAGCTGCGCTACGCCGAGCTGGCCGAGCGGGTCAACCGGCTCGCCCGGCACCTGGTGACGCGCGGCATCGGCGCCGAGGACCGGGTCCTGCTGGTCATGCCGAAGTCGCTGGACCTCCTCGTGGCCCAGCTCGCCGTGGTCACGGCGGGTGCCGCGTTCGTCCCGGTCGACCCCGCCTACCCGCGGGACCGGGTCGCCTACATGGCCGCCGACTCCGCGCCCGTGCTGCTGCTGACCACCGAAGCGGTGGCGGAGACGGCCCGCGAGGTCGTGCCCGGCGTGCCCGCGGTCGTGGTCGACGCCGCGGAGACCGCCGCCAGGATCGCCTCGCGGCCGGCCGGCCCGCTGTCGGACGGGGACCGGCGCCTGCCCGCCTCCACCGACCACGCCGCCTACGTCATCTACACCTCCGGATCGACCGGCCGCCCCAAGGGCGTCGTGGTGACCCACCGGGGCATCGGCAACTTGGCCGCCGCGCAGGGCGAACGGTTCGCGATCCGGCCGGACAGCCGGGTCGTCCAGTACGCGGCACCGAGCTTCGACGCCGCGATCTCCGAGACCTGCATCACCCTGCTGAGCGGGGCCGCGCTGGTGCTCCCGGTCGACCGGGGACTGCTGCTCGGCGACGTCCTGGCCCGGTTCCTGACCGCGCAGCGGATCACCCACGCGACGATCCCGCCGATCGCGCTGACCGGCCTCGACCCGGCCGCCGTGCCGGCCGACATGGTGCTGACGGTCGCGGGCGAGCCGTGCTCGGCGGAGCTGGCCGGCACGTGGTCGGCGGGCCGCCGCATGATCAACGCGTACGGCCCGACGGAGACCACGGTCTGCGCCACGATGAGCGAGCCGCTGTCCGGGGCGGTCACGCCGCCGATCGGCACGCCGATCCTCAACGCCCGCGCGTACGTGCTGGACGCCCGGCTCAGCCCGGTCGCGCCCGGCGTCATCGGCGAGCTGTACGTGGCCGGGATCAACCTGGCCCGCGGCTACCTCGGCCGGGCCGGTCTTACCGCAGAGCGGTTCGTCGCCGCGCCGTTCGGCGGGCCGGGGGAGCGGATGTACCGCACCGGCGACGTGGTGCGCCAACGCTCCGACGGCCGGCTGGAGTTCGTCGGACGGGCGGACGACCAGGTGAAGCTGCGCGGCTTCCGGGTGGAGCTGGGCGAGATCACCGGCGCGCTGACCGACCAGCCGCAGGTGGAGACGGCCGCGGTCGTGGTCCGGGAGGACCGGCCCGGCGAGCGCAGACTGGTCGGCTACGTGGTGCCCGCCGCGCAGGACGCCGAGTCCCGGGACACCGGCCTGGAGACCGACCAGGTCGACAAGTGGCAGGTCATCAACGACGAGGTGTACGGGGCCTCCGCCGAGGACGGTCCGCCGCTCGGCGAGAACTTCAGCGGCTGGCACAGCAGTTACGACGGCTCGGAGCTGCCCGAGGCGGAGATGCGCGCCTGGCGTGCGGCCACGGTCGACCGGATCCTGGAGCTGAAGCCCCGCCGGGTGCTGGAGATCGGCGTCGGCGCCGGTCTGATCATGACGCCGGTCGCACCCCACGTGGAGCTCTACTGGGGCACCGACCTGTCCGGCGAGGTCATCGCCACCCTGCGGCGGCAGACCGCGCAGGACCCGGTGCTGGCGGGACGGACCCGGTTCACCGCGGCGGCGGCGCACGTGCTGGACGAGCTGCCGGCCGGGACGTTCGACACCGTCGTGATCAACTCGGTGGCGCAGTACTTCCCGAGCGTGAACTACCTGACCGACGTCATCGCGAAGGCGTTCACCCTGCTCGGCGACACCGGTTCGGTCTTCCTCGGTGACATCCGCGACCTGCGGCTGCTGCGCTGCATGCGCACCGCCGTGCACCGCACGGCCCGGCCCGGGGACGGCACCGACGCCACCCGGCACGCGGTGGACCGGGCGGTCGAGCGCGAGACCGAGCTGCTGGTCGACCCCGCCCTGTTCGACACCCTCGGCGGGGTGCTGGACGGCTTCGGCGGTGCGGACATCCGCATCAAGCGCGGGGAGTACGCCAACGAACTGAACCGCTACCGCTACGACGTGGTGCTGCACAAGCGGCCGGCCGCCCCGGTCTCGCTCGCGGCGGCACCGGCCGTCGCCTGGGAGACCGTCGGCGGACTCGACAAGCTGGCCGCCCGGCTGCGCGAGGAGCGTCCGGCCGGACTGCGGGTCACCGGCATCCCCAACAGCAGGCTCGCCGCCGACCTGGCCATGGCGGCCGGGGACGAGGCCCCCCGGGCGATGGACGAAGCCGAGGTCACGGCCCTGCACGAGGTGGGTTCCCCCGTCGGCTACCGGGCGCTCGTGACCTGGACGGCCGGGGCCGAGGACGGCCGGCTGGACGCGGTGTTCGTACCGGAACCCGCCGACGGCGGTGCCCTGCCCGCCTACCGGGACCTGTACCTCCCGGACGGGACGCCCGAGCGGTACGCCAACGACCCGCTCGTCGTCCGCAAGAGCGGCGCGCTGGTGGCCGAGCTGCAGAGCGCGCTCGCGCAGCGGCTGCCCGACCACATGATGCCCGCCGCACTGGTCCTGCTGGACGCCCTGCCCGTCACCCTGAACGGCAAGCTCGACCACAAGGCGCTCCCCGCGCCCGACATGGCGGCGCCCGCCTCGGACGCGGTGCCCGTCACCCCGCAGGAGAAGACGGTCGCCCGGCTCTTCGCCGAGGTGCTCGGGCTCTCCCGGGCCGGTGTGGACGACGACTTCTTCCGCCAGGGCGGCGACAGCATCGTCTCGATCCAGCTCGTCAGCCGGGCACGCGCCGAGGGGCTGGAGTTCACCCCGCAGGACGTGTTCGCGCACCGCACCGTGCGGGCCATCGCCGCGATGGCCACGCCGGTGTCCGCCGACGCCGGAAAGACGGACCCGGCGGCCGACAGCGAATGGGACATGGACTTGCTCTCGCAGGACGAACTCGACCAGTTCGAGTCGAAATGGAGCGTTTCGGAATGAGTACGAAGGACACCTCGTCGCTGGAAGCCGTGCTGCCGCTCACCCCGCTGCAGGAGGGTCTGCTCTTCCACGCGCAGTACGACGACCAGCCGGGCCCGGACGTCTACGTCATGCAGCTCGGCATGGACATCGACGGCCCGCTCGACGTCCCGGCCCTGCACACCGCCGCGCGCGCCCTGCTGGAGCGGCACGGCAACCTGCGCGCCGGTTTCCGGCACGACGGACCGCGCGCCCTGCAGTTCATTCCGAAGACGGTCGAACTCCCGTGGCACGAGGCCGATCTGACCGACCTGCCGGAGCAGGAGCGGGAAGCGGCCCTGCGCGACATCACCGAACGCGACCGCGCGGCCCGCTTCGACCTGCGCACCCCGCCGCTGCTGCGGTTCACCGTGATCCGGGTGACGGAGAACCGCTACCGGCTGCTGGTGACCAACCACCACATCCTGCTGGACGGCTGGTCGGCACCGGTCCTGGTGCGCGAGCTGTTCGAGCTGTACGCGGCGGGCGGCGACGCCGCCGCGCTGCCCGCGGTGACCCCGTACCGCTACCACCTGGCGTGGCTCGCCAAGCGGGACCGCGAGGGCGCCGTCCGGGCCTGGCGCAGCGCGCTTGAGGGGCTGGAGGAGCCCACCATGCTGGCCGCGATGCCCGACGACCGCTCCACGTCGGTGCTGCCCAGCAGGGTCATCGGCCGGCTCTCCCCGGAGACCACCCGGCGGCTGACCGAGCGGGCCCGCGAGCACGGCATCACCCTCAACACCGTGGTGCAGGCCGCGTGGGGGCTGCTGCTGGGCAGGCTGACCGACCGCCGCGACGTCACCTTCGGCATGACCCTCGCCGGGCGCTCGCCGGAGATCCCCGGCGTGCACACCATGGTCGGGCTCTTCCTCAACACCGTGCCCGTGCGGGTCCGGATCCGCCCCGAGGAGTCGCTGCTCGCGCTCTGCGAACGGCTGCAGGAGGAACAGCAGGCGCTGATGTCCCACCAGCACCTCGGTCTGGCGGAGATCCAGCGCGCGGCCGGGATCGGCGAACTGTTCGACACCCTCACCGTCCTGGAGAACTTCCCGGTCGACCCGGCGGCCCTGAGCCTTCCCGGCGGACTGTCGGTCGCCGGTTTCTTCTCCACCGACGGCGCGCACTACCCGCTCGCCCTCATGGTCATCCCCGGCTCCTCGCTCGAACTGCGCTTCACCTACCGCTCCGACGCCTTCGACGAGGCCGAGATCGAAGGTTTCCGCAAGCGGCTGACCGCCGTGCTCGAATCCTTCGTCGCCGAGCCGTCCGGACAGTCCGGGGCGGTCGAGCTGCTGGACGCCGCCGAGCGTTCGCTCCTGCTCGACGAGTGGAACCCGGCCCCCGTCCCGGTCCCGGCCCGCACCGTGCCGGAGCTGCTGGCGCTGCGCACCGCCGAGACCCCGGACCGGGAGGCGGTGGTCTGCGGCGACCGCTCGCTGACCTACGCGGAGCTGAGCCACCGGGTCGAGCAGATCGCCGCCTGGCTGCTCGACCGGGGGGTGCGCCCCGAGGAACCGGTCGGCATCGCCATGGACCGTTCCGTCGAGTTCGTGCTCGCCGTGCTCGGCGTGCTGCGGGCGGGCGCGGCGTACGTGCCCGTCGACCACCGCTGGCCGCTCTCCCGGCGCGAGTACGTCCTGGGCGACAGCGGGACCTCGCTGATCCTGGAACAGGGCGACCTGCCCGACGAGCACCCGGTCCCGGCCGGCGGCGTCCCGATGCCGCCCGGCCCGGAACGGATCGCGTGCATCATGTACACCTCCGGCTCGACGGGCCGGCCGAAGGGCGTCGCCGTCACCCACCGCGGCATCGGCGACCTGGTCGCCGACAGCCTCTTCGCGGGCGGGGCGCAGGAGCGGGTGCTGATGCACTCGGCCCACGCCTTCGACGCCTCGACGTACGAGATGTGGACCCCGCTGCTGAACGGCGGCACCCTGGTGGTCGGCCCGCCCGGTGAGCTGGACGTGGCCACCATCGGCCGGACCATCACCGAGGGACGCGTCACCGGGGCGCTGTTCACCACCGGCCTGTTCCGGCTGATCGCGGCCGAGGCGCCGGAGACCTTCCGGCCGCTGCGCGAGGTGTGGGCCGGTGGCGAGGCCGTGCCGGCCGCATCGGTGCGTCAGGTGCTGGAGGCCTGCCCGGACATCACGGTCGTGGACGCCTACGGGCCGACCGAGGTCACCGTCATCGCCGCCGCGCACCCGCTGACCGCGAACGAGCCCGTGCCGGACCCGGTGCCGATCGGGCGCCCCTTCGACGGCAAGCGGGTGTACGTCCTGGACAGTGGTCTGAATCTGTGTCCGGTGGGTGTGCCGGGTGAGTTGTACGTGTCGGGTGTGGGGTTGGCGCGTGGGTATCTGGGGCGTGCCGGTCTGACGTCGGAGCGGTTCGTGGCGGATCCGTTCGGTGTGCCGGGTTCCCGGTTGTACCGGACCGGTGATGTGGTGCGCTGGTGTGCGGACGGGGTGCTGGAGTTCGTAGGCCGTCGGGACAACCAGGTCAAGCTGCGCGGGTTCCGGATCGAGCTCGGCGAGATCGAGTCCGTGCTCGCCGGCCACGACGCGGTCGGCCAGGTCGCCGTCATGGTCCGCGAGGACCGGCCCGGCCTGCGCCAGCTCGTCGGCTACGCCGTACCCGCCGCGGACACCGAGCTCGACCCGGAGGAACTGCGGACCTGGGCGGCCGACCGGCTGCCGGAGTACATGGTGCCGCGCCCGGTCGTCGTCCTGGACGCGCTGCCGCTGACCACCAACGGAAAGCTCGACACCAAGGCGCTGCCCGCCCCCGAGTACACCGTGGAGGACGCCCGGGGCCCGCGCACCCCGCACGAGGAGCTGCTGTGCGGGCTGTTCGAGGAAGTGCTCGGTCTGCCCTCCGTCTCGGTCAACGACAACTTCTTCGAACTCGGCGGCCACTCCCTGCTCGCCACCCGGCTCGTCAGCCGGGTGCGCGCGGTGCTCGGCGTCGAACTGCCGATCCGCCGGGTCTTCGAGGAACCGACCGTCTCCCAGCTCGCGGTGCGGCTCACGGACACCCCCTCCTCGGCCCGGGTGCCGCTGCGCCCGGCCGAGCGGCCGGAGCGGGTGCCGCTCTCGTTCGCCCAGCGCAGGCTGTGGTTCCTCAACCGGATGGAGGGGCCGAGCGCCACCTACAACATCCCGTTCGCCGTCCGCCTCTCCGGAGAGCTGGACGCCGAGGCCCTGACCGCCGCGTTCGGTGACGTGCTCGGGCGCCACGAGTCGCTGCGCACCGTCTTCCCGGACACCGACGGCGAGCCCTGGCAGCAGATCGTCCCGGCCGAGCTGGCGAAGGTGGCCATCGAGGTCTCCGACGTGCCGGAGGCCGGGCTGGCCACCGCGCTGGACGTGGCCGGTGCCGCCGGTTTCGACCTCGCCCGCGACCTGCCGGTGCGGGCCTGGCTCTTCCGGACCGCCCCGGACGAGCACGTGCTGTGCGTCGTCGTGCACCACATCGCCGGGGACGGCTGGTCGCAGGCCCCGCTCGCCCGCGACCTCGGCGAGGCCTACCGCGCCCGGCTGACCGGCGCGGCGCCGCAGTGGGAGCCGCTGCCGGTGCAGTACGCCGACTACACCCTGTGGCAGCAGCAACTGCTGGGCGACGAGCAGGACGAGGACAGCCTGGCCGCCTCCCAGCAGGCGTACTGGGCCGAGCAGCTCACCGGCTCCCCGCAGGAGCTCGAACTCCCGGCGGACCGGCCGCGCCCGCCGGTCGCCACCCACCGGGGCGCCGTCGTGCCGGTGACCATCGACGCCGAACTCGGCGGGAAGCTGCGCGAACTCGCCGGCCGGACCGACACCACGCCGTTCATGGTCTTCCAGGCCGCCCTGGCCGCGCTGCTGTCCCGCCTGGGCGCCGGCACGGACATCCCCATCGGCACCCCGGTCGCCGGCCGGCTGGACGCCGCGGCCGACGACCTCATCGGGTTCTTCGTCAACACCCTGGTGCTGCGCACCGATGTGTCCGGCGACCCGAGCTTCGTCGATCTGCTGCGCCGCGCCCGCTCCACCGCCCTGGGTGCCTACGCCCACCAGGACCTGCCCTTCGAGCGGCTGGTCGACCTCGTCGGCGCCGACCGCTCGCTGTCGCACAACCCGCTGTTCCAGGTGCTGCTCGCGTACCAGAACAACACCTCGGGGGAGCTGGAGCTGCCCGGTCTCCGGGTCACCGCCCAGGACCTGCTGCTGCCGGTCGCCAAGGTGGACCTGGAACTCAGCCTGGCCGAGGACGCCGCGACAGGCGGCATCTCCGGCATTCTCAACTACAGCACGGACCTGTTCGACCGGGAGAGCGCGGAGCGCCTCGCCGGACACCTGGTCACCCTGCTGCGCTCCGTCGTCGAGGACCCCACCCGGCCGGTGCGCCGGCTGGAGATCCTGCCGGCACAGCAGCGCGAACGACTGCTCGTCGGCTGGAACGACAGCGAGCGTCCGGTGCCCCCCGGCACCGTCCCGGACCTGTTCGCCCGGCAGGCGGCCACCGTGCCGACCCGGCCCGCCGTGGTCGGTGACGACGTCACCGTCGACTACGCCGAGCTGGCCGACCGGGCCTGCCGGCTCGCCCGGCTGCTGATCGGACGCGGGGTCGGACCGGAGGACCGGGTCGCGCTGGTCCTGCCCCGGTCGGTCGACCTCACCACGGCGCTGCTGGCCGTGATGATCTCCGGCGGGGCCTACGTACCGGTCGACCCGAACCACCCGGCCGACCGCATCGAGTACATGGTCTCCGACAGCGAGCCCGTGCTCGTGGTCACCGTCGGGGACCTGGCCGACCGGCTGCCGGCCGGAGTCGTCGAGCCCCTGCTCCTCGACAGCCCCGCGGTCGTCGAGGAACTCGCGGGCCACTCCGGCGCCGCGGTCACCGACGCGGACCGGCGGACCCCGCTGTCGATCGACCACCCCGCGTACGTGATCTACACCTCCGGGTCCACCGGACGCCCCAAGGGCGTCTCGGTCACGCACCGGGGCCTGGGCAGCCTGGCCGCGTGGCACGCGGAACGGCTCGGGGTGACCAGCGAGAGCCGGGTCGGACAGTTCGCCGCACCCAGCTTCGACGCGTCCGCCTGGGAAACGGTCATGGCCCTGCTCAACGGCGCCGCGCTCGTCCTCACCCCGGCCGACGGCCCGGTGCTGGGCTCCGCCCTCACCGACTTCCTGACCGACCGGGGGATCACCCACGCCACCCTCACCCCGACGGCACTGTCCGGGGCCGAGCCCCAGGCCGCGCCCGCCGGGCTGACCCTGGTGACCGCGGGCGAGGCGTGCCCCCGCGACCTGGCCGCCCGCTGGTCCCCGGGCCGCCGCGTGATCAACGCCTACGGGCCGACCGAGACGACGGTCTGCGCCACGGCGAGCGACCCGGTCGACGGGACGGTCACCCCGCCCATCGGCGGCCCGATCGCCAACACCCGGGTGTACGTCCTGGACAGTGGTCTGAACCCGTGTCCGGTGGGTGTGCCGGGTGAGTTGTACGTGTCGGGTGTGGGGTTGGCGCGTGGGTATCTGGGGCGTGCCGGTCTGACGTCGGAGCGGTTCGTGGCGGATCCGTTCGGTGTGCCGGGTTCCCGGTTGTACCGGACCGGTGATGTGGTGCGCTGGTGTGCGGACGGGGTGCTGGAGTTCGTAGGCCGTCGGGACAACCAGGTCAAGCTGCGCGGGTTCCGGATCGAGCTCGGCGAGATCGAGTCCGTGCTGTCGGGCTGCGCGGGGGTGGACGGCGCGGCCGTCGTCGTGCGCGAGGACCGGCCCGGTGTCCGTCAGCTCGTCGGCTACGTGGTGCCCGAGGGCGGCACGACCGTGGACCCCGGCGAGGTGCGCGCCCGCGCGGCCGAGCGGCTGCCGGAGTACATGGTGCCGCAGCTGCTCGTGGTGATGGACGCGCTGCCGCTGACGGTGAACGGCAAGCTGGACCACGCGGCGCTGCCCGCACCCGAGTTCACCGCCGTCCAGGAGGGCGAGGGACCGGCCACGGACGCCGAGCGGATTCTCGCCGAGGCGTTCGCCGCCGTGCTCGCGCTGCCCGAGGTGGGCGCCGACGGCAACTTCTTCGAGCTGGGCGGGGACAGCATCGTCTCCATCAAGCTGGTCAGCGAGGCCCGCAAGGGCGGACTGGTCATCACGCCCCGGGACGTGTTCGAGCACAAGACGGTCGCCGGAATCGCGGCGGTCGCCCGCACGGTCGACGAACTGCCGCCGCAGGACCCGGACGCCGGGATCGGCGAGGTGCCGCTCACCCCGATGATGCACTGGCTGCGCGACCACGGCGGCCGGATGGAACGGTTCCACCAGTCGGTGCTGCTCACGGTGCCCGCCGAGGTCACCCTGGAGTCGCTGACCGCCGCCGTCGCCACCGTGCTCGACCACCACGACGCGCTGCGGCTGCGGCTGACGGTCCGCGACGGGGAGTGGTCCGGCGAGGTCCGGCCGCGCGGTGCGGTGGACGCCGCCGACTGCGTGAGCCGGGTCGACGTCGCCGGTGCGGACAACGGGAAGGTCCGGGACCTCGTCGCCGAGCACGCGGAGCGGGCGGTCTCCCGCCTGTCCCCGACGGACGGCGCGATGGTGCAGGTCGTCTGGTTCGACGCCGGGCCCGACGCGCCGGGCCGACTGCTGTTCCTCGGCCACCACCTGGCCGTCGACGGGGTGTCCTGGCGCATCCTGGTGCCCGACCTCGCCGAGGCGTGGCAGGCGGCGGCCGAGTCCCGGGAGGCCGGGCTGCAGCCGGTCGGCACCTCCTGGCGGCGCTGGTCGCAGTGGCTCACCGAGCTGGCCGCCGAGCCCGCACGGGCCGCCCGGGTCTCCTGGTGGACCGAGCAGCTCGTCGACGGGGACGTCCCCGTGACGGCGGCGACGCCCGACCCGGCGATCGACACCATGAGCACCCAGGAATCGCTCGTGCTCACCCTGCCGGAGCCGGTCACCGAGCCGCTGCTGGCCAAGGTGCCCACCGCGACGAGGAGCGGCGTCGAGGACGTGCTCCTGACCGCCTTCACCCTGGCGGTCGCCGACTGGCGGCGGCGCCGCGGACTGGGGGCCGGCACCGCGGTGCTGGTCGACGTCGAGCGGCACGGCCGGCAGATCCCCGAGGGGGAGGACCTCGACATCTCCCGCACGGTCGGCTGGTTCACCAGCCTCGCCCCGGCGCGGCTGGATCTCGGACCGGTGGCGTGGGGCCGGGTCCACACCGACCCCGCGGCCCTGCACAAGGCCCTCAACCGGGTCCGGGAGACGCTCCGGCAGATGCCGGACGAGGGCGTCGGCTTCGGCCTGCTGCGCCACCTCAACCCGCACACCCGCGACCGGCTGGCCGCCCTCGAATCCCCGCAGTTCGGCTTCAACTACCTGGGCCGGACCGCGGTCGCCGGGGACGAGGCCGGTGCCGAGCCCTGGACCATGTCCGCGGACGGCGACGTCCTGCGCCGGCTCGGCGGCGACCCGGAGATGCCGGCCCCGCACCCGCTGTCGCTCAACGTCCTGGTCGAGGACGGTGC
Organism: Streptomyces sp. NPDC001732; assembly: GCF_053596315.1. Lineage (NCBI taxonomy): Bacteria > Bacillati > Actinomycetota > Actinomycetes > Kitasatosporales > Streptomycetaceae > Streptomyces > Streptomyces sp. NPDC001732. The sequence continues at coordinate 18,089 of NZ_JBSFFY010000085.1, forward strand.
GAACGGCCCGCGGCTGGTGGCCAACTGGACCTGGCCGCGCCGCATGTTCGACAAGGACGCCGTACACGCGCTGGCCGAAGGATGGTTCCGCGCGCTCACCGCCCTCGCCGAGCACGCCGGCGAGGGGGAACCGGCCGGTCTCGCCCCGTCGGACCTGTCACTGATCGACCTCGAACTCGACGATCTCGGGGTACTGGAAGCTGAGTGGAGGAAGTCCCGGTGACCCGCAAGGACCTGTTCGAAGAAATCCTGCCGCTCGCACCGCTGCAGGAAGGCATGCTCTTCCACGCCACGTACGACGAGGACGCGCTGGACGTCTACACCGTACGACTGGCCGTCGACTTCGAGGGGCCGTTCGACCTGGACGTCTTCCGCGAGTCGGTACGGGCCCTGCTGGTCCGCCGGACCAACCTGCGGGCCGGCTTCCTCTCGGAGAACCTGAGCAAGCCGGTGCAGGTGGTGCCGCGCGAGTTCGACACCCCGGTCGTCGTGCACGACCTGTCCGGGCTGGCCGGGGCCGAGCGGGAGACCCGCCTGGCCGAACTGTCCGCGGCCGAGGAGGCCGTGCGCTTCGACCTCACCGACCCGCCGCTGCTGCGGTTCACCATGGTGCGCCTGGCGGAGAAGAGCTGGCGGCTGATGTTCAGCTGCCACCACATCCTGCTGGACGGCTGGTCGATGCCGATCGTGCTGGGTGAGCTGTTCGAGCTGTACCAGCGCGGCGGGGACGCGGCGGCACTGCCGCCCGCGCCGCCGTTCAAGCTGTACCTCGCCTGGCTGCGCAAGCAGGACAAGCAGGCGGGCCTGGACGCGTGGCAGGCCGCGCTGGACGGCCTCGGCGGCCCCACCCTGGTGGCCCCGCAGGCCGACGGGACCGTCGAGAGCCTGCCCGGCCGGATCACCCTCGACCTGCCCGAGGAGCAGAGCGCGGAGCTGTCCGCGCTGGCCCGCAGGCTCGGCATCACCGTCAACACGATGGTGCAGGTGGCGTGGGGTCTGCAGCTGGCCCGGCTCACCGGCACCGAGGACATCGTGTTCGGCGCCACCGTCTCCGGCCGCCCGCCGGAGATCGAGGGCGTCGAGAGCATCGTCGGACTGTTCATCAACACCGTGCCGGTACGCATCCGGCTGGACCCGGCCGAATCGCTCAGGTCGCTGCTCCTGCGCGTCCAGGCCGAGCAGTCGGCCCTGCTCGACCACCACTACATCGGCCTCACCGAGGTCCAGCGCGCCGCCGGCCGCGGTGAACTCTTCGACAGCCTCGTCGCGTTCGAGAGCTACCCGGTGGACGCGGACTCCCTGCAGGGCTCGCTCGGCGAGCTCACGATCACCGGCACCTCCGGCTCCGACGCCACGCACTACCCGCTGACGCTCATCGCCGTGCCCGGCCGGCGCCTCCAGCTGCGCCTGGGGTACCAGAACGGCCTGTTCACCGAGGACACCGCCGGTATCCTGCTCGCCAACCTGGAGACGGTCCTGCGGGCCGTCACCGGCAGCGGCGAGCAGCCGGTCGCCGAGGCGCTGGAGTCGGTCGCCCCGCCCGCCGGCTGGGAGACGCCCGCCGCCCCGTCGGCGCGCGAGGGTTCGTCGGTGGCGGACCTGAGCGCCGCCCCGACCGCGGGCCGGGCGCCCAGGACCCCGCACGAGGAGATGCTCTGCGGCCTGTTCGCCGAGGTCCTCGGCGTGGAGTCGGTGTCGATCGACGACAACTTCTTCGACCTGGGCGGCCACTCCCTGCTGGCCACCCGCCTGGTGAGCCGGATCCGCTCCGTCTTCGAGATCGAGCTCCCGGTGCGCGCCCTGTTCGATGCGCAGACGGTGGTGTTGTTGGCGGAGCGTGTGGTGGGTTCGTCGGTGGGTGGGCGTGCGGCGTTGGTGCCGATGGTGCGTCCGGATCG
>NZ_JBSFFY010000086.1:0-19933 GCF_053596315.1 Streptomyces sp. NPDC001732
CCAAAGGGACCATCCCCGCGGGTGCGGGGAGCAGCTGATCGCCGGGACGTCCGGGGCGGGCAAGTCGGGACCATCCCCGCGGGTGCGGGGAGCAGAGCACGGATGCGAGCAGCGCGGCCCGCTCGTCCGGAACATCCCCGCGGGTGCGGGGAGCAGATGGCTGAGGCGTCGGAGTCGGAGGATCACCGGGGAACATCCCCGCGGGTGCGGGGAGCAGAAGTCTGCGGAGAGCCTGCTCCCCGCCCCCGAGGGAACATCCCCGCGGGTGCGGGGAGCAGGGCGAGATCAGAGTGCCGGACGTAGCCGAGGAGGGAACATCCCCGCGGGTGCGGGGAGCAGCGATCTGGCGGCGCAAGGCGGCGGCGGCCCCGGGGAACATCCCCGCGGGTGCGGGGAGCAGGGGTGCGACGAGTACGTCCAGGCCATGCAGGTGGGAACATCCCCGCGGGTGCGGGGAGCAGCGCCGCATCGCGCGGAAGGACAGCAAGAACCCGGGAACATCCCCGCGGGTGCGGGGAGCAGCTCGGCCTTCTCCGCTTGTTCACGCTCGGCCTGGGAACATCCCCGCGGGTGCGGGGAGCAGCTGCTTGCCGACGCCGAGGCGACTGCCGAGCAGGGGAACATCCCCGCGGGTGCGGGGAGCAGAACACGATGACGATGGGCAACTCCACCTTCAGCGGAACATCCCCGCGGGTGCGGGGAGCAGAGCGCTTCCAGCTCCGTCACGCCCTGGTCGCAAGGAACATCCCCGCGGGTGCGGGGAGCAGGAATTGGAACCACCCTGGCCCGTCACATTCGCGGGAACATCCCCGCGGGTGCGGGGAGCAGCCACTTCCACACGCCTCCTTCGAGCGGTCGGGGGGAACATCCCCGCGGGTGCGGGGAGCAGCCGCGCGACGGCCTGGAGCGGATGCGCCGCGCGGGAACATCCCCGCGGGTGCGGGGAGCAGCACTGGGCCGGGGTCCGGTCGTGCACGGCGTCGGGGAACATCCCCGCGGGTGCGGGGAGCAGTCTCCGTGAGCTGCAGCTTTGTCGGCGCGGAACGCAGGTTTCCCCCACTTTCACCGATTCCGGCAAAACGGGCATGCTGCTCGGTTCTTTCATGCAGGGGCAGGCGACAGCAATGCAAGGCGGCAATCCTAGGGCCTGCCCGCCCGCTCCCGCAGAGTCGCACCCCGATCAGAAACCGGCCTCTGAGACCATTCCCGCGGGTGCGGGGAGAGGAGGCCGAGGAGGGCGCGGTTGCGACGCAGCTGGGAGCTTCCCTGCGGAAGATGTGCCTGCAGCAGTCCATCGGACCGGATCGTAGAATCACCCCGCAGCCGGTGCCACGCTCGCAGCCTGCCCGGGGTGGTCCACGGCTCGCGGCGACCTGCGTCTTGGGGCGGGGCGATCAGTACGTTACCGGCTCCAGCCCCGGGTCCCGCCGACGGCTCTGCATCAGCCCTCTACTAGCAGTAGAGTCGAGGTATGGCAGACGAAACAAGCATCAAGGTGAGCGCATCCACCCGCGACCGGCTGGCCGCCCTGGCAGCCGAGAACGACACCACGATCCGGCAACTCGTCGAGGAACTCGCCGTAGGCCGGCCCACCCGGGCCGAGTACGCGCAGCGCGCCGAACAGGCCCGCGCCGAGCTCGCCTCAGTCCTGGGAACCGCTCCCAGCCAGGAAGCCGAGGCAAAGGCCCGCAGACTTCTGGAACGCCTCGGCGCCCGCCAGAACCCGGCCGCCGCATAGTGGGGCCGATCGCGGTAGTCCTGGACCACACGACCGCCACCGCCCTCCACGACCCCGAGAACCCGCACACCGAGGCCGTTGCCGCGTTCTACGTACAAGCCTCTGGCGGCCTGGGCACTCTCTATGCCCCGGCGCTCTCTCTTACCGTCGGCGACACCGAGCGGCCCGGCCTCCTCGCCTACATCCACGGGCTGCGGTTCATCACGATCGAGCCCTTCGACACCACCGCCGCGCTCACCGCCACCGAACTGCTCCACGCCGGGCACCCCTGGGCAGCCGTCCACGCCATCCACGCCGCCCGCCCCTGCGCCGACTTCCCCGCTGGCCGCTACCTGCTCACCCTCACGCCCGAGCTCTACGAGGGAACCGGCATCCAAGCCGTCCATCCCAACCAGTAGACCGCCCGACAGAGGGCGGTCTACCCCGCAGGTAAGAGGAGTAGATTGCCCTCCAGGCCCTGGTCCTCGCAGCCGAGGGACCAAATCCCCGCAGACGCGGGGAGCAGAGCTTCGGGTTCGCGATCAAACCCTCGCCCAGGGGCCATCCTCACGGGTGTGGGGAGCAGCGGATCCGCTGGGATGTCCTCGGGCGGAAGCCGGGACCATCCCTGCGGGTGCGGGGAGCAGTCGGAACGTCTCGGAAGTTCTCGGAAGTTCTCGGGAACATCCCCGCGGGCGCGGGGAGCAGGCTCGACGTCGACCGCCCCGGTACGTCGTCTCGGGAACATCCCCGCGGGCGCGGGGAGCAGCGGTCACCTCCAGCAGCAGCGACAGCCGACGGAGGAACATCCCCGCGGGCGCGGGGAGCAGGCCGTCGGGGACCTGGTTGCGGAGGTCGTCGAGGGAACATCCCCGCGGGCGCGGGGAGCAGCACGGTGAGTGGTCGCTGGCCGTCGCCGCCGGGGGAACATCCCCGCGGGCGCGGGGAGCAGAGGGGGTGGGGGGCACGGCTCGGTGGGTGCGGGGGAACATCCCCGCGGGCGCGGGGAGCAGGAAGGCCACCCCTGCTACGTCGAAGGCCGGCCGGGAACATCCCCGCGGGCGCGGGGAGCAGGTGGTGAGTCGGCCCATCTGGCGCAGGCCGGCGGGAACATCCCCGCGGGCGCGGGGAGCAGCATGCGCAGGGACACGGCCATGGTTTTGGACCGGGAACATCCCCGCGGGCGCGGGGAGCAGGAGAAGTACGAACGCCTGCGCAGGGTCTGCCAGGGAACATCCCCGCGGGCGCGGGGAGCAGCCTACGCGGGCGACGGGGTCATGATGGTCACCGGGAACATCCCCGCGGGCGCGGGGAGCAGATCCGGCGCACCCGCAGGAGCGCGGAAGGGGCGGGAACATCCCCGCGGGCGCGGGGAGCAGCTTCTGTCCATCCGTCCCGGAACGCTCGCCGCGGGAACATCCCCGCGGGCGCGGGGAGCAGCGGCCGTTCGACCCGAAGGTCGACAAGCTGAAGGGAACATCCCCGCGGGCGCGGGGAGCAGCTCTGCTTGTTCATGGGGGTCCCCAGTCAGTTGGGAACATCCCCGCGGGCGCGGGGAGCAGTCGCTGTCGGCCTTGGCGATCGCGGCGTCCAGGGGAACATCCCCGCGGGCGCGGGGAGCAGCTGCTTGTCCACGCACCGGTTGATCCAGTCGGGGGAACATCCCCGCGGGCGCGGGGAGCAGTCCTGGTCCGGGGCGCCGGAGATGCCGGCTTCGGGAACATCCCCGCGGGCGCGGGGAGCAGAGCACGGCCGCGGCCTCGCCCTCCTTCAGGCCGGGAACATCCCCGCGGGCGCGGGGAGCAGCTCCCTTCCAAGGGCTGGGCGGGATGCGCGGTGGGAACATCCCCGCGGGCGCGGGGAGCAGGGTCCACGGCTGGGCGGTCTCCGGGATGTCCAGGGAACATCCCCGCGGGCGCGGGGAGCAGACCTCGCCGAGAGTCGGCTCGTCGGGCACGGGGGGAACATCCCCGCGGGCGCGGGGAGCAGAAGGACGGCGTGGCGTTCATGCTCCCGGACGCGGGAACATCCCCGCGGGCGCGGGGAGCAGCGGGGGCCCCGAATCGGGGCCCCGATCTGTCAGGGAACATCCCCGCGGGCGCGGGGAGCAGCGGGCAGGCCCGTTCTGGCCGTACCAGACCCGGGGAACATCCCCGCGGGCGCGGGGAGCAGAAGGCGGCCGAGGACGCCGAGCGCGCCCGCCAGGGAACATCCCCGCGGGCGCGGGGAGCAGTGACCAGTCGTCCATCACCGCAGAGTCCCTGCGGGAACATCCCCGCGGGCGCGGGGAGCAGCTTCGTGGCCTGCGGCTTTATCGGTGCGGAACGCAGTTTTCCCCCACTTTCACCGATTCCGACAAAGTGCACATACTCCACTAGTTCCTTGGCGTGAGGGCAGGAAGCCGTAATGTAAAGCGGCCATCCTAGAGTCTGTCCGCCTGTTCCCGCGGAGTTGTGCCCGGATTGGAAGCCGATCCTCTGAATCTTCGTCATACAGGCTTCCTGGAGCAGGATTTGCCGGTATTCATCTGGCATGACAGGTGAGGGGAAGTCTTGTTCCCTGCGGGGCAGGCTCGAGGGGCCGACTCTAACGGTATGGGCGAAGTACGACAGGGAGACCGACGGGTGGCTGCCGTTGTGGCGGCACATGGAGGACAGCGCTGCTGTCGCCGGCCTGTTGTGGGACACATGGCTGTCCGCGAGTGTACGAAGGCTGATCGCCTCGGCGCTTCCCGGCGGTGAGCAGGATGCGCGGCGGCTTGCCGTGTGGCTGGCGGGAGTGCACGACATCGGGAAGGCCACCCCCGCGTTTGCCTGCCAGGTCGAACCTCTCGCGAGCCGTATGGATGATCAGGGTCTGAAGATGTGCTCGCAGCAGTCCATCGGTCCTGATCGCAGGATTGCGCCGCATGGGCTGGCCGGGCAGGTGTTGCTGGGGGAGTGGCTGCAGGAGCGGTATGGGTGGGCGGTGAAGCAGGCCGGGCAGTTCACGGTTGTGGTGGGAGGGCATCATGGGGTGCCACCGGAGCCCGGGCAGATCGCCGCGTTGTACAAGAACGGTCAGCTGTTGCGTACGCCGGGGCCGAGCCGGGCCGTGTGGCAGCGGGTGCAGGCCGAACTGCTCGACGCGTGTGCCGACGAGTACGGAGTGCGGGAGCGGCTGAGGGAATGGCGGTCGGTGAAGCTGCCGCAGCCGGTGCAGGTGCTGCTCACGGCGCTGGTGATCGTTGCCGACTGGGTCGCCAGCAATGCCGATCTGTTCCCGTACTTTCCGCAGGATGTTGCCCGTAGCAGTGAGGAGCGGGTGGCTGCGGCGTGGCGGGGGCTGGATCTTCCGGCGCCCTGGTGTCCGGATGATCCCGGGGGTGATGCTCAGGGGCTTTTCGTTTCCCGTTTCGGGCTGCCGGCGGGTGCGAAGGTCCGGCCGGTGCAGGAAGCCGCCGTCGAGCTTGCGCGGGCGATGGAGGAGCCGGGGCTGATGGTGATCGAGGCTCCGATGGGGGAGGGGAAGACCGAGGCCGCTCTCGCGGTCGCGGAGATCTTTGCTGCCCGTTCGGGTGCGGGTGGTGTGTTTTTCGCGTTGCCGACAATGGCTACGGGCAATGCGATGTTTCCCCGTCTTCTGGACTGGCTCAAGCGGCTGCCCGGCGCAGCGGAGGGGGTGCGGTATTCGGTTCTGCTCGCCCATTCGAAGGCCGCGTTGAACGAGGACTTCGCGGGGCTGATGCGTGAGAGCGGTCATCGGGTTGTTGCCGTTGATGTGGACGCGCCCGAGTTGCCGCGGTGGCGTCCTTCGGACAGGACGCGGTCGGCTCCTCCCGAGCTTGTCGCGCATGCCTGGCTGCGTGGTCGTAAGAAGGCCATGTTGTCCTCCTTCGTTGCGGGGACCGTGGACCAGTTGTTGTTCGCCGGGCTCAAGAGCCGTCATCTGGCGATGCGTCATCTCGCGGTTGCCGGCAAGGTCGTCGTGATCGACGAGGCGCACGCCTACGACACGTACATGAGTGTCTATCTCGACCGTGTGCTGTCGTGGCTCGGTGCGTACCGGGTGCCGGTGGTGGTGTTGTCCGCGACCCTGCCTGCGGGCAGGCGCCGTGAGCTTGTCGAGGCGTATGCGGGCGGCAAGGCGGCCGGTGGTGCTGCGGGGTTCGAGGCGGTGGGTGAGGCCCGTGCCTATCCGCTGCTGGCTGCCGTGGCGCCTGGCGGGGAGCCGGTCCTGAGGAGTCCTGGGGCTTGTGGCCGGGGCACGGACGTCGTCCTGGAACAGGCCGACGATGCTCTCGACGTCCTTGTCGAGCGGCTCGCCAGCGAACTGGAGGGCGGCGGGTGCGTGCTGGTGGTGCGCAACACGGTGCGGCGGGTGCTGGAGACGGCGCAGGCGCTCAGGGGCAGGTTCGGCGACGAGAACGTGACGGTTGCCCATTCGTGCTTCATCGATGTCGACCGGGCGGCCAAGGACGCGGATCTCCTGAAGCGTTTCGGGCCGCCGGGCAAGGCGGAGAACCGCCCGGCCGGGCCGCACATCGTCGTGGCCAGCCAGGTGGCCGAGCAGTCCCTCGATGTCGATTTCGATCTGCTCGTCACCGATCTCTGCCCGGTCGACCTGCTGCTCCAGCGCATGGGCCGTCTTCACCGTCATCAGCGCGGCGAGGGGCAGTGTGAACGTCCTGTGCGGCTGCGCCGGGCGCGTTGTCTGGTCACGGGTGCCGACTGGGCGGCCGAGGTGCCGGTGCCGGTGCGGGGGTCGGTGGCTGTGTACGGGGCTCACGCGCTTTTGCGGTGCGCGGCCGCGCTGTTGCCTCATTTCGAAGGAGGGGGCAGCCGTCCTGTACGGCTGCCCGAGGACATCAGTCCGCTGGTGCAGGTGGCATACGCCGAGGGTCCGGCAGGGCCGGAGAGCTGGGCGCCGGTGATGGCCGAGGCGTTCGAGCGGTACGAGCAGCACTGTGCCGACCAGGCGGGGCGGGCGGCTGTGTTCCGGCTGGAGGAGGCCGGAAAGGACGGCAAGCCGCTGTTCGGATGGGTGGCGGCGGGGGTGGGTGATGCGGATGACACCCGGATGGGGCGGGCCCAGGTCCGTGACAGCAGGGAGAGTCTGGAAGTGGTCGTCGTGCAGCAGCGTGCCGACGGGTCGCTGAGGACGGTGCCCTGGCTGGCCCCGGACCGTCATGGCAACCGGCTCGGAGGGCTGGAGCTGCCCCGGGACCAGGTGCCGGCGACGAGAACGGCACGGGCTGCGGCAAGCTGCGGGCTGCGGCTGCCGATCCAGTTCTCGTACGCCGACGTCATGGACCGGGCGATCGCGGAGCTGGAAGAACTCTACGTTCCCGCCTGGCAGGTGAAGGACAGCCACTGGCTCGCCGGTCAGCTGATCCTGCCGCTCGACGAGGACTGTCAGACCCGTCTGGCAGGCTTCCGTCTCCGGTACAGCGAGAGCGACGGCCTTGAGGTGACCCGTGCCTGAACCAAGCGAAGAAACGGCGGACAAGCTGTCGTTCGACCTGACCACGCGGCCCTGGATTCCGGTGCTGAGACTGGACGGCACCCAGGACGATTTATCGCTGGGGGAGGTGTTCGAGCAGGCGGGTGACCTGCGGCGGCTCGTCGGGGACCTGCCCACCCAGGAATTTGCCCTCTTACGCCTGCTGCTCGCCGTGGCCCACGACGCACTTGAAGGGCCGCGGGACTCCGACCACTGGGCAGATCTGTGGGAGGACGAGGACTGCTTCACCCCCCTGGCCGCCTACCTCGGCGAACACCGTCACCGGTTCGACCTGCTCGACGCCCGGGCACCGTTCTTCCAGGTCGCCGGATTGCACACGGCGAAGAACGAGGTCTTCCCGCTCAACCGCATCGTGGCCGATGTCCCCAACGGGGAGCCGTTCTTCAGCTCGCGGATGCCCGCCGTCGACCGGCTCACTTTCGCCGAGGCCGCCCGCTGGGTCGTCCACACCCACGCCTACGACACCTCCGGCATCAAGACCGGCGTCGTGGGTGACGCCCGGGTCAAGGGCGGCAAGGTGTATCCGCTCGGGGTCGGCTGGGCGGGCAACCTCGGAGGAGTCTTCGCGGAGGGCCGCACCCTGCGCGAGACCCTCCTGCTCAACCTCGTGGCACCCGCCGACACCCCCGGTCTCACTGCCGGTACCGGCGAGGACCTCCCCGCCTGGCGGCGAGAGGTGTGCGGGCCGGGCGAGGGGCCCAAGCGGGCGCCCACCGGCGTATGCGACCTGTACACCTGGCAGTCGCGGCGCCTGCTCCTGCACGCCGACGCCGACGGCGTGCACGGGGTGGTTCTCGGCTACGGCGATCCGCTCCACGCACGCAACAAGCACGGCTGCGAGCCGATGACCGCCTGGCGGCGCAGTACGGCGCAGGAGAAGAAGCACGGCGAGTCCCTGGTCTACATGCCCTGTGAGCACGACCCGGCCCGTTCCGCGTGGCGGGGGATCGCCTCCCTGATCGCCGACCGGGCCGAGGCGTCCCAGGGTGCGGAGGCCGCGAACCGTCTGCGGCCCGGTGTCCTGGAGTGGCTCGCTTATCTGGTGACGGCCGGCGAGCTGGAGCAGGGGTATTTCGTCCGGGCCCGGATTGTCGGTGCCCAGTACGGCACGCAGCAGTCCGTCATCGATGAGGTCGTCGACGACCACGTCTCCATGGCGGTGGTCCTGCTCCACCAGCAAAACCGTGAGTTCGCCGAGCAGGCCGTCGGTGCCGTCACCGATGCGAACAATGCCGTCAACGCGCTCGGGGACCTCGCCACGGACCTTGCCCGTGCCGCGGGCAGTGAGAGCGCGGGGCCCGGTGCCACGGCCCGCGACCTCGGTTTCGCCGCGCTCGACACCCTGTACCGCACGTGGCTGGCCGGTCTGGACGGTCAGCAGGACCCGTACGAGCAGCGCACCGCATGGCAGCGTCAGGTGCACCGGACCGTGAGCAGGCTCGGCGGCCGTCTCATGGCCGAGGCCGGTGACGCCGCGTGGCAGGGCCGCACCATCACGCTCAAGAGCGGCACCGAGTGGCTCAACTCCGCTCTCGCGGGCAAGTGGTTCCGGTCCCGTCTGAACAAGTGCCTGGGCCACCCGGACTTCCCCGACCGACTGCCGGGCGCGGGCAGCGCCCCGGCGACCGACACCGCCACGAAGGTGCACGCATGACGACCACCCCCGCCCCGCCTTCCAGCACTGCATGGCCCGCTGTCCGCAAGCGGGTGGAGAAACTTGCCGCCGAACGCATCACCGCGTTCCAGCGCGGGTACCTGGCCGACAATCCGAAGGACGTGGCAGCCCTGGCCAGGCTCCGCAGAGGCGCGGGCCGTGAAGCCGGACAGCTCCCCGACCTCTGGAATCTCGTCGACACGACCCCGCTGCACGAGCCGCACGAGGGCCCCCACGCGCTGAGCGAGAAGCAACTGGCCCGCGCCGAGGACGCCCTGCACATCGCTCTCACTCTATGGGCCCTGCACCAGCAGTCCCGCGGCGAGGCCGGAATGCACCAGCCCAGCAGCCGCGAGAAGCCGCGCGGAATGGGCGCCGCGGTGCGCCGCATGATGACGCCGGGCGAGATCGACGAACCCCTGCGCAAACGCCTGGTCCGGGCCGGCACGGCACCGGATCTGACCGCCCTTGCCCAGCGCCTGCGGGACATCGTCCTGCTGCTGCGCCGCGAGCAGTTTTCCCTGGACTACGCCCTGCTCGCTGGACAGCTCTACCACTGGCAGCAGCCCGGTGGCCCGGACGCCGTGCGTAGGGAATGGGGCCGTTCCTTCCACGCCTGGCGCGAAGACGACCAGAACGCCGGGGAACAAACACCCGCTGAGGGCCCGGCTGCGACCACCGGCCCCATTGCCACCCCCGACACGACCATCATCGACAAGGACGCTTCGTGAACCGCATCTATCTCGACGTGCATGCTCTGCAGACCGTTCCGCCCAGCAACCTGAACCGGGACGACACCGGCGCTCCGAAGACTGCGGTGTACGGGGGAGTGCCGCGGGCCCGTGTCTCCAGCCAGGCGTGGAAGAAGGCCACCCGGGACTACTTCAAGGCCGAGAGTCTCCTCGAGCCGAGCGAGCTCGGTGTGCGTACCAAGAAGGTCGTCGATGTCCTCGCCGATCGTATCCGCGATGTCGACGCCTCGCTGGAGCCTGCCGACGCGCTGAAGCTGGCGGCCGAGGTCATGGCTGCGGCAGGACTGAAGATCGTGGTTCCCAAGCGCACCGGTGCTGCGAAGAAAGCGGCGGCCGAGGCGGGCGAGGGCAAGGAGGATGCGGCGGAGCAGACGCCTCAGGCCCAGTACCTCGTCTTCCTCAGTGCCCGCCAGCTCGCCGGACTCGCCCGGCTCGCCGTCGAAGGGGCCGCCGACATCAAGGCGTTCCTGAAGGACAAGGACAACAAGGCCCGGGCCAAGCAGATCGCCGATACCCGCCACTCCGTGGACATCGCGCTGTTCGGCCGCATGGTCGCCGACGACGCCGACTACAACGTCGACGCCGCTGTCCAGGTCGCCCATGCCATCAGCGTCCACCGCGTCGAGAACGAGTCGGACTACTTCACGGCCGTCGACGACCACAACAAGGACTCGGAGCCGGGCGCCGGGATGATCGGCACCGTCGACTTCAACTCGGCGACTCTCTACCGCTACGCGGGCCTCGGCATTCATCAGCTGGCCGCCAACCTCGGCGAGGGGCTGCGCGAGGACGAGTCGCGCACCACCCCGGTGCGCCGCGCCGTCGAGGCATTCGTCCGGGGCTTCACCGAGTCCCTGCCGACCGGGAAGATCAACACCTTCGGTCACCACACGTTGCCCGACGCCGTGATCGTCAAGCTCCGCACCACCCGGCCCATCAGCTTCGTCGCCGCGTTCGAGGATCCGGTCCGCAGCGACCAGGGCGGCCACGTGTCCGAGGCGTCCGCACGCCTGGCGGAGTACATCCCCGACATCGAGCGGGCGTACGGAGACGAGGAGTCCACCCTCACATGGGTGCTCCGTGTTGGCCCGAACACACGGAAGCTCGCCGGTATCGGGACCGAATCGGCCAGCATCACCGAGCTCGTCGCCTCGGTCGGCCAGGCCGTCGAAGAGCTCCTGGAGAAGCCCGCATGAGCGTGCTCACCCTGAGACTGGCAGGCCCCTTGCAGTCCTGGGGGGCCTCCGCCCGTTTCACCCGCCGCACCACCGAGTCCGCGCCGACCAAGAGCGGTGTGATCGGCATGCTCGCCGCCGCGTCCGGCATCGAACGCGGCGACGACGCGGCACTGATGAACCTGGCCGCTCTTCGCTTCGGCGTCCGCATCGACCAGCCGGGCACCCGCGTACGGGACTTCCAGACCGCACACCACAGCGTCACCAAAACCTCCATGCCGCTGTCCGAGCGCTTCTACCTCGCCGACGCGGTCTTCGTAGCAGCCCTCGAAGGCGACCACGCACTCCTCACCTCCCTGCACGCGGCCCTGCGAGCCCCGGTTTACCCGCCGTTCCTGGGCCGCCGCTCCTGTCCGCCCGCCCGCCCGGTGGAACTTGGGCTCTACGACGAAACCTCACTCGACCAGGTGCTGGCGGACGAGGAATGGCAGGCATCGCCCTGGTACCGCCGGCAGCGCCGCAGCGAGGCCACGGTGTCCCTCGTGGTCCTGCGTGAGGCCGACGAGGACGAACACGACACGGACTTCCAGCGCGACCAGCCTCTCAGCTTCGCCGCCGAACACCGCCGGCATGCCCTGCGCACCGTAGTCAGCAGGACGGTGGACATCCCCAACCCGGATGCCGTCCCCAGCCGCCCCCGACATGACCCGTTCGAGGCCCTGGAGGAGAGCGCCTGATGTTCCTGACCCGTTTCCGACTGAACACCGCCCGCCCCGGCGCCCGCCGCCTTCTTTCCACGCCCCAGGCACTCCACGCGGCGGTCATGGCCTCATTTCCCGGCCTGCTGCCCTCGGACACGCCCGCCCCCGACGGGCCGCGGGTGCTGTGGCGCCTCGATCAGAACGCACGGGCCGAGGTGCTGCTGTACATCGTCAGCCCCGCCCGGCCCGACCTGACCCATCTCGTGGAGCAGGCCGGCTGGCCCGCCGCGGCCGCCGACCCCGAAACCCCGGGCTGGCAGACCAAGCCGTACACTCCGTTCCTCGACCGTCTGGCCGCAGGGCAGAAGTGGTCATTCCGGCTGACCTCCAACCCCATCCATCAGATCCGCCGCAAGCCGGACGAACCGAAGAAGCGCACCGCCCACCTGACCCCCGCACACCAGATGGCCTGGCTCCTCGACCGCCAGGAGCGCGGCGGCTTCCGCATCCTCGAAAAACCGGACAGCAAACGCCTGTTGCCCGGCGGGACAACGCTCAAAAACCACAAGCACCCCGGGGACCAGTACGAACTGACCGTCCTGGACCAACACGGCCTGTCCTTCGACAAGCACCGCAGCAACGGCGGCCCCCGCAAGGACCCCGTCACCATCGTGAAGGTCACCTTCGACGGCCGGCTCGAAGTGACCGACCCCGTCCTCCTGCGCCGCACCCTCACCCAGGGAATCGGCAAGGCGAAAGCATACGGATGCGGCCTCGTCACCCTGGCGCCGGTCACCGGCACGGAGTGAAACGGTGGCGACGGTCTCCCAGCGCACAGCCCTCACCCCGCGTCACCTCACCCGCACCGGCGAACGGCTTTCCTTCATCTACCTGGAGCGCTGCACGGTGCACCGGGACGCCAACGCCATCACCGCCCAGGACGCCGAAGGAACCACCCACATTCCCTCAGCGACCATCGGCACCCTGCTCCTGGGCCCCGGCACCCGCATCACCCACCAGGCGATGAGCGTCCTCGGCGAGACCGGCGCCGCCGTCGCCTGGGTGGGAGAACAAGGCGTGCGCTACTACGCGGGCGGGCGCGCCCTGACCCGCTCGTCCGCACTCGCCGAGGCCCAGGCCGTCCAGTGGGCGAACGCCCGCAGCCGACTGGCCGTCGCCCGCGCCATGTACCGGCTGCGCTTCCCCGACGAGGACCCGGCCGGACTCACCCGCAAGGCACTCCTCGGCAGCGAAGGCCGCCGCGTCAAGGACTGCTACCGCGCCCAGGCAGCTCGCACCGGCATCCGATGGCGCGGCCGCAAATACACCCCAGGCGACTTCACCGCAGGCGACCCGGTCAACCAGGCCATCACCGCCGCCGCCCAGTGCATGTACGGCATCGCACACGCGGTCGTGGCATCCCTCGGCTGCAGTCCCGCACTGGGCTTCGTCCACTCCGGCCACGAACTGTCCTTCGTCCTCGACATCGCCGACCTCTACAAGACCGAGATCGGCATCCCCCTGGCCTTCGACATCGCAGCGGAGGACGAGGAGGACGTGGCCTCCCGCACCCGCAGAGCTCTGCGTGACCGCATCAACGAAACATCACTGCTGGACCGCTGTGTGAACGACATCAAGCGCCTCCTGCTGCCGGACGGTGCGGCCTCTGGCGACCAGGATGTCGTCATGCTCCAGAGCGATGGCGGCCACGAGGTTCCAGCCGGCCGCAACTACGGGGGCAGGGACGAGGACATGGACAGCGGCGAGGACGGGGTGATGCTCTGGTGACCGTCATCGTTCTCACCAACTGTCCTGCCGGCCTGCGTGGGTTCCTCACCCGCTGGCTGCTTGAGATCTCCGCAGGCGTCTTCATCGGCAACCCGTCAGCAAGGGTCCGCGACGTGCTGTGGGACGAGGTACAGCAATACGCGGGTCAGGGCCGAGCCCTGCTCGCGCATACGACAAAAAACGAACAAGGTTTCACCTTCCGGACCCACGATCACAACTGGCACCCTGCCGACCACGAAGGCCTGACGCTCATCCGCCGACCGAACCCTGCGGCGGCGCCAAGGAGCGATAGCGAAAGCCCGCAGCCAGGTTGGAGCAAAGCATCCAAACGGCGCCGCTTCAGGAGAACATGAATGCCCTTGATGTGCGATTCAACCTATATGCCAGAATCCGTGAAAGTGTTCCAGAATGACGCACACCCGCACTAAAACCACAGGTCACGGAGCCTGCTCCCCGCGCCCGCGGGGATGGTCCCCTCCGCAGTGACCTGCGCGGACGGCATTTCGTCTGCTCCCCGCGCCCGCGGGGATGGTCCTCGGCTTATGCAGGCAAGGCTAGTCCATTGCCTCTGCTCCCCGCGCCCGCGGGGATGGTCCCGCTCGTGAACCCCCTCCCGGAGAAAGGCGCAGCTGCTCCCCGCGCCCGCGGGGATGGTCCCCCGATACGGGCGATATCCCGGGCTTTCATCTTCTGCTCCCCGCGCCCGCGGGGATGGTCCTCTCCTCGACCCGCGGATCTCGGCTACGTCGCTCTGCTCCCCGCGCCCGCGGGGATGGTCCCGGCCCGGCCGAAGAACTCGACGCACTCGCGTTCTGCTCCCCGCGCCCGCGGGGATGGTCCCCTGCCCCCAGCCATCCGCCGAATCCTGACCGACTGCTCCCCGCGCCCGCGGGGATGGTCCCCCTGACGCCGGTCAGCCTGGCATGGGGCGCCGCTGCTCCCCGCGCCCGCGGGGATGGTCCCGTGATCCTCTTCGGCGAGCACCGCTGGCTCGCCTGCTCCCCGCGCCCGCGGGGATGGTCCCTACGACAGGGCCGGCATCAACGGGCACGAGGACTGCTCCCCGCGCCCGCGGGGATGGTCCTGCCCTTCGTCCTGCAGTCCGCCGAGGTCATGACTGCTCCCCGCGCCCGCGGGGATGGTCCGCATCCGGCCCAACCCGCTCAGCATGAAGCACACTGCTCCCCGCGCCCGCGGGGATGGTCCCCTCCGCCGGGGCAGCCGCGGACTCCTCCTTGACTGCTCCCCGCGCCCGCGGGGATGGTCCCCCAGAGAGGCCCGCACCGGTGGTGCGGGCCTCCTGCTCCCCGCGCCCGCGGGGATGGTCCCGGCGGCTTGGCGAAGCGGTCTTGTGCATTCACCTGCTCCCCGCGCCCGCGGGGATGGTCCCTCGTCCGAGAGATGCCCAAGCCCCGACTTCCGCTGCTCCCCGCGCCCGCGGGGATGGTCCCTCCAACGAGGTGGCTACAGCGGACTGGTGCGGCTGCTCCCCGCGCCCGCGGGGATGGTCCCTGCTCGGCCGCCATGCGCCGCGCCGAGAACACCTGCTCCCCGCGCCCGCGGGGATGGTCCCAGGAGGTAGTACGCGGCGGCGACCGCGAACGCCTGCTCCCCGCGCCCGCGGGGATGGTCCCCGTCAACCCGCGGTGTGCGGTACAGGGCCGACCTGCTCCCCGCGCCCGCGGGGATGGTCCCGACGCCACGGCATTCGAGGACGCCTTCGCCGACTGCTCCCCGCGCCCGCGGGGATGGTCCCCAGCCGCGCAGGAGCGCGATCGGCACCCGCAGCTGCTCCCCGCGCCCGCGGGGATGGTCCCGACGGGTCGGCCCGCCGCAGCGTGCGGGTCCACTGCTCCCCGCGCCCGCGGGGATGGTCCCCCCGCATCAGGGATCATCAGCACCAGGCGCGCTGCTCCCCGCGCCCGCGGGGATGGTCCCGGCTGGAGGAGCTGGCAGGCCGGGGCGAGGACCTGCTCCCCGCGCCCGCGGGGATGGTCCTGCCTCGGTCATTGGTCCTCCAGGGTGGGGGTGCTGCTCCCCGCGCCCGCGGGGATGGTCCCCTGACCCACGAACTGGCCGCGCTGTCGGCCGCCTGCTCCCCGCGCCCGCGGGGATGGTCCCTGCCCCAGTACCGCCCTCACTCGGAAGGCGGACTGCTCCCCGCGCCCGCGGGGATGGTCCCGCCACCCCCTACGTCCGCGCCCACGTGTCGAACTGCTCCCCGCGCCCGCGGGGATGGTCCCTAGTTGGGTTGGTGTGAAGGGTCCCGGGACAGCTGCTCCCCGCGCCCGCGGGGATGGTCCCGAGCGGCGGGTGCCCCCGGACAGCCGGGGGCACTGCTCCCCGCGCCCGCGGGGATGGTCCCTCCCCCGCGGCCGGGGAACCGCCGGTCATGGACTGCTCCCCGCGCCCGCGGGGATGGTCCCTAGTTGGGTTGGCGTGAAGGGTCCCGGGACAGCTGCTCCCCGCGCCCGCGGGGATGGTCCGCAGGCGCGCGGCGGCAACATGAAGGCGATGGACTGCTCCCCGCGCCCGCGGGGATGGTCCCAGGGACCCGGCCGCGTTCCGCACGCCGCGGATCTGCTCCCCGCGCCCGCGGGGATGGTCCCGTCCTCACTCGGTCTCCGGGACCGATCGGGGGCTGCTCCCCGCGCCCGCGGGGATGGTCCCGGCTCCACCACCCGCACCACTCCCCGGCCCCGCTGCTCCCCGCGCCCGCGGGGATGGTCCCGGCTCCACCACCCGCACCACTCCCCGGCCCCGCTGCTCCCCGCGCCCGCGGGGATGGTCCCATCAACGCCAAGGACCCGGACCGGTCGGCATGCTGCTCCCCGCGCCCGCGGGGATGGTCCCGTACTCAGCCGTCCCGATCTGCTCCTCCTGACCTGCTCCCCGCGCCCGCGGGGATGGTCCCGCGTCGCGCGCTGGAGGAGCACGGGTGAGATCCTGCTCCCCGCGCCCGCGGGGATGGTCCCCCGAAGGAAGAGATCCGGGTCAAGGTCAGCCTCTGCTCCCCGCGCCCGCGGGGATGGTCCCGGGGTCATCGACTTGCCCCGGTACGACTTGTTCTGCTCCCCGCGCCCGCGGGGATGGTCCCCACAGGCCGCGCTTGGTCAGCTCCTCGATCTCCTGCTCCCCGCGCCCGCGGGGATGGTCCCAGGCGCCGGAACGGGCTCAGGGCCGTCGCCAACTGCTCCCCGCGCCCGCGGGGATGCTCCCGCGGCGCTTGACGCCGAGGCTCTGCTCAAGCTCTGCTCCCCGCGCCCGCGGGGATGGTCCCCTCCACCGGTCGGCCGTCTTCGGTGCGGCCGGCTGCTCCCCGCGCCCGCGGGGATGGTCCCGCCTGGACCGCGTGGTGCCACGCGAGCGGGGACTGCTCCCCGCGCCCGCGGGGATGGTCCCGCCCAGTGCGACAGCTCACCGGACATCTTCCGCTGCTCCCCGCGCCCGCGGGGATGGTCCCGCCGTGCTGAGTCTGCTCCGCGCCCTCCACGCCTGCTCCCTGCGCCCGCGGGGCTTCTGCCTCACTTCGCCCCCGCTCAGCTTCAGCCGAGCAGGGGCGGTTTCGTGCATTCGGCCCTCACCTGCAGGCCACGCTCGGCACCAGGGGAGCGCTACCGCGACGGCTGTGGGGAGGTACTGCATCAAGGCGTCGACGGCCTCGGATCATCGGTCGGTGAAACGAACCCAGCCGGTGAACACCGTACTGGGCCGCCACATGCTCATCCCTGGAGCGGTCCGAGACGGACCGAAACCAGCGTCTCCTTCATGCCCCCTGACCACTCCCCACACGGAAGTCGGCTGGGAGGCGGGGGCCGGCGGCTTGTGGTGGTCTCGGACAAGGTTCCAAGGTGATCAAGCCAGTAGCGGCGCAACCTTCTTGTTTTCGGTCTTTCGTTCGGAAGGGTGGGGTGTGACCAGTGTCAGGTGATGCCTGGCATGACATATGTTTGGGGGATTTGCTTGATGAACAGAGCGCGGTGGCGATTCGGCACACGGTTGCTGACGACCGTAACTGCACTGGCTGCAGTGTCAGTGGCGACTCCTGCGGAAGCAGGTGCAGGCGGGCCGGGGGATCTGGGGGTGGAGTCGTACACCCTGCCAGCGGGTGCGGCCAAACCATCGCTGGAAGACCTGCAGAGCGGCTCTGGTATGCAGCGCCTGCGGGAGCTGGCGGCGCAGGCTGAGCCCAAGGCTCGTCTGCCGTTGGAAACGGTCGGCCCGGCGGCTTCGTACGCACAGCTGTCGCGCAGACCGTCCGGGGTGGCCCGGAGTGCTCCTGCGTCGCAGGCGGTGGTGGGGCCTTCGGCGGCGGCGCCGGAACCGGCACGGACGATGTCGTTCGAGGAGTGCAAGAAGGGGCTGGGTAGCGACAAGTCGTTCTTCGTCAAGTCGCGGTTCGCGGTGTGCAATGGGGCGTCGTTCCTGCAGACATGGATGCGGAACAACCGGCCGGTCGGCGAGAGCATGTTCAACGTCCGCGTTGTGGGCACAATCGCCAAGAACAGCCGCGTCATCAACTTCCAGTATTACTTCACCGACTTCCTGACCACCGGCACGACCGGTGCGTCAGCGATGTCGATCACGACCAAGGGGAGCATCCCGCAGAGCTGGCCTGCCGGGGCGAAGTACACCCGGGGTGGCAAAATGCCGGGCACGAAGACATTCGCCCAGCTGAAGGCGCAACGGGCCTTCAACGAGACGGTGACCGCCAAGACCGGGCAGGGCAGCATGAA
Organism: Streptomyces sp. NPDC001732; assembly: GCF_053596315.1. Classification (NCBI taxonomy): domain Bacteria; kingdom Bacillati; phylum Actinomycetota; class Actinomycetes; order Kitasatosporales; family Streptomycetaceae; genus Streptomyces; species Streptomyces sp. NPDC001732. The sequence goes on from NZ_JBSFFY010000086.1 coordinate 18,026, forward strand.
GAGCCTGGACCTGCTCTTCGCGGTCTACGAACCGGACATCAGTTACACGCCTCCGCCAGGATGGACACTGCGAGGGGCGCTGGGAGGCAAGCTGTTCATGCTCGCTCCCCGCTGGGAGTCGGCGTCGTACCTGGCCAATTCGACTGGTGGCGGGAAGCCGGAGAAGAAGGGCGCGGCTACCTTCAGCTATCTCACGACGCTCGCCCTGAGTGCGAAGCAGGGCGCGGAGGAGCAGGCTGAGGCCGCGCACATCCGTCAGGCGTTTCTGGTTCCGCAGGACACCAAGCCGTACATGTCGGCGAAGAAGGTGCCCGGCCAGACTGCGAAGGATCCGCTGCACCGTACGGTGAGCAAGACCCGCAACGAAAAGAACCGTGCTGCGGCGGTCAAGCAGTGCAAGCGGTACTGGGGGCCCGACTACACCAATGGTGGCAAGGAGTGCGACGAGTACCCGTTCGCCAGTACCTACGAGGGAGCGGCGGAACCTGAGTTCGACCAGGAAGCCAAGAAGTTCAACTTCTCGGCCAAGCCCATTCCGAAGGACGACAACCAGGCCGGTGGTCTGATCCTGAAGAGCTTCTACGGCAAGAACCGCATCATCGACGGACTCGACGACGGCTTCATCGTCAAGATCGTCTCCTGACCTGGGGTGCGCGTCGGCGGGGCGGATACCGGTTCATCCCGTCGGCGCGCTCTTCGTCTACGCGTTCGCCGGCCAGAACTGGATGAGGTAACGCTCCACCCCGGCTCCGGTTCCCTGGCCCTCCGACAGGGCAGCAGCCTCTGCCCGGCCGGCGCAGCTGACCCGGACCCGCCAGGAGCCACCGGAGTCCGCCAGCACGATGACGTCGTCCGTCCGGCCCGTGTGCATGGACCAGACCGCCAGTTGTCCGCTGGTGGACTCGAGGCCGGCCTCGGCCTGCTCGTCCCAGCTGGCCGGATCCTGCGGAGGCGGAGCACTGTCCCACACCTCGACGTCCGCCGTTGCGGTGTGGGTGTGGCCGCCACTGGTGATGTCCAGACGGCCGGGATGGGTGCTGAGGAAGGCACCGAAGTCGAACTCGTCCGGGAAAGCGACCGGCAGGTCCGCATCATCGGATTCCTGCAACCCGAAGGCGTGATACCCCACAAACGCTTCTACCCGTTGCTGCCGGACGATCTGCGCCACGAGCTTTCCCTTCGATGGTGAGCTGCCGGTCTTCTCCGAGATGGTAAGCCGTGCCCCTGCACGGCCTCTCACTACACCCAGGCTCCGATACAACAGGAGCAATGCTCAAGACCTAATAGCAGTGCAGGGTGACGGGTGACCCCTACTCAGGACCTGGAGCCGGACTCCTCTCCACAGGCAGAGGGCCCCGTCGCCGTGCACCTGCCGGAGCTTGTCGCACATGTCCATGATGACGTCATGATCGTGACCTGAGCCGTCCGTACGGGCACCTCTCCCTCACCACGCGAGCCACGAGCTCCTTCCAGAGACCGGGGACCGTACGGGGAGCTGGGGCTGCGAACTGCTCATCGGATGTCGGGCCACCGAGCCCTCCTATTGGGACTGTCACGTTGGCGAATGGCGTGGGAGGATCTTCGAGTTACTGATCGTTTCAGAATGAGGTTCGGAGTCGTCTCAAGCAGATGATGCTGCAAGCGAGTTGAAGCAGGCCGAGGTGGAGATCTGCGCGTATCTCGTAGCGGATCCGCAGTCGTTTGAACTGGTGGAGCCAGGCGAAGGTCCGCTCCACGACCCAGCGTGTCTTGCCCAGCCCCGAGCCGTGCGGGACACCTCGACGGGCGATCTTCGGTGTGATGCCACGGGCCTGGAGGATGCGCCGGTACTTGTCGAAGTCGTAGCCGCGGTCGGCGAACAGCCGACCCGGCCGGTGCCGCGGCCGTCCGCGAAGTCCTCGGATACGG
>NZ_JBSFFY010000087.1:0-19911 GCF_053596315.1 Streptomyces sp. NPDC001732
GGTAGGGGGGGGGGGGGGGCGGGGGGGGGGGGGGCGCGGGGGGGGGGGGGGGGGGCGCGGGGGGGGGGGGGGTGGGCCCCGCGGCCCCCCCCGCCCCCGCCCGGACGGTGCGCCGCCCCCGTCCCCACGGTGCGGCGCCGGCGGGCCGCCGTCATCCGCTCGGACGACGGCCCGCGTCTGCGGGGCCTACGGCGCGGCCGCGCCCAGCCCGAGTGCGGGAAGGATCGCGCTCTCCACGAAACGGACGAGGTACGCCTCGTCCGTGTACTTCCCCTCCAGCAGCGGCCGGGCGCGCACCACGCCCAGCAACTGCGCGGAGACGAACTCCGCCGCGGGGATGTCCACCGGGATCTCGCCGCGTTCCGCGCCCCGCCGGACCATGGCGTCGATCGCCGAGACCTCGGGTGCGATCAGCGCCTCGCGCAGCGCGCTCAGCAGTTCGGGGCTCTGCAGCGCGGCATGGCTCAGCGCGTGCATCAGCGGGGTGTCCCGCCCCGAACCCGCGCCGATCACCCGCGCCGCCTCGCGCAGATCGCCCGCGAGCGTGCCGGTGTCGATGCGCGGGAGCAGGGCCCGCCGGGTGCTGTGCAGCGCGGCCACGACCAGTTCGGGCTTGGAGCCCCACTGCCGGTAGAGCGTGGACTTGCCGCAGCGGGTCCGCGCGGCGACCCCCTCCATGGTCAGCGCCTCGTAACCGGACTCCCTCAGCATGTCGAGCACCGCCGTGTAGAACTCCTGCGCCCGCTCCGGGGTGATCTTCGAGCGGCGCGTGGTGGGGGCCGGTCCCGGGGTGGCTTCCTGCGGCGACATGCGTGTTCCCTCTCGGCGAATCTGCGACGAGGTCGTCCGGGACGCCAGTGTACCGATACGCAAGCGTACCGATACGAAAACGTATCGGTACACTGTCGTATCGATAGGAGTGTGGCCCGAACCGTGCCGCCGCACCACCGCTTCGTCAGCGAAGGAACACCGGGCGAGGTGTGCCGGCGGGCCGGGCCCGCCGGGGCGCCCCGCCCGCCTCAGAGCGAAGCCGCCAGCTCCGTGCCCCGGCGGATCGCCCGCTTGGCGTCGAGTTCGGCCGCCACGTCGGCGCCGCCGATCAGATGCGCTGGCCGACCCGCTGCGCGCAGCTGCTCGTACAGCTCGCGGTTCGGCTCCTGGCCCGCGCAGATCACGACCGTGTCGACCGGCAGGAGGTGCTGCTGGCCGTCGACCGTGAGGTGCAGCCCCTCGTCGTCGATCCGGTCGTACGTGGCGCCCGCGACCGTCGTGACCCCGCGGTGCCGCAGTTCGGTGCGGTGGATCCAGCCGGTCGTCCTTCCCAGCCCCGCGCCGACCTTGCCGGCCCTGCGCTGGAGCAGATGGACGGTACGGGGTGCCTTCGGGCGCTCCGGGGTGCGGAGCCCGCCCCGCTCGCGGTAGTCGGTGTCCACGCCCCACTGCCGGAAGAACACCTCGGGGTCGAGGCTCGCCGAGTCGCCCGAGTCGGTCAGGAACTCGGCGACGTCGAAGCCGATGCCGCCCGCCCCGATGATCGCGACCCGCTCGCCGACCGGCGCCCCGTCGCGCAGGACATCGAGGTAGCCGACCACGCTGGGGTGGTCCAGGCCCGGTATCGCGGGGGAGCGGGGCGTGACGCCGGTGGCGAGGACGATCTCGTCGAAGCCGTCGAGCGCGTCGGCCGTGACCCGCGTACCGAGCCTCAGCTCGACCTTCTCCTCCCGCAGCCGGGTGCGGAAGTGGCGCAGCGTCTCGTCGAACTCCTCCTTGCCCGGGATCCTGCGCGCCACGTTCAGCTGGCCGCCGATCTCCTCGGCCGCGTCGAAGAGCGTCACCTCGTGCCCGCGCCCGGCGGCCGAGACGGCGCACGCGAGGCCGGCGGGTCCGGCGCCCACGACCGCCACCCGCTTCACGGTGCGGGTGGGCGACAGGACGAGTTCGGTCTCGTGGCAGGCGCGCGGGTTGACCAGACAGGAGGTGACCTTGCCGCTGAAGATGTGGTCCAGGCAGGCCTGGTTGCAGCCGATGCAGGTGTTGATCGCGTCGGCGCGGCCCTCGGCGGCCTTGGCGACGAAGTCGGGGTCGGCGAGGAACGGCCGGGCCATCGAGACCATGTCCGCCCGGCCCGAGGCGAGGATCTCCTCGGCGACCTCGGGAGTGTTGATGCGGTTGCTCGTCACCAGGGGCACGGAGACGGCGCCGCGCACCTTCTCCGTGACCCAGGTGTAGGCGCCGCGCGGCACCGAGGTGGCGATGGTGGGGATACGGGCCTCGTGCCAGCCGATCCCCGTGTTGATGATGGTCGCACCGGCCGCCTCGACCTCGCGGGCCAGGTGCACGACCTCCTCCAGCGAGGAGCCGCCGGGCACCAGGTCCAGCATCGACAGCCGGTAGATCAGGATGAAGTCGTCGCCGACCCGCTCGCGGACCCGGCGCACGATCTCGACGGGGAACCGGATGCGGTTCTCGTACGAGCCGCCCCAGCGGTCGGTGCGGTGATTGGTGGCGGAGGCGATGAACTCGTTGATCAGGTAGCCCTCGGAGCCCATGATCTCGACGCCGTCGTACCCGGCCCGCTGTGCGAGCCGGGCCGCCCGGACGAAGTCCTCGACGGTCTCCTCGACCTCGTCGTCCGTGAGCGCGTGCGGGGTGAAGGCGCTGATCGGTGCCTGGATCGCGCTCGGTGCGACCAGGTCCGGGTGGTGCGCGTACCTGCCGAAGTGCAGGATCTGCATGGCGATCCGGCCGCCCGCCCGGTGGACGGCCTCGGTGACCAGGGCGTGCTGTTCGGCCTCCGCCTCGGTGGTCATCTTCGCCCCGCCGGGCAGCGAACAGGCGCGGGCGTTCGGGGCGATGCCGCCGGTGACCATCAGACCGACGCCGCCCCGGGCGCGTTCCGCGTAGAAGGCGGCCATCCGTTCGAAGCCGCGCTCGGCCTCCTCCAGACCGATGTGCATCGACCCCATCAGCACCCGGTTGGGGAGGGTGGTGAACCCGAGGTCGAGCGGGCTCAGCAGATTCGGGTACGGGCTCATGCGGTGCTCCTCGCGCAGTGTCGTTCCGCCAGTTGTAGACCACCGAAATCCCCTTGTGCAACAAGTTGCATAATGAGATGCCTCGCAGTGCCGCGAACCGGGCCGTCCCCCGAACGGCGTAACAGCAGGGCGCCTCGGCACCGCGCGCGCCGGAGAGTGGAACAGCGACATCCGCCCGGCAGGGGACGAATGACGCGACACGACCACCCGCCCCGGACCTCTGTGGAGACACCATGGCCTGCCTCAACAGGCGTGACCTCGGCCTGCTCGTCCTGCGCGTCGGCACCGGCGCGGTACTGGCCGCGCACGGCACCCAGAAGCTGGCCGGCTGGTTCGGCGGCGGAGGGATCGAAGGGACCACCGCCGCGATGGAGGCGATGGGCTTCCATCCGCCGAAGCACAGCGCGGTCGCTGCCGGGCTCGGCGAGGCGGGCGGCGGGGCGCTGCTGGCCCTCGGCCTCGCCACCCCGGCGGCCGGAGCGGCCGCGGCCGGGGCGATGGCGGGCGCCGTGGCCGTCCACGCCCCCGCCGGATTCTTCGCGCAGGGCGGGGGTTACGAGTACCCGGCGTTCCTCGGCTTCACCGCCGCGGCGATCGGCCTGACCGGGCCGGGCCGGTACTCCGTCGACCACGCCACCCGGCACGTCTTCGACCGGCCGTGGACGGTCGCGCTGGCCTTCGTGGGCAGTGCGGTCGCGGCGGCGGCCGTGGTCGGCAGGCGCGCCAGGGGCCGTGTCGAGCTCGACCCCGACACGACCTGACGGTCGCCCGGTACGGCCCGAAGGTCCTCGCACGGCCCGCCGGGGCGGGCGCGGACCGCAGGGGATGGGCGGCGCCCCCGCGGCTTTTGGCGGCGGCCCGGCCGTACGGAGTTCCGGCGGCGGGGCAGGGACCACCGGGCCACCTGACGGCGGGGCAGGGGCCCGGGGGTGCTCAGGGACCGGGCGGCACCGGAGGGAGGGAGCCGCCCGGCCCCGGACGCGCCGTGCGCGGAAGGCCGGCGACACGACCGGGGAACGTACCCGGCTCCGGTCCTACGGCTTCCGGCGGCTGCCCCTCGCCGCCGCCACCAGCTCCGGCACCGTGCCGAACTTGACCCGCGGGCGTCCGCCTTCGCGGCCCCGTGCGAGTTCGGCCCGGTCGATGGCGGCCAGCCCCTTGGCGTCGACGACATGACGGCTGCGGCTCCGCGCCAGGCGCGCGAACGCCTTGGGGGCGGGGGCCGGAGCGGTCAGTGCGCCCGCGACGGCATCGGCCAGGAGCGTGCCGACCGTCTCCGCCGCGCAGGCGCGGTTGGCCCCGATCCCGCCCGAGGGCCCGCGCTTGATCCAGCCGACGACGTACGTTCCGGACCGCCCCGTCACCCGCCCGCCCTCGTGCGGCACGGTGCCGGTCGTCTCGTCGAAGGGCAGCCCCGTCACCGGCACGCCGCGGTAGCCGACCGCCCGCAGCAGCACCCCGGCCGGGATGTCCGATTCGCCCGCGCCACCCGTCACGCGCACGCCCCGCACGGCGTCGTCGCCGAGCACCCGGACGGGCGCGGAGTGGAACCGGAACACGATGCGCCGCCCCGGCGCCGGGACGTGCGACCAGTCCACCGCTTCGCGCGCGACGTCCCGCAGCAGCGCGGCCTTCGTGCCCGCCGCCGCGCCGTCGACGGCCGCGCCGGTCCGCGGATCGTGGTCGTCCACGACCAGCTCCACACCCGGCAGGTGCCGCAGCGCGAGCAACTCGGACGCGCTGTACGCCGCGTGCTCGGGGCCGCGCCTCCCCAGCAGCACCACCTCGCGCACCTTCGAGGCGCGCAGGGCGGCGAGGGCGTGATCGGCGATGTCCGTGCCGGCCAGGGCCGCCGGGTCCGTGACGAGGATGCGGGCCACGTCGAGCGCGACATTGCCGTTGCCGGCCACGACCACCCGTTCCGAGGACAGGTCGACGGCGTCCGGTGCGACCTCGGGGTGGGCGTTGTACCAGGCCACGAACGCGGTCGCCGAGATGCTGCCCGGCAATTCCTCGCCCGGGACGCCGATACGGCGGTCGGTGGAGGCGCCGACGGCGTAGATCACCGCGTCGTGGTGGGCGGCGAGCTCCTCCGCCGTGATGTCCTTGCCTATCTCGACCCCCAGATGCATCCGCACCCGGGGATGGGCGTGGAAGCGCGCGAAGGTGTCGCCCACCTTCCTGGTCGCCGGGTGGTCGGGCGCCACGCCGTACCGGACGAGTCCGCCGGCCACCGGCAGCCGGTCGACCAGGGTCACCTCGGCGGTGGTGTGCAGCAGCAGGTCCTCCGCGGCGTACATGCCCGCCGGTCCCGTACCGACGACCGCGACCCGGATCGGAGCGAAGTCGGCCGGCAGGCTGCGCTCGAACGAAGGCGCGTCCCAGTGGTGGAAGTTGGGTCCCGTGTCGCCCGGTGCGGGCTCCCGGCCGGCGAAGTACGCCGCGTTGATCGCGGCGTACTCCTCCTGGCCCCGGGGCAGGCCGTCCACCGGGAAGATCGCGTCGACCGGACAGGCGTCGGCGCAGGCGCCGCAGTCGATGCAGGCCGCCGGGTCGACGTACAGCATCTCCGTGCTCCCGAACTCCCGCTCCTGCGGCGTCGGATGGATGCAGTTGACGGGGCACACGGCGACGCAGGTGGCGTCGCTGCAGCAGGTCTGGGTGATGGCGTAGGTCATCTCGTCAGCTCGGGTCGCTCGGCTCGGATCAGATCAGGTTGGCGCGCTGGTAGAGGGCCAGCGCGGGCCCGGTGAGGAGACGGGCCGAGGCCAGGAACTCCATCAGGCCCGAACAGCTGGACCGCATGAGGGACTTGTGGTGCTCGTTCGCCCCGGCCTCGGCGAGCGCGCGCCGGGTGTCGAGCCCGGCGTTCGCGTAGACCTCCCGGCTCACCATGCTGGTGACGATGAAGTAGGATGCGACCGCGATCACGAACGCGTTGATCTGCCGGCGCACGGGGCCCGCGCTCCGCAGCCGCCTGCGGGTCTCGTCGCGCGCGAACTTCATGTGCCGGGACTCCTCCACGACATGGATGTTGTTGATGGTGCGTACGAACGGCGCGACCCGCTCGTCCCGCATCCAGTCGCGCTGCATGACGTCGAGCACTTCCTCGGCCACCAGGATCGCGGCGTACGCCGCCTCGCCGAACGCGAGCGTCTTGAACGCCCGGCCGAGCTCGACCACCGCACGGCGCGGCCGGTACGCGGGAGCGCCCAGCTTCGCGGCGCCGCGGGCGAACATGATGGAGTGCCGGCACTCGTCGGCTATCTCGGTGAGGGCCCACTGGAACCGCGGATCGGTCGCGTCCCTCGTGTAGATGTCGCGCAGCACCATCTGCTGCAGGATCATCTCGAACCAGATGCCGGTGCTGGCCACCGAAGCGGCCTCCTGCCGCGTCAGTTCCTTGCGCTGCGCCTCGGTCATCTCGTTCCAGTACGCCGTGCCGTAGAGCGTGCTCCACTCGGGGCTGGCGCCGTAGAAGTCCTTGTCCAGCGGGGTGTCCCAGTCCACCTCGGTGGCCGGGTCGTACGAAAGCTTCGCCGACGATTCGAGCAGGCGTCGCGCGACGTCGTGCTCGTCGAGCCGGTCCCGGTCCTCCGGCCGAACGGTGCTGCTTGCCATGATGCGGCTCCTTGAATCGACAGATCGCCCCGACGCCGACCGTCGCGGCCCCGTCCGGTGCCCGCCCGACGGGATCCGGGGCCGCCCGGCGCCTCCCTCGCAGCTTGTTAGACGTCACGTCTAGCAAGCTGTTAGACGGAACGTATAACAAGAGTGTCGTGTGGGCCTACCCCCTGTGCGGAATCCGCTCCATCTCTCCCCCTCCCGACCCCGTACCGCCCATGGTCCGCGGGCCGGGAACGCCCGTGCTCCGACGGCGTGGGGTACGCGACGGTATGCCGGAAACGGGGGTGGCCCCGACGCCGGGGCCACCCCGGCGGTTCACCGCTGCTGTGCGAGCCAGTCGGTGAAGCGGGCCCCGGCGATGTGCGCGTCCGGGCCCGGGAGCAGCGTGGACTCCTGCAACCGGGCGCCGAAGTAAGGGGCGTGCGCATCGGTGACGACCTCGCGCGGGTCGTCCAGGGCGGCGAGGGTCTCGCGGAGGAGCTCGTCCAGCCGGAACGCTTCGGGGCCGGCCACCTCCACCACCCCGTTGACGGGGGCGCCGACAGCCGCACGGCTCACGGCGGCGGCCACGTCGTCGGAGTGGACGGGCTGAATCCTGACGGGCGCCAGACGGACGGTGTCGCCGTCGGTCGCCGAGGCCGCGATGCCCTTCATGAACTCGAAGAACTGCGTGGCGTGGACGATGGAGTACGGCATTCCGGAGTTCTTGATCAGCTTCTCCTGCGCCTGCTTGGCACGGAAGTAGCCGCTCTCCTGGAGCCGCTCCGTGCCGACCACGGAGAGCGCCACGTGGTGGGTCGCGCCGGCGTCCGCCTCCGCCTTCAGGAGGTGGGCGGTCGAGGTCCGGAAGAACTCCATGACGGCGTCGTCCTCGAACGAGGGGGAGTTGGAGACGTCGACCACGACCGAGGCCCCCTCCAGGACCTCGGCCAGACCTTCGCCCGTCAGTGTGTCGACGCCGGTGCCGGGGGCGGCCGGCACCGCCTCGTGGCCCTGCTCGCCGAGCCGGGCCACCACCTTCGAACCGATGAGTCCGGTGCCGCCGATCACTACGACCTTCATGAGGGGATCCTCTCGGGGTGGGTTTCATCACTCACCGGGGATGACAGGACGGCGACGGCATCCGTGACAGGAGCCCGGAGAATCCCGGACGCTTTTCCGCAGGCGGGTGATCAGCCGTCCAGGGACGCCACGTAGGGCGACAGCTTGGCCGGGTTCATCACCCACATGATCCGGTCGATGCCTTCCGCGGACACGTCGACGGACAGCAGGGCCACGGCGTTCCCGCCGGACGAGACGAGCACGGCCGCCCGTCCGTTGGCCTCCACCCACCGGACGTCCGCCTGCGGCCAGAAGCGCGGCGCGAAGGCGGCGAGGTACCTGGAGACGTGCGGACGTCCGACGACCGGGATCTTCGAGGCCCCGCGTATCCCGCCGCCGTCGGAGCAGCTGACGACGTCCGAGGCGAGCACGTCCTCCAGCACCGCCAGATCACCCGTCCGCGCCGCGGAGAGGAACACCTCCAGCAGACGCCGGTGGGCGGCCGGGCTGACGCGCTCCCTGCGCTCGGCGGTCAGGTGCTTGCGCGCCCGGCTCACCAGCTGACGGGCGTTGACCTCACTCGTCTCCAGGATCTCGGCGACCCGCCCGTACGGGTAGTCGAAGGCCTCCCGCAGGACGTAGGCGGCGCGTTCCACGGGGTTGAGCTTCTCCAGGACGAGGAGGACCGCCAGTTCCAGGGCCTCGGCCCGCTCCGCCCCCAACTGCGGGTCCGGGGCGGTGTCGACCGGTTCGGGAAGCCACGGGCCGACGTACGACTCCCGCCGCATCCGCGCGGACCGGGCGAGGTTGATGGCCAGGCGTGTGGTGATCGTGGTCAGGTAGGCCGTGGGTTCGAGGAGGTCCGTGCGGTCCGCCTTCTGCCACCGCAGCCACGCCTCCTGCACGATGTCCTCGGCTTCGACGGTGCTGCCGAGCATGCGGTACGCGATGCCGAAGAGCCGCGGACGTGCTGCGAGGAAGTCCTGTGTGGCCCGGTCCAGGGAGTCGGCGTCGACGCCAGCATGCATGGTGGGATCCCTTCCGGCCTCGTCGCCCGCCATGCTACAAGCGGCCGGGGCGGGTGCGTCCGAGGCGGGCCGGGCCCGTGTCACCGGGTCAGTGCCGGAGCACCCGTCACGGCGCTCGCCGGGCCCGCCCCGCCCCGCTCCGCCGGGAAAGTGTCGCGGTACCGCGCCACTGCCCGGACCGGCCCCGTTCGTCGCCCTCCTCGGCCCGGCTCGGTGCGGTCCGTCGGACCGCACCCGTCAACCGGGCGTACGAAAGACGGAGTTGACCGAAACATGTCCGGCACTGTCGTCACGCGCGATGCTCCGGCTTTCTCCCGTGGGCGACGGTTGCCAACCGGCCACTGCCGGCTCCGGGCGCCTGCGCGGCATGCCGGTTTCTGATCGGTTACCGGCAGAGAAGAAGCGGTATGCGATCACCGCGAAGGGGCGGCTCCTGTCCGGCCATGAACGCGCCCCCGGGCCGAGGACCCGCCGTTCCTGCACAGAAACGTTCACGGAGTGCGCCCCCTGACGAAGCCGGACCCGGTCGGCCGGGAACCGACGATTCACGGGACGAAACCTCGATCGCCTCCCCCTCGCCGACATGTTCGTCCCGCCGCCCGTACGGAGTGAAAGCGGAAATTCCACATCGACGCTCCGGCCCGGATCAGGACGATCTGCTGTGGCGTGGCGGGACCGGGACCTCCGGCTCTGCCGCGCCCGGCGCGCTCGCGCCGTCGACGGACGTTGGTCCCCGAAGCCGAGAAGAGCACCATGCATTTCACCCCCCATGAACAGGAGCGCCTGTTGGTCCACGTGGCAGCCGGCGTGGCACGACAGCGCAGAGAACAGGGAATCAAGCTGAACTACCCGGAGGCGATGGCACTGCTCACCGCCTACGTCTACGACCAGGCGCGGCTCGGCCGGAGCGTCGGCGAGATCATGGACTCGGGGCGCGGGGTCCTGACCCGGGACGACGTCATGGACGGCGTTCCGGAGATGATCGACAACGTCCAGGTCGAGACGACGTTCCCGGACGGAACGAAGCTGGTGACGATCCACGACCCGTTCGACGAACCGCGCGGGGACATCCGACTCCACCCGGGAAAGGTCGACTTCGTCGACGAATCGGTGCCTTTGAACCCGGGGCTGGACGTCACCGAGATCGAGGTGCACAACCCGGGCGACCGGCCGGTGCAGGTCGGGTCGCACTACCACTTCTACGAGGTCAACAAGGGGCTGCGGTTCGACCGGAAACAGGCCTACGGCAAGCGGCTCAACGTCGCGGCCGGCACCTCCGAACGGTTCGAGCCGGGGGACCGCCGCACGGTGGAACTGGTGCGCATCGAGGGCGAACGGAAGGTGCTGGGGCTGCGGGGACTGGTCGGCGGGACACTGCTGGACCAGGCCCCGGACGACTCCGACGACGAGGGAGCCGATGACCGTGGCTGAGCGGAAGAGCACCAGGACGACCCGGCGCGAGGACTACGTAGACCTGTTCGGCCCGACAACCGGGGACGAGATCCGGCTGGCGGACACCGCGCTGAGCATCAAGGTCACCGACGACTGGTCGGGCGGTCTCGGCAAGGACCTGGCCGACCCCCCGCCGGACCCCGCACCCGAGGAGGGCGACCGCGGGGACGGGGAGGAGGGCCGGAGCAAGGTCAGCCCGCTGGTGAGCAGGAGCGGGCACGAGATGGTCTTCGGCGGCGGCAAGGTGATCCGCGAGTCGATGGGCCAGTCGGCGACACCGCGCGACCGCGGAGAGGACGACGAGGGCGGAGAGGGCGGAGGGGGCGGCGAGTGCGGCCCTCCGGACACGGTGATCACCGGTGTGGTGGTCCTGGACCACTGGGGCGTGGTCAAGGCGGACGTCGCGATCCGGGACGGGATGATCACCGCCCTCGGCAAGGCGTACAACCCGGAGACCATGGACAAGATCCACGAGGGCCGGACGGACGGGCCGACGGACTTCGTGGTCGGTCCGGAGACCGAGGTGATCTCGGGGAAAGGCCGCATCCTGACCGCGGGCGGGGTGGACACCCATGTCCACTTCGTCTGCCCGGAGCAGGTCGGCGAAGCCCTCGCGGCAGGGGTGACGACGCTGATCGGGGGCGGCACCGGACCGGCCGAGGGGTCCACCGCGACCACGGTCAGTCCGGGCAAGTGGCACGTCGAGCGCCTCTTCAAGGCACTCGACGGGTTCCCGGTGAACATCGGACTGCTGGGCAAGGGCAACACCGTGTCCCGGGAGTCGATGCTCGACCAGGTGCGGGCCGGTGTGATCGGCCTCAAGGTCCACGAGGACTGGGGCGCCACCCCGGAGGTCATCGACACCTGCCTGAAGGTGTGCGAGGGCAGGAACAGCCCGGAGGACGACGGCCGGACGGACGACCTCGTCAGCAACAACGTTCAACTCGCTCTGCACGCCGACTCGTTGAACGAGGCAGGCTTCGTGGAGAGCACCAGGGCCGCGTTCGACGGCCGCCCCCTGCACATCTTCCACATCGAGGGTGCCGGTGGCGGCCACGCCCCCGACATGATCACCCTGTGCGGGGAGGAGAACGTCCTGCCCGCGTCCACCAACCCGACGCGCCCCCTGACGGTCAACACCGTCAAGGAACACATCGACATGATGATGGTCTGTCACCATCTCAATCCGGAGCTGGAGACCGACCGGGCCTTCGCCGACTCCCGGGTGCGCCCCTCGACGATGGCGGCCGAGGACCTGCTGCACGACATGGGCGCCATCTCGATCATGTCGTCCGACGCGCAGGCCATGGGCCGCATCGGCGAGATGATCATGCGCACCTGGCAGACCGCCCATGTGATGAAGACCCGCTACGGCCAACTGCGCGAAGGCACCGCCGCGGAGCAGGAACGGCAACGGCACGAGGCGGACAACTTCCGTGTCCGCCGCTACGTCGCCAAGTACACGATCAACCCGGCCGTCGCCCATGGGGCGGACGACCTGATCGGCTCCGTCGAGCCCGGCAAACTGGCGGACCTGGTGCTGTGGGAACCGAAGTTCTTCGGTGTGAAACCGCACCTCGTCCTCAAGGGCGGACAGATCACGTACGCGCAGGTCGGTGACGCCAACGCGTCCATCCCGACACCGCAGCCCGTCCTGCCCCGCCCGATGTGGGGTGCGACGGGAAAGGCGCCGGGCGCCAACTCGGTGAACTTCGTCAGCCCGCAGGCCACGGTCACCTCGCAGGACCTCGGCATCCACAAGGCGCTGTACGAGATCAAGGACACCCGCAAGGTGTTCAAACGCCACATGGTCCTCAACGACGCCACCCCCGACATCCGGGTCGACCCGAACACCTACGAGGTGTTCATCGAGGACGTCTGCATCACCGAACTGCGGCGGCAGAAGGAGGAACAGGCACGAGGCGACGAGGCGCTCTGCCCCCGGCGGCCCGCCCCCACCCACTACGCATCGGAACTCCCCCTGGCCCAGCGCTACTTCATCCTCTGACCGTGCGGTGGACGACGGGGCGGACGGCCGGGCAGGCCGGACGCCGCCCGCTCCGTCGTCCGCCACGCCCCCGAAAGGCATGGCCACCCGTCCATGAGCCGTACCGCTCTCCTCGTCCTCGCCGACGGCCGTTTCCCGGCAGGAGACCATGCGCATTCGGGCGGCGTCGAGGCCGCCGTCACCGCCCGCGCCGTCCATGATCCCGCCACCCTCCACGCGTTCTGCCGCGGCCGTCTGCACACCGCGGGACTCACCGCCGCCGCACTGGCGGCCGCGGCCGCCCACGGCCACGACCCGCTCGCGCTGGACGAGGCCGCCGACGCCCGCACCCCCTCACCCGCACTGCGCGCCACCGCCCGCAAGCTGGGCCGGCAGCTGCTGCGCGCGGCCCGCGCGGCCTGGCCGTGCGAGGAGCTGCAACGGCTCGCACGCGACCTGCCGGGCGGCGCCCACCAGCCCGTGGTGCTCGGCATCGCCGCCCGCGCGGCCGGGCTCACCTCCTCGGACGCCGCACACGCCGCGGCCTTCGGCACCGTCGCGGGGCCCGCCACCGCGGCCGTGCGCCTGCTCGGCCTCGACCCGTTCGACGCCACCGCGGTCCTGGCCCGGCTCTGCGAGGACGCCGACACCGTGGCCCGCCGGGCCGTCGACGCCGCCGCCCGCGTCGCCGACGAGGGAGTCGGCGTCCTGCCCGCCGCGTCCGCGCCCCTGCTCGACATCACCGCCGAACAGCACGCCGGCCGGCCGATGCGCCTCTTCGCCTCCTGACGCCGGACCCGGCCCCTCCGCCCGTCCGGAGCCCGGTTTTTCCACCCCTCGGAAGCCCGGTTCTTCCACCCCTCGGAAACCCGACTCCTCCGCCCACCCGAAACCCGACCTCTCCACGCACCCGAAGGAGCTCACCCCATGCATCTCGACCACGCACCGCACGGCCCCGCCGCCGTGAGCGCCGACGCCACCCGTCCCGACGGCACCCACCGCGCCCTCAGGATCGGTCTCGGCGGGCCGGTCGGCTCCGGCAAGACCGCCACCGTCGCCGCCCTCTGCCGCACCCTGCGCGACCGGTACTCGCTCGCCGTCGTCACCAACGACATCTACACCCGCGAGGACGCCGAATTCCTGCTCCGCGAAGCCGTTCTGCCGCCCGAGCGGATCGCCGCCGTGGAGACCGGAGCCTGCCCGCACACCGCCATCCGCGACGACATCTCCGCCAACCTGGAGGCGGTGGAAGAGTTCGAGGACCGCCTCGGCCCCCTGGACCTGGTCCTGGTCGAATCCGGCGGCGACAACCTCACCGCCACCTTCTCCAAGGGACTCGTCGACGCGCAGATCTTCGTCATCGACGTCTCCAGCGGCGACGACATCCCGCGCAAGGGCGGCCCCGGCATCACCACCTCCGACCTCCTCGTCGTCAACAAGACCGACCTCGCCCCGTACGTCGGCGCCGACCTCGAATCCATGGCCCTCGACGCGGCCCGGCAGCGCGGCGACCTGCCCGCCGTCTTCACCTCCCTCACCGGTGACGACGGCATCCGACCCGTCGCCGACTGGGTGCTGGAACGCCTCACCGCCTGGGGCCACGGGACCGCCCGGCCCGAACCCGCCGCCACCGCGCACTGATCCCGTCACGACCCGGCAGAAGAACTGATCCCGCCACGACCCGGCAGAAAAGCAGAGGACATGAGCACGCTCGCCGAAGACCTCACGCCCCTCCCCGCGGCCCTCCCGGACGCGTCCGGCGTCGTGGCGACCGCCCGGGTGCGGGCCGCCCACAACGGCCGCACCACCACCCTCCCGCTGCTCAGCGGCGACGGCCCCTTCCACCTCCAGAGGCTCCGCCCCCGGGACGGCCTGGCCCGTGTCGACGTCATCGGCGCCATGAGCGGCCCCCTCGGCGGCGACCGGCTCGCCTTCCACGCCGACATCGGCCCGCGCGCCCGCCTCCAGGTCACCGCAGCGGCCTCCACCATCGCGCTGCGCGGCCCCACCGACGACGCCGCCACCTACGACATCCGTCTGACCGTCGGCGACGAGGCCGTACTGCACTGGCTGCCGCAGCCCCTGATCAGCGCCGCCGGAAGCAACCTCCGTCAGACCTGCACCGTCGATCTCTCCACCACCGCCCGCCTCGTCCTGCGGGACGAACAAGTCCTCGGCCGTACCGGCGAGACCAGCGGCGCCCTGACCACCCGCCTCACCGTGCGCCGCGCCGGCCGCCCCCTCCTCGACCAGCACACCTCCTACGGCGCCCCCCATCCCGGCTGGGACGGGCCGGCCGTCGTGGGCCCGCACCGCGCCTGCGGCCAACTCCTCGTCGTCGACCCGTCCTTCACCCCGGCCGCCCTCCCACCGGTCCTCCTCGGCGCCCCCGACACCCCGGCCCACGGCGTGCTGGCCCCACTGGCCGGCCCGGCCCTCCTCGCCACCGCGGTGGCCGACACCGCCAGCCGACTGCGCCACCTCCTCGATGACGCGCTGCGACGGGCACGTGCCGCAGGGCGCTGATCGCACGGTCGGCGGACGCGGACAGCCGGCAGGGCTGCGGATTCGCTTCTCAGGCTCCTCTCAGCGCAGGCCACCCAGGCTGGAGAGGTGACCGGGGACGACCGAGCACTTCGTGCACCGGAAGGAGGGGACCCATGGCCCCCCGTACCGTCGCTCTTCCCGCCGGACCGGCCCGGGGCCGCCTCCTCCCGAAGACCGAGGACACCACCGGCGGACTGCACCGCTTCTTCGAGGAGGCCCGCGACCGCACACCGTCGGCCGTCGCCCTCGAATGCGGCTCGCACCGGTTGACCTACGCCGACCTCGACGCCCTGGCCGGTCGAGCCGCCCAGCGGCTGCGCCGTACCGGCATCGGTCCCGGCGGGCGAGTGGCTCTGCTGCTGCCCCGGTCCGTGGACATGTACGTGTACCTGCTGGGTGTCTGCAAGACGGGGGCGGCATTCGTACCGATCGACCCCGCGGCGCCACCCGACCGGGTGGCCTTCATCCTGGGGGACGCGGGTGCCACCGCGGTGCTGACCACCTCCGCCCTCGTGGCCGACGCCCCCTGGGCGGGGCAGGGCCGGGCATGCCGGGTGATCGAGACCGACGCATGCGCCGGAGAACCGCCCCCGGCGCCGTCGCGTCCGCCCGCAGGGGGAGGGGGAGGGGCCGGGAACACGGACGATCCGCTCGCCTACATCATGTACACCTCGGGATCCAGCGGCCGGCCCAAAGGGGTGGAGATCGCCCGGTCCAGCATCTGCAACTTCCTGCGCGTCGTGTCCCCGGTCTACGGAGTCCGGCCGCAGGACCGGGTGTACCAGGGCATGACCATCTCGTTCGACTTCTCCATCGAGGAGATCTGGCCCACCTGGGCGGCGGGCGCCACGCTCGTCGCGGGGCCGGAAGGCCCGGGACGGCTCGGCGACGAACTCGCCGACTTTCTCGAGGAGCGGGACGTGACCATGCTCTACTGCGTACCGACGCTGCTGGCGACGATCCCGCGCGACCTCCCGAGGATCCGCAGCGTCGTCGTGGGCGGTGAGGCGTGCCCCGCCTCGCTCGTCCAGCGGTGGAGCAGACCGGGACGGCGCATCCTCAACACGTACGGGCCGACCGAGGCCACCGTCACGGCGACCTGGCAGGAACTCCTGCCCGGACGGGCGGTGACCATCGGCCGCCCCCTGCCGACGTACTCGGTGGTGCTCCTCGACGAGCGGCGCCGCCAGGTGCCGCACGGCGCCGTCGGCGAGATCTGCCTGGGCGGCCCCGGGCTCGCCCGGGGCTACGTGGGCCGGCCGGACCTGACCGCCGACCGCTTCGTCGAGCACCCCCTGGCGCCCGGCGGCGGCCGTCTCTACCGCACCGGAGACCTCGGCAGGACGACCGACGAAGGAGAGATCGAGTATCTCGGCCGGGCCGACGCCGAGGTCAAGATCCGCGGCTACCGGGTGTCGCTGGACGAGATCGACAACGTGCTGCTGGAGGACCCCGGAGTGGCCCAGGCGGGCACCGGACTCGTGGCCCCGGGCCACGGGCACGACGGCGACCGCGTTCTCGCGGCCTACGTCGTGCGCGCCAAGGACGGCGCGGTTCCCGACGACGTCCTCGTCACCCGGCTGTACGAGCGCCTGCGCCGCTCGCTGCCCGCATACATGGTGCCCTCGTCACTGGACTTCCTCGACCGGCTGCCGGTCATGCCGAGCGGCAAGACCGATCGTGCGCGGCTGCCCGCACCGACCGGCCGCCGGTTCCCCGGCACCGGTCGTGTGGCGCCGGTCCGCGGTGAACCGGAGACGAAGGTGCGCGACGCCTGGGCGCAGGTGCTCGGCATCGCCCCCCGGGAACTGTCGGCGGAGGCCGACTTCTTCACCGACCTCGGCGGCCACTCCCTGCTCGCCGCCCGCGCCGTCTCGCTGTTGCGCGACCGGGACGGCGGGACGGGCCCCACCCTGCGCGACCTGTACGAGAACCCGACCGTGCGGGCGTTCGCGGCGCGTCTGGACGCCGCCGCGGAGACACCTCGCCCGCCGGAGCAGCCCCGCCCGGCACCCCTGCGGCACGGCCGCGCGCGGATCGCGCGCGTCGGCCTGGCCCAGGCGGCGGCCTTCTACGGGCTGCTCCTCCTGCTGACGGGACCGGTGGCCATCCCCTACGCCCTGGACCACGGCCAGACGTCGAGCTGGGGAATCGTGAAGCCCACGGCCGCCGTGCTGGCCGGGTACGCCGCCGTACGCTGGCTCGTTCCCCTCGCCCTCGCGAGACCGCTGGCGGCGGGCATCCGGCCCGGCCGGTACCCCTTGTGGGGAGCGACCTATCTTCGCCTGTGGGTGCTGGACGTGCTGCTGCAGGGCATCAGCCCCGTGCGGATGCTCAGCGGGTCCCCACTGATGGGCCCCTACCTGAGGCTCCTCGGCGCACGCATCGGCCCCTGCACCACCATCGCCACCGGCTTCGTCGGCCTGCCCACGCTGCTCGCCGTCGACCGCGACGCCACGGTCGGCTACAACGCCACGATCCGCCCCTGGCAGGTCGTCGACGGCTGGGTCACGGTCGCCCCGATCACCATCGGCGAACGGGCGTACGTCGGCGCCAACGCGGTCCTCGAACCCGGTGCGTGCCTGGGCCCCCGGTCCGCACTCGGCGAGCAGTCCGTGGCAGGCCCGGACGAGGCGCTCCCCGCCGGGGCGCGCCGCGCCGGATCGCCCGCACGCCGGGTCGAGGCGCTCTCCCCGCTCGTCGAGTCGATGCTGCGGAGCCGGGCCGGGACGGACCGCTGGCGGCCGCAACAGCTGGCCGCCGCCCTGCTCGGCCTGACCCTGCTGGAAGTGGCCGTGATCACCATGCCGCTGCCGAGCTTCGCCCTGGTCTGGTGGGCCTGGCTGCACGGCGGCACGACCGCCGGTCTGGCCGCCACCGCGCTGTCCGGCCCGGTCTTCGTGGTCACGGTGTGCCTGGTCGTCGCCCTCGGCAAGCGGGCAGTCCTGCCGAGGACACCCCCGGGGATCCACCCGGCGCGCTCGGCACTCGGCGTACGCAAGTGGATCGCCGACAAGCTGCTGGAGCACAGCCTGCTCCTCACCAACTCGCTCTACGCCACGCTCTACACGGTGCCGTGGCTGCGGCTGCTCGGCGCCCGCATCGGCCGACGCGCCGAAGTCTCCACCGCGGCGCACATAGACCCGGACCTGCTCACCCTCGAAGACGGCAGTTTCGTCGCCGACATGGCCGGCATCGGCATCGCCACCTTCGCGGCCGACCGCATGGCGTTCTGGCCCACCGAGGTCGGCGGACGCGCGTTCGTCGGCAATGCGGCGCTCGTCCCCGCCGGAACGAGGCTCGGTCCGGGCGCCCTGGTCGGAGTGGGCACGGTGCCGCCCCCGGAGCGGGTGCCCGCCGACAGCACCTGGCTGGGCTCGCCCGCCCTGCGACTGCCGGTACGCCAGGCCAGTGGACCGTACCCCGAGGAGCTGACGTTCCGGCCCACCCGCAGGGCCGTGCTCGGCCGCCTGGCCATCGAGTTCTTCCGCGTCACCATGCCCGCCTCGGTGCTCGCCACCAGCGCCTTCCTGTACCTGCTGGCCCTGACCGGTACTGCCCGCAGTACCGGACCCCAGGTCTCGCTGCTCGTGTCGCCGCTCCTCGCCATGGGCGCGGTGCTGGCCGTCATCGGGTACTGCGCGCTGGCCAAGTGGGTGGTCGCCGGAAGGTACCGGCCGCGCGTCGAGCCGCTGTGGAGCCTGTTCGTGCGCCGCACGGAATTCGTCACCGGACTCTTCGAGGCGGCCGCGGTCCCGGCAGGCGTGGTTTTCCTGGTGGGGACGCCGTTCCTGCCGCCGGTTCTCCGACTGTTCGGCGCCCGGGTCGGCCGGCGCACCTGGCTCGGCACCACGTTCCTCACCGAGTTCGACCTGGTGGAGGTGGGCGACGACGCCGCGATCGGCATGCAGGTCTCACTGCAGACCCACCTGTTCGAGGACCGCGTGATGAAGATGTCGACGGTGACCGTCGGCCCCGGCGCGAGCATCGGCCCGCGGACGATCGTGCTCTACGACACGGTGGTGGGCGCAGACGTCCGGCTCGGCGCACTGTCCCTGGTCATGAAGGGCGAACGGCTGGCACCGGGAACGAGCTGGCACGGGCTCCCCGCCGAAGGACTCACCGCCCCGGCCACCGCACGGAGCACGGGGCCGGCAGTCGGCGAAGGACGCGCGGTGAGGCAGCCGTGACACGGGACGACACCACCATCCGGGGGCACCGCCCCCTCGCCCTCGTCTACCGGGGGCCGGCCTCGCTGCCCGGCTGCCCCGAGGCGGTCGCCGCACTCCTGGCCTCCGGACCGTGGGATCTCGACGTCCGCTTCACCGGCCCGCACGAGGCCCTCCAACTGTCGGCCGACTCCCTGTCCCACGCCCTGCTGTACGCCCAGCCCGGCGGCGGCACCCTCTCCCGGGCCTACCGGAAACTGCGGCGGCAGCGCCGGGCCGTCCGCGACTTCGTCCACGGCGGCGGGCGCTACCTGGGATTCTGCCTCGGCGGCTTCCTCGCCGGGGCCACCCCGGGTTTCGGCCTCCTCCCCGGCGACACCGACCAGTACATCTCCTCCCCGGGGGCCACCGTCCACGAAGAGGACAACACCCTGGTCCAGGTGGTCTGGCGGGGCCGTCCACGCACCGTGTTCTTCCAGGACGGCCCCTGCTTCCTCCTCGACGAGCACGCCGACGCCCAGATCCTCGCCACCTACGACAACGGCGCCAACGCGGTCCTCGTGACCGGATTCGGCAGGGGCCGGGTGGCGGTCACCGGGCCGCACCCGGAAGCCACGGACGACTGGTACACCGACCACGGCCTGCCGGTCCACCACACCCGGGACCTGGCCCTGGACCTGGTGGAGACGGTGATGCGGGAGTGACCCGGTCGTCCCTGCCGTCAGCCGAACGGCCGCTCGGCGACACGCGACATGCGTGCCAGGCGGTTCCGTTCGTCCAGGTCGGTCTCACGCCGTCCCTCGGGCCGCCCGCCGACCCGCCGTCCCTCGGTTGCCCGCCGGTCACGGTCCTCGTCGTGCCGCCTGCGTTCCCGGGGATCCCGTTCCCCGGTGCCACGGGCCCGGAGCTCGTCTCGGAGGTTCTTCATCATCGTTCACCTCGTACGTCTCTCCTGTTCGACGCCTCCAGCCTCCGGCCGGGGCACTGAGAGGAGGCTGAGAACCGGCCCGGTTCTCAGCCTCCTC
>NZ_JBSFFY010000088.1:0-19562 GCF_053596315.1 Streptomyces sp. NPDC001732
CGCGGCCGGCCTCGCCGCCCGCTGCGAGGTCCAGGTGGCGTACGCGATCGGCAAGGCCGAGCCGGTCGGCCTGTTCGTCGAGACCTTCGGCACCGCCGCGATCGACACCGAGAAGATCGAGCACGCCATCGGCGAGGTCTTCGACCTGCGCCCGGCCGCGATCATCCGCGACCTCGACCTGCTGCGCCCGATCTACGCCCAGACCGCGGCGTACGGCCACTTCGGCCGCGAGCTCCCCGACTTCACCTGGGAGCGCACCGACCGGGTGGACGCGCTGCGCGCGGCGGCCGGTCTGTAGGACCCGCCGCACTCCGTCCGTACGCCGGGGCCCGGACACCGCACACGGTGTCCGGGCCCCGGCGCGTGCGGGGTCCGGGGCCGGGGCCACTGTCCGTGGCATCTGGTAGGAATTTGGCTGTGAGCAGCGAAGACGAGCGGTCCGACGACCCCGGCGGCGGGGCCCCGGAGCAGCTTGCGCTGATCCGGGAGACGGTGCGCAAGGCCAAGGTGCCGCGGGCCAAGCCGCGCACCTGGCGCGGCGCCGCCCTCGCCCGGGAACTGCCCGTCGCCCGCGTCCTCGTCAACAAGGGCGCGCTCCACCTCGACCAGTACTTCGACTACGCGGTGCCCGAGGAGCTCGACGCCGAGGCACGGCCCGGGGTGCGGGTGCGGGTGCGGTTCGGGGCCGGCGGGCGCAACGTCCGCGGCGGACGGCGCGAGGGCGGCGGCCTGGTCGACGGCTTCCTCGTCGAACGGCTCGCCGAATCGGACTACCCGGGAGCCCTCGCCGCGCTCGCCTACGTCGTGTCGCCCGAACCGGTGCTGGGGCCGGAGCTGCTCGCGCTCTCGCGGGCCGTCGCCGACCGCTACGCAGGCAGCCTCGCCGACGTGCTCCAGCTCGCCGTGCCGCCCCGCAACGGCAGGGCCGAGTCCGCGCCCTCGCCCGATCCCCTGCCCCCGCCGCCCGCGCCGTCGCCGGGCAGCTGGGACCGGTATCCGCAGGGCCCCGCGTTCCTGCGGGCGCTGGCCGACGGCGGGGCGCCCCGGGCCGTGTGGACGGCGCTGCCCGGACCCCACTGGCCCGAGGAGATCGCCAGGGCCATGGCCGCGACCCTCGCCTCGGGGCGCGGCGCCCTCGTCGTCATGCCGGACGGACGGACCGCGGGCCGGGTGGACGCGGCGCTCACCGCGCTGCTCGGTCCCGGCCGGCACGCGCTGCTGACCGCCGAGTCCGGCCCGGAGAAGCGCTACCGCCAGTGGCTCGCGGTCCGGCGCGGCTCGGTGCGCGCGGTCGTCGGGACCCGGGCCGCGATGTTCGCGCCCGTCGCCGACCTCGGCCTGGTCGCCGTCTGGGACGACGGGGACTCCAGCCACAGCGACGACAACGCCCCCTTCCCGCACGTCCGCGAGGTGCTCGAACTGCGGGCGGCGCACAGCCGGTGCGCGTTCCTGCTCGGCGGCACGAGCTGCACCGTGGAGGCCGCCCAGCTGGTGGAGAGCGGCTGGGCGCTGCCGCTGGGCGCGGACCGGGAGCAGCTGCGGGCCGCGGCGCCCCTGGTGCGCACGGTGGGCGACGGGGAGCTGGCCCGGGACGGCGCCGCCAGGGCCGCGCGGCTGCCCAGCCTGGCCTGGCAGACGGTACGGGACGGGCTGCGCAGCGGCCCCGTCCTGGTCCAGGTGCCGCGCCGCGGCTACGTTCCCCGGCTGGCCTGCGAGCGCTGCCGCGAACCCGCCCGGTGCCGGCACTGCTCCGGACCGCTTCAGGCGGTGGACGAGCGGGACCTCGACTGCTCCTGGTGCGGACGGGCCGAGACCGCCTGGCGCTGTGTCGCCTGCGGCGGGGCCCGGCTGCGGGCCAGTGTCGTCGGCGCCCGCCGCACGGCCGAGGAGCTGGGCCGGGCGTTCCCGGGCGTCCCGGTACGGACGTCGGGCCGTGACCACGTCCTCGACTCCGTTCCGGCGGCTCCGGCACTGGTCGTCAGCACCCCCGGCGCCGAGCCGGTGGCCGAGGGCGGCTACGCGGCCGCACTGCTGCTGGACGGCTGGGCGATGGTCGGCCGCCCCGATCTTCGGGCGGGCGAGGAGGCGCTGCGCCGCTGGACGGCCGCGGCCGCGCTGGTGCGCGGGCAGCGGGAGCGGGGCACGGTGGTGATCGTCGCCGAACCGACGTTGCGGCCGGTGCAGGCCCTGGTGCGCTGGGACCCGGTCGGACACGCCCGCCGCGAACTGACGGAACGGGCCGAGCTGGGCTTCCCGCCGGTCTCCCGGATGGCGGCGGTGACGGGGACACCAGAGGCGCTCGCCGCGTTCCTGGAGGCGGCCGAGCTGCCGCCGGAGGCCGAGGTGCTCGGCCCGGTCCCGGCGCCGTCCGCCGTGCCGGGCCGGCCCCGCAGACCCGGGGACGCCCCGCAGGGGGAGTCCTGGGAGCGGGCGCTCCTCCGGGTACCGCCGGGCCGTGGGGCGGCGCTGGCCGCCGCGCTGAAGGCCGCACAGGCGGCGCGCACGTCCCGGGGGAGCGGCGAACAGGTCCGGATCAGGGTGGACCCGCCGGACATCGGGTGACGGGGCGGTACGGGCCGGGCAGGCCCGTACGGCGGCCGGGCGCACGGACGCGGCCGGCCGCCGGTGGATTCGTGGTGGGGGTGCGCAGTGGATGTACGGCTGCCTCGCCGGGCGTCGGACACGGCGGGGCAGGGGACGGAGCGGTCAGCCGTTGCGCGGCCCGGGGAAGACACCGGGACGCAGGTCGTCCCGCAGTACCGGGCGGTCCCCGGGCTGCGGCGGCATGGAGCGCGCGGCGGGCACGACGGGCAGCGCGGACGGGTTCGGGGAGCCGGGCAGGGCGCGCGGCACCGCCGTCTCCCCGGCGGCCTCGCCCGCCCCCGGCTGCCGGGCGTTGCGGCGGGCGCCGTAGCGGCGGTGCACCGCCTGCTTGGTGACCCCGAGCGCGGAGCCCACCGCGTCCCAGGAGAAGCCCAGGGAACGGTCGAAGTCCACCGCAGCGGTGACCAGGGTCTCGACGCTGTCGCGCAGTTCCTGGGCCAGCCTGACGGTGGGGGCCGGGGCCCGGCCGTAGACGACGAAGCCCGTGGACGGGCCGGAGCGGCGGGGACGGTAGACGTTGCCCAGTTGGGCGGTGAGCGTGCGCAGCGCGTCCACCTGCCGCCGGACCCGCTCGATGTCCCGCACCAACAGATGCAGGCTGGCCCTCGCTTGGGCGTCGTGGGTTGCGTGGTCGGCCATGAAGAAGCCTCTCGAACCGGCATTGAAAGGGATCGGGCCGCACCGTGGCGGCTCGCTTCGGTCAATCTCTCTTGACCAACGCCCGAGCCGTGGATCTGGTCACGCTTCAGGGGCGCGTGCGCCCGTCGGAGGGGCGCACGGCCGTGCGTACGCCCCCCGGTCGCCCGGCCCATAGACTGGGACCGACCGGCAATCGGGGGGCGGCATCGCGGGGCTGGACAGGCACATCTGCGGCGTCGTCGTCAATCGACAACGCTCCGCGTTGCCCCGATCCTCCGCCTTGCAGTTGCACGCTCCCAGCCCAGCTCCTTCTCCCGCTCCCCGATTGCCGGTCGGTCCCATGCGTTGCTCGTCACCGTACGTTCCGGCCCGAGAGGCAGTCAGCCACCCATGAAGCTCGTCTTCGCAGGCACCCCCGAGGTAGCCGTACCCGCCCTGGACGCCCTGATCGCCTCCGACCGGCACGAGGTGGCCGCCGTCGTCACCCGGCCCGACGCCCCCGCCGGGCGGGGCCGCCGTCTGGTCGCCAGCCCCGTCGCCGAGCGCGCCGAGGAGGCCGGCATCGAGGTGCTCAAGCCCGCCCGGCCGCGTGACGAGGACTTCCTGGCCCGGCTGCGGGAGATCGCCCCGGACTGCTGCCCGGTCGTCGCCTACGGGGCGCTGCTCCCCAAGGAGGCGCTCGCCGTGCCCGCCCGCGGCTGGGTCAACCTCCACTTCTCGCTGCTGCCCGCCTGGCGCGGCGCCGCCCCCGTGCAGCACGCGGTCATGGCGGGCGACGAGGTGACCGGCGCGTCGACCTTCCTGATCGAGGAGGGGCTCGACTCCGGCCCGGTGTACGGCGTCCTCACCGAGGAGGTGCGTCCCACCGACACCAGCGGCGACCTGCTCACCCGGCTCGCGTTCGCCGGTGCGGGGCTGCTCGCCGCGACGATGGACGGCATCGAGGACGGCACCCTGCACGCCGTGCCGCAGCCGGCCGAGGGCGTCACTCTCGCACCGAAGATCACCGTCGAGGACGCCCAGGTGCGGTGGTCCGACCCCGCCCTGCGGGTCGACCGCGTGGTGCGCGGCTGCACGCCCGCCCCCGGCGCCTGGACGCTGTTTCGCGGGGAGCGCCTGAAGCTGGTCCAGGTGGCGTCCGTGCAGGACCGCGCCGATCTGGCCCCCGGCGAGCTGTCGGCGGCCAAGAACAACGTGTACGTGGGTACCGGATCGCACGCCGTCGAGCTGCTCTGGGTCCAGCCGCAGGGCAAGAAGCCGATGCGGGCCGCCGACTGGGCCCGCGGGGTGCGCATCGCCCACGGGGAGCTGCTGGGGACCTGAGGCGCCGGGCCTTCGGGGCCGGGGCGGCGACGTACGCTGGGAGGATTCGTCCTCTCGACCGTCAGCGGAGCACCTTTCACGTGAACGACCAGCAGCGTCGCCGTCCCGCCAAGCCGCATCGCCGCCCCAAGAAGGATCCGGTCCGGTTCCTCGCCTTCGAGGCGCTCAGGGCCGTCGACGAACGCGATGCGTACGCCAACCTCGTCCTGCCCCCGCTGCTGAAGAAGGCCCGCGCCAAGGGCGACTTCGACCACCGGGACGCGGCGCTGGCGACCGAGCTGGTCTACGGGACGCTGCGCCGCCAGGGCACCTACGACGCCATCGTCGCGGCCTGCATCGACCGGCCGCTGCGTGAGGTCGACCCGCCGGTCCTGGACGTGATCGACATGGGCGTGCACCAGCTGCTCGCCACCCGCATCCCCACCCACGCGGCGGTCTCCGCCAGCGTGGAACTGGCCCGGGTGGTGCTCGGCGAGGGGCGGGCCAAGTTCGTCAACGCCGTCCTGCGGAAGGTCTCCGCCGACGACCTCGACGGCTGGATCGCCCGCGTGGCCCCCTCGTACGAGGAGGACGCCGAGGACCACCTCGCGGTCGTGCACTCGCATCCGCGATGGATCGTCTCCGCCCTGTGGGACGCGCTGGGCGGCGGCCGGGCCGGGATCGAGGACCTCCTCGAAGCGGACAACGAACGGCCCGAGGTCACCCTGGTCGCCCGCCCCGGCCGCGCCACCACCGACGAACTGCTCGCCGCCCTCGGCGACGAGAACGGCCTGCCCGGCCGCTGGTCGCCGCACGCCGTGCGGATGGCGGAGGGCGGCGAGCCCGGCGCGCTGGACGCCGTCCGGGAGGGCCGCGCCGGAGTCCAGGACGAGGGCAGCCAGCTGGTCGCCCTCGCCTTCGCCAACGCCCCCGTGGAGGGAGGCGACGACCGCTGGCTCGACGGCTGCGCGGGGCCGGGCGGAAAGGCCGCCCTGCTCGGCGCGCTGGCCGCCGAACGGGGCGCCGCCCTGCTCGCCGCCGAGAAGCAGCCGCACCGGGCCCGGCTCGTCGAGCGCGCCCTGTCCGGCAACCCCGGCCCGTACCAGGTGATCACCGCCGACGGCACCCGCCCGCCGTGGCGGCCCGGCAGCTTCGACCGGGTCCTGATGGACGTGCCGTGCTCCGGCCTCGGGGCGCTGCGCCGCCGGCCGGAGGCGCGCTGGCGCCGCCGCAAGGAGGACCTGGAGAGCTTCGCCCCGCTGCAACGGGCGCTGCTGCGCGAGGCGTTGGCGGCGGTGCGGGTCGGCGGCGTCGTCGGCTACGCGACCTGCTCGCCGCATCTCGCGGAGACCCGGGTCGTCGTCGAGGACGTGCTCAAGGGGCGCAGCGGCCGGGCCGTGGCGGCGGAGTGGGTGGACGCCCGCCCGCTGATGCCGGGAGTGCCCGCGCTGGGGGACGGCCCGGACGTACAGCTGTGGCCGCACCTGCACGGCACGGACGCGATGTACCTGGCGCTGCTGCGGCGCACCGCCTGAATCGCGGACCGGCCCCGGTGTCACGGGCGCCGCTGCGTGTTCCTGCAACGGCGGAGCCCCGGGGCGCCCGCCCGGGGCCGAAACGTCCGGATCGTGCGGCCGGGGGCGCCCGGATCGCGCGAACTGTAATGATCCCGTGAGGCTTTGGCCCGCACCGGGGCGGGGAAGCGGCGCGGAACATGGCAGGCTTGGCACATGGCCCAGATCAACCCCAGCATCCTGTCCGCCGACTTCGCCCGCCTCGCCGAGGAGGCGAAGGCGGTCGAAGGTGCCGACTGGCTCCACGTCGACGTGATGGACAACCACTTCGTGCCCAATCTGACCCTCGGTGTGCCGATCGTGGAATCGCTCAGCCGGGCCACGGACATCCCGCTGGACTGCCATCTGATGATCGAGGACGCGGACCGCTGGGCGCCGCAGTACGTCGAGGCCGGCGCGGGCTCCGTGACCTTCCACGTGGAGGCCGCGGCGGCCCCCGTACGGCTGGCGCGGGAGATCCGGGCCAAGGGGGCCCGTGCCTCCATGGCGCTCAAGCCCGCGACGCCGATCGAGCCGTACGAGGACCTGCTGCCCGAGCTCGACATGCTGCTGATCATGACGGTGGAGCCGGGCTTCGGCGGCCAGGCGTTCCTGGACATCATGCTGCCGAAGATCCGCCGCACCCGTGAGCTGATCTCCAAACACGGCCTCGAACTGTGGCTCCAGGTCGACGGCGGGGTCTCCGAGTCCACCATCGAGCGGTGCGCCGAGGCCGGCGCGGACGTGTTCGTCGCGGGTTCCGCCGTGTACGGGGCGAAGGACCCGGCCGAAGCGGTGCGGGCACTGCGTGCCAGGGCCGAGGGGGCCACCGCCTCGGCGGCCCGGTCCTGCGGCCACTGACGCCCGGACCGCTCGGGTTCCGGCCTGCGGGCCGCCCCGGCCAAGGGCAGATGAACTCGGTCCGACGGGGCCGATCAGGGAGCGCCGGATCTGACAGGATGAACGGCGTATCGAGAGTGTGAACAGCAGTGAGGAGATCGCGGTGTCTGCAATGTCGGCGGGTCGGTCCGCCCTGCGGATGGGGCCCGCGGAGCTGGTGCAGGCGGCGGCCATGGCCCGCCGCTTCTACCTCGAGGGAAAGTCGAAGATCCAGATCGCCGAGGAGTTCGGCGTCAGCCGCTTCAAGGTGGCCCGGGTCCTGGAGACGGCTCTTGAGCGCGACCTCGTACGGATCGAGATCCGCGTTCCCGCCGAGCTGGACGCCGAGCGTTCCGACGCGCTGCGGGCCCGCTACGGGCTGCGCCACGCGGTCGTCGTCGAGTCCCCCGCGGAGGAGCAGGACGACGCACCCGACCCGGAGAACCTGGGCGAGGTCGCGGCCGATCTCCTCGGCGAACTGGTGAACGAGGGTGATGTGCTCGGCCTGGCCTGGGGCCGGTCGACCATCCACATGGCGGCGGCGCTCGACCGGCTGCCGCCGTGCACGGTCGTGCAGCTCACCGGGGTGTACGACGCGGGGACGGCCGAACGCGGCTCCGTCGAGGCGGTCCGGCGGGCGGCGCAGGTGTCGGGCGGCGAGGCCCACCCCATCTACGCGCCGATGCTGCTGCCCGACCCGGCCACGGCCGCCGCGCTGCGGCACCAGACCGGTATCGCCCGCGCCTTCGACTACTTCGACAAGGTGACCGTCGCCG
The DNA here is from genome assembly GCF_053596315.1 of Streptomyces sp. NPDC001732. Lineage (NCBI taxonomy): Bacteria > Bacillati > Actinomycetota > Actinomycetes > Kitasatosporales > Streptomycetaceae > Streptomyces > Streptomyces sp. NPDC001732. The sequence continues at coordinate 7,754 of NZ_JBSFFY010000088.1, forward strand.
CGGTCTCCATCGGTTCCTGGGAGCCGGGCATCTCGACCGTCCACGACATGCTCTCGGACGAGGAGCGGGCGCACTACGCGTCGCTCGGCGTCGCCGCGGAGATGTCCGCCCACCTCTTCGACACCGAGGGGCGGCGGGTCGGCCGGGACCTGGGGGAGCGGTGCATCACGGTCGAGGCGGACCGGCTGCGCCGGATTCCCGAGGTGGTGGCGATCGCGGGCGGCCAGCGCAAGGCCGCGGCGATCGGCGCGGTGCTGAGGTCCGGGCTCGTCACCAGCCTGGTGACGGACACGGCGGCGGCCGACTACCTGCTGACGGAGTCGCCCGCGCCGCAGCGCCCGGCGCTGGAGCGGGCCGACCCGGACGGCGACTGACCGGGGCGGAGACGTGGCGAAGGCCCCTTGCCGGACACCTGGTGTCCGGCAAGGGGCCTCTTGCGACGACCGCGGCGGTTCAGTCCGGGACCACGCCCAGGACCGTCGCCTCCAGGTACTCCTCGGGCTCCTCGTACTGCCCCACGTCGGCCGGGTTGTAGCGGGGGGTCTGCCGCGACCAGTCCAGGTTGCCGCGCATCCAGCTCCGCATCCCGTCCAGGTACGGCGCGAGCATCCAGGACAGCTGAGGGTACGCCTCCAGCAGCTCGGCCTCCGCGGCGAGGAAGCGCCGGGTCTCCGTCTCGATCTCCGCGCAGACGTGTTCGAGCGCCCGCCGCTTGCCGTAGCCGCGGTGGTGCCGGACCAGGTGGACCAGGTTGTGGATCTCTCCGAGCACCTGCTCCTTCTCGTAGGAGTACACGTCGTTGGCCCAGCACACGACGTTGCACGAGGCTTCCAGCGCCGTGATGAACCGGGAGTCGTTGTGGATCGACTCGGGGGCCTCGATCCCGGCCACGATCTCTATCAGGTCCATGCAGACGTGTATCGCGCCGGTGTGGCGCCGTTTGGCGATGTACGTCTCCTCGGACGGCACCACCCCCGCGGCCCGGTTGCCGGCCTCCCAGGTGGTGGCCGTCGTGAGGTAGGTGGTCACGTGCCAGGCGAAGCGGGTGCGCCAGTGCGCGGCCGTGCCGGGCGTCGTCCGTTCCCACAGATCGGCCAGGGCGGTCACGGCTGCGGGCAGCTCCTCGTCCGGCAGGACGACCGGCCCCTGGCTCTCGACCACGGACCGCATCACCTCGACCACGTCGCGCACCCGTTCCGGGCTGCGGCCGAGCTGGCCGTCGTCGAGCTGGTCGTCGACGAGGAAGAGCCACACGAACCAGTCGGCGACGAGGTCGAGGTTCCTGCTGTCGGCGGTCGGATAGACCATGCCGACGAACGCCCCGAAGTCCGCCTGCTCGAAGCGCTCTCTGGCCGAATCTCGGTGTACCAGGCCGGTGCCGCGGATCCATTCGGCGAGATGGACCCGGGTGTGCCCGACGTGCGGATTGGTCCGCTGGGGGAACGGGCAGTAGATGTCCGGCAGTTCGCTCTCCACGGGTGGGTCGTGATCCTCTCCGGTCGTACGGGTGACGGAAGTTGTGACCCTTCCGACTGTTCCTCCGGGGCGTCGTCGTGACCCACGGGACCTGCGGCTTTGAAGCTACCTGACCCCTTGTCACCAGGTCCAGGGAAGATGATCGTGAATGATTCGAAAGCGCTTCGGGCGGGGTCACCCGCCAAGGCGGATTCCACCTGCCCCGAGCCTCCGCCGGCCCCCTTCGGAGGAACGTACGAACACGGGGGTCATTTGTTGTGCCTTGCCTGGGGCGACCTGCTCTTTTTCATATGAAAAAATGAGCGTTATGCGCTTTCTCGAGCCCGGCACCGGTCGCTATACAGAGTCCCCCTCGGTCCCGTACGACCTGACGTACGACGACGTCTTCATGGTTCCGGGCCGTTCCGCGGTCGGTTCCCGCCAGGGCGTCGATCTCTCCTCGCCCGACGGCACCGGTACCACCATCCCGCTCGTCGTCGCGAACATGACGGCCATCGCGGGCCGCCGGATGGCCGAAACGGTCGCCCGCCGGGGCGGGCTCGTCGTCATCCCGCAGGACATCCCGATCGAGGTCGTCACCGACGTCATCTCCTGGGTGAAGACGCGCCACCTGGTGCTCGACACGCCGATCGTGCTGATTCCCGGGCAGACGGTCGCCGACGCCCTGTCCCTGCTGCCCAAGCGCGCGCACGGCGCGGGCGTCGTCGTCGACGGGGAGCACCGGCCCGTCGGCGTCGTCACGGAGCACGACCTGAACGGCGTCGACCGCTTCACCCAGCTGTCCGAGGTCATGTCCAAGGACCTGGTGCTGCTCGACGCGGACATCGATCCGCGCGAGGCGTTCAACCGGCTGGACGGCGCCAACCGCAAGCTCGCCCCCGCGGTCGACGCGGACGGCCGGCTCGTCGGCATCCTCACCCGCAAGGCCGCCCTGCGTGCCACCCTGTACACCCCCGCCACCGACGCCGGGGGCAGGCTGCGGATCGCCGCCGCCGTCGGCATCAACGGCGACGTCGCGGGCAAGGCCCGGCAGCTCCTCGACGCGGGGGTCGACACGCTCGTCGTGGACACCGCCCACGGCCACCAGGAGACCATGATCAACGCGGTCCGGGCCGTCCGCGCACTCGACCCGCAGGTGCCGGTCGTCGCGGGCAACATCGTCGCCGCCGAGGGCGTGCGCGACCTCATCGAGGCCGGCGCGGACATCGTCAAGGTCGGCGTCGGCCCCGGCGCCATGTGCACCACCCGGATGATGACCGGGGTGGGCCGTCCGCAGTTCTCCGCCGTCCTGGAGTGCGCCGCCGAGGCCCGCAGGCACGGCAAGCACGTCTGGGCGGACGGCGGTGTCCGCCACCCGCGCGACGTCGCCATGGCGCTCGCCGCCGGCGCGTCCAACGTGATGATCGGCTCCTGGTTCGCCGGTACCTACGAGTCGCCCGGCGACCTCCAGCAGTCCGCCGACGGCCGCTTCTACAAGGAGTCCTTCGGCATGGCGTCCGCGCGCGCCGTGAAGAACCGCACGTCGGACGAGTCGGCGTACGACCGGGCCCGCAAGGGGCTCTTCGAGGAGGGCATCTCCACCTCGCGGATGTTCCTCGACCCGGCCAGGCCCGGCGTCGAGGACCTGATCGACTCGATCATCGCGGGCGTCCGCTCCTCCTGCACCTACGCCGGTGCGGCCTCCCTGGCGGAGTTCGCCGAGAAGGCGGTCGTCGGGGTGCAGAGCGCCGCCGGATACGCCGAGGGCAAGCCGCTGCACGCCAGCTGGAGTTGATCCGCGAGGCCCGCAACACCTGTGCCCCTCCGAGCCGTTCGGGTCCGGAGGGGCACAGGTGCATCCGGAGGAATTCACCGGGAAAAGGATGTCCGGTTCCTGACATTCCGCGGCACGCCAGTGCGCTTCAACCTCGTTGGAATGTAAGTAACATGAACCGCAATCAGCTTCCTGTTCCTCTGTGGTAAGGGATCTCATGTCCTTCTTCACCGACCTGGCCCAGCAGTACATCGACGGAGAATGGAGGCCGGGCAAGGGATCCTGGGACATCATCGACTTCAACCCGTACAACGGGGAGAAGCTCGCGGAGATCACGGTGGCCACGGCCGGCGAGGTGGACCAGGCGTACCGCGCGGCGGAGGCCGCCCAGCAGTCCTGGGGCGAGACCAACCCGTACACCCGCCGGCTGGTGCTGGAGCGGGCGCTGCGCGTCGTCGAGGAGCGCGAGGCCGAGATCGGTGACGCGATCGTCGCGGAACTGGGCGGCACCCGGGTGAAGGCGGGCTTCGAGCTGCACCTCGCCAAGGAGTTCCTGCGGGAGGCGATCCAGCTCGCGCTGCGGCCCTCGGGACAGATACTGCCCTCGCCGACCGAGGGCAAGGAGAACCGCGTCTACCGGATGCCCGTCGGCGTCGTCGGAGTCATCAGTCCCTTCAACTTCCCGTTCCTGCTCTCGCTGAAGTCCGTGGCCCCCGCCCTGGCGCTCGGCAACGCCGTGGTGCTCAAGCCGCACCAGAACACCCCGGTCTGCGGCGGCACGCTGGTGGCGAAGGTGTTCGAGGAGGCGGGGCTGCCGGCCGGGCTGCTGAACGTCGTGGTCACCGACATCGCCGAGATCGGTGACGCCCTGCTGGAGCACCCCGTGCCCCGGCTCATCTCCTTCACCGGCTCGGACAAGGTGGGGCGGTACGTCGCCGAGGTGTGCGCGGCGAACCTCAAGCGCTGCGTGCTCGAACTCGGCGGCAACAGCGCGCTGATCGTCCTGGACGACGCCGACCTGGACTACGCCGTGGACGCGGCCGTCTTCAGCCGGTACGTGCACCAGGGACAGGTCTGCATGGCCGCCAACCGCATCCTGGTCGACCGGGCGGTGGAGAAGGAGTTCACCGAGAAGTTCGTCGCGAAGGTCGCCTCCCTCAAGGTCGGCGACCCGGCCGACCCGGAGACCGTCATCGGCCCGCTGATCAACTCCACGCAGGCCGAGGCGGTCTCCTCGCTCGTGGAGCAGACCGTGGCGGCCGGTGCCACGGCCCTGCTGCACGGCCGCACCGAGGGCAACCTGGTGAGCCCGTCCGTGCTGACCGGACTGGCCGCCGATTCCCCCGTCCTGTCCCAGGAGATCTTCGGCCCGGTCGCGCTCCTCGTGCCGTTCGACGGCGAGGACGAGGCGGTACGGATCGCCAACGACACCCCGTACGGGCTGAGCGGCGCGGTGCACACCGGCAACATCGAGCGCGGCGTACGGGTCGGGCAGCGCATCCGCACCGGCATGATCCACATCAACGACGGCACGGTCCACGACGAGCCCATCGTCCCGTTCGGCGGCGAGAAGAACTCGGGCCTCGGCCGGCTCAACGGCGACTCGATGGTCGAGGCCTTCACCACCCAGAAGTGGATCTCGGTGCAGCACGGCCGCTCGCGGTTCCCGTTCTGACCGTTCCGCCGTTCCACCGTTTCGACTTCTCCGCGGCCGTGCCGCTCCGCTCCGGACGACCGGAACGGAGCGGCACGGCCGCCGCCGTGGTGGGCGCGCCGGGCGGCGCGGGGCCGTGGTCTACTTCGGTGGCGGCCCGTGCCGCCCCCGACACCGGCCATCGCAGAGAAGTGAACCGCCCGAAGTGCGCCTGAACGACCTCGACGAACGCATCGTCCACGCCCTCGCCGAAGACGCCCGGCGCTCCTACGCGGACATCGGGGCCATGATCGGACTGTCCGCGCCCGCCGTGAAGCGCCGCGTGGACCGGCTGCGCGCCGAGGGCGCCATCACCGGCTTCACGGTCCGGGTGGACCCGGCGGCGCTGGGATGGGAGACCGAGGGGTTCATCGAGATCTACTGCAGCCGCAACACCTCGCCGGAGGCGATCAAGCAGGGCCTCGCCCGGTACCCCGAGATCGCGTCGGCCTCCACGGTGACCGGCGACGCCGACGCGATCGTGCAGGTCTTCGCCGCGGACATGCGCCACTTCGAGCAGGTGCTGGAGAGGATCGCGGGCGAACCCTACGTGGAGCGGACCAAGTCCGTCCTGGTGCTGTCGCCGCTGCTGCGACGGTACTCGTCGGGCGCCCCGGAGTAGCGGCCCCGACGCCCCGCCCGCCGACCGGCGCGGGCGTACCGGCAGAGACCCCGATGAGACCTGGATCACGCGTGTGACCTGCGAAGACGCCTCGCGCAATGAATCGCCGGAACAAGCGGTCACCGCGCAACGGATCGACGGTGCACACGCAACGGTCGCGTCTTGTCCGGCGCGAGCGGCGGACCGTACCGTCGATACGTCCCCGCCCCGCCCGCACCGACCGAGGTCAGCCATGCCGCCGCTGCGCACCGCCCTGCTCCAGAGCTCCGGACGCCCCGGGCACGTGGCCGAGAACATCGAGGTCCTCGACGACGCCGCGCGGCGGGCGGCCGACGCCGGAGCCCGGCTGCTGGTCTGCCCCGAACTCTTCCTGACCGGGTACGCGATCGGGGCCGACGTCCCCCGGCTGGCCGAACCGGCCGACGGGCCGTCCGCCCGGACCGTCGGCGAGATCGCCGCACGGCACGGCCTCGCCGTCCTCTACGGCTACCCGGAACGCGCGGGCGAGCAGATCTTCAACGCCGCACAGCTCGTCGGCCCGGACGGGACGGTGCTCGGCGGCTACCGCAAGACACACCTGTTCGGCGACTTCGAGCAGAAGTGGTTCACCCCGGGCGAGCAGCCCGTGGTCCAGGCCGAGCTGGACGGCGTACGCATCGGGATCATGATCTGCTACGACGTCGAGTTCCCGGAGAACGTCCGCGCGCACGCCCTCGCGGGCACCGACCTGCTCCTCGTGCCCACCGCGCTGATGCACCCCTTCCAGTTCGTCGCCGAATCCCTCGTGCCGGTCCGCGCCTTCGAGAACCAGATGTACGTGGCGTACGTCAACCGGACCGGTCCGGAGGGCGAGTTCGAGTTCGCCGGACTGAGCTGCCTGGCCGGACCCGACGGCACCGTCCGCACCCGCGCCGGACGCGGCGGGGAACTGGTGGTCGGCGAGGTGGACCCCGGCCTCCTGAGCGCCTCGCGCGCCGCCAACCCGTATCTGCGCGACCGCCGCCCCGGCCTGTACGGCTCCCTGACCTGAGCCCGCACCCCGCCGTTCTCCCTCTCTCGTTCCGCTCGTTCCGCGCAAGGAGTCCGTACCCCATGACGTCCACGGTGCCCAACGCCGTCCAGCACACCGACGCCACCGCCGGGCCGATCACGATGTTCGGGCCGGACTTCCCCTACGCGTACGACGACTTCCTGGCGCACCCGGCCGGGATCGGGCAGATCCCGGCGACCGCGCACGGCACCGAAGTGGCCGTCATCGGCGGCGGCCTGTCCGGCATCGTCGCCGCGTACGAACTGATGAAGATGGGGCTCAAGCCCGTCCTCTACGAGGCGGACCGAATCGGCGGCCGGCTGCGCACCGTCGGGTTCGACGGCTGCGATCCGGGGCTCACCGCCGAGATGGGCGCGATGCGCTTCCCGCCGTCCTCCACCACCCTCCAGCACTACATCGACCTGGTCGGCCTGGAGACGAAGCCGTTCCCCAACCCGCTCTCCCCGGCCACCCCCTCGACCGTCGTCGACCTCAAGGGCGAGTCGCACTACGCGCGGACCATCGACGACCTCCCGCAGGTCTACCGCGACGTGATGGACGCCTGGAACCGCTGCCTGGAGGAGGGCGCCGACTTCTCCGACATGAACCGCGCGATGCGCGAGCGGGACGTGCCGCGCATCCGGGAGATCTGGTCACAGCTCGTCCAGCGGCTCGACAACCAGACCTTTTACGGCTTCCTCTGCGATTCCGACGCCTTCAAGTCCTTCCGGCACCGGGAGATCTTCGGCCAGGTCGGCTTCGGCACCGGCGGCTGGGACACGGACTTCCCCAACTCCATCCTGGAGATCCTCCGCGTCGTCTACACCGAGGCGGACGACCACCACCGGGGCATCGTCGGCGGCAGCCAGCAGCTCCCGCTGCGGCTCTGGGACCGCGAGCCGCAGAAGATCGTCCACTGGCCGCTCGGCACCTCGCTGTCCTCGCTGCACGACGGCGAGCCGCGCCCCGCGGTGACCCGGCTCAACCGCACCGCCGGCAACCGGATCACCATCACCGACGCCACCGGCGACATCCGCACCTACCCGGCCGCGATCTTCACCGGCCAGTCCTGGCTGCTGCTCTCGAAGATCGACTGCGACGACACGCTCTTCCCGATCGACCACTGGACGGCGATGGAGCGCACCCATTACATGGAGTCGTCCAAGCTGTTCGTCCCGGTCGACCGGCCGTTCTGGCTGGACAGGGACGAATCGACCGGCCGGGACACCATGTCGATGACGCTCACCGACCGGATGACCCGGGGGACGTACCTCCTGGACGACGGCCCCGACCGGCCCGCCGTCATCTGCCTCTCGTACACCTGGTGCGACGACAGCCTGAAGTGGCTGCCGCTCTCCCCGGCCGAGCGCATGGACGTCATGCTCAAGTCGCTCGGCGAGATCTACCCGGACGTGGACATCAGGAAGCACGTCATCGGCAACCCGGTGACGGTCTCCTGGGAGAACGAGCCGTACTTCATGGGGGCGTTCAAGGCCAACCTGCCCGGCCACTACCGTTACCAGCGGCGGCTGTTCACCCACTTCATGCAGGACCGGCTGCCCGCCGACCGGCGCGGGCTGTTCCTCGCGGGCGACGACATCTCCTGGACGGCCGGATGGGCCGAGGGCGCCGTGCAGACCGCGCTCAACGCCGTGTGGGGCGTGATGCACCAGTTCGGCGGGGCGACCGACCCGACGAACCCCGGCCCCGGCGACGTCTTCGACGACATCGCCCCGGTCGAACTCCCCGAGGACTGAGAGCCCGCCGGGCGGCGGTCCGGCAGGTTCCGAGACCGGCGGGCGCACGGGAGCCCCACCCCCCGTGCGCCCGTCATGCACACGATCCGTCGGTGCTACGCGGGCCGGCAGACACTGCGCTGCCGCCCGAGGCCCGAGATCTCGACCTCCATCACGTCGCCCGGTCCCAGGTAGGGGAAGCGGCCGGACAGCGCCACGCCCTGCGGGGTACCGGTGTTGATGACGTCACCGGGCTCCAGCACCAGGTACTGCGACAGGTGGTGCACCAGGTGCGCCACGCTGAAGATCATGTCCGCGGTGACGGAGTCCTGCCGCGGCTCGCCGTTGACGTAGCTGCGCAGCCGCAGGTCCTGCGGGTCGCCGACCTCGTCGGCCGTCACCAGCACCGGGCCCAGCGGGTTGAACGTGGCACAGCTCTTGCCCTTGGACCACTGACCGCCCGACTCCTCCAGCTGGAAGGCGCGTTCGGAGACGTCGTTGCTGACGGCGTAACCCGCGATGTGCGCGGCGGCGTCGGCGGGGGAGTCCAGGTAGGAGGCGCGGCGGCCGATGACGACGGCCAGCTCCACCTCCCAGTCCGTCTTCTTCGAACCGCGCGGGATGAGCACGTCGTCGTACGGGCCGACGACCGTGTTCGGCGACTTGTAGAAGAGGATCGGCTGCTCGGGCGGCTCGGCACCCGACTCCGCGGCGTGGGCCGCGTAGTTCTGGCCGATGCAGAGCAGCGCGGAGGGCCGGGCCACCGGGGCACCGATCCGCAGGCCCGTGATGTCGATCTCGGGGAGCGCGGGTGCGGTGGGCACCAGCCGCGGGTCGTCCGCGAGCGCGGCGAGGAACGCGCCGTCGATGTCGTCGGTGACGCCGGACAGGTCGTAGTGACGGCCTTCGGGGCGGGCGAGGACCGGGCGCTCGTGGCCCGGCTCGCCGATGCGCATCAGTCGCATGGGGAGGAACTCTCTCGGGAGGGAGGGGTGTCGGGGGTTCAGTGCAGACGGGCGAGGGCGTCGGCCGTGACCGCGTGGAGCGGCGGCCGTCCGGAGAGCAGGCGCAGCACTTCGTCGACGGCGCTCGCCCCGAGCCGCTGCCGGCACTCGACGCTGCCCGCCGCCTGGTGCGGGGTGAGCAGCACGTTCGGCAGGGCCCGGAACGGGTGGTCCACCGGCAGCGGCTCCGCCTCGAAGACGTCGACCGCCGCGTCCAGCCGGCCCGACGACAACTCGGCGAGCAGCGCCTCCTCGTCGACCAGCCACGACCTCGCGGTGTTCACCAGACCGGCCCCGTCCGGCATCAGCGCCAGCTGCGCGGCTCCGATCATCCGGTGGGTCTCCTCGGTGACCGGGGCGTGCACGGCCACGATCCGGCTGCGCGACAGCAGCACGTCGAGCGGCACGCGCTCCACGCCGAGCTCCCGCGCGTCCGCCTCGGAGAGGTAGGGGTCGGTGACACCCACCCGCGCTCCCATCGCCCGCACCAGGGCGATGTACGCGCGCCCGGTGCGGGACGCTCCGATGACGCCGATGTCGCTGCCGTGGATCTCGTGGCGCGGCGGGGCCTGGCTCGCCGCCTCCCACGTCGCCCCGCCGCGCAGGGCGTGGTCGAAACGCTGCACGCGGTGCAGCAGGGACAGGGTGAACGCGAGCGCGACCTCGGCGACCGGGCGTGCCATCTCGTCACCGGCCTGGGTGACCAGGACGCCCCGCCGGAACACCTCCTCGGTGACGTACGGGGCGACCGCCGATCCGGTGTGCGCCACCAACTCCAGCCGGTCGGCCGACGCGAGGAGCCCGGCGTCCACCCGCGGCGCCCCCCACGAGGTGATCAGCGCACGGGCGCCGGGCAGCGCCGCCGCCACCGCCGCCCGGTCGCGATGGTCGTCCGGGACCGCCAACTCCGCCGCCCGCTCCAACTCCCGCCACACCTCGGCGGTGAACAACTGGGCGCGCAGCGCGGGCGGCACGGCGACGACCACCCGGGGGCGGCCGGCCGGGTCAGGAGAGCCAGGCATCGAGGTGCTCCGCGACGAAGGCGTCGTCGGTCAGCCAGAGGTAGGCCGTGGCGACCCGGCTGATCTCCTCGGCCTGTCCGGGGGACAGCGTCTCGGCCGGGTCCAGGCACCGGATGTTCGCCAGCAGGCCCTGGCGGCGCAGCACCTCGTGCACTCCGGCGATGCAGCCGCGGAACGCGCCGCGCACGTCGAACACCGCGCTGTTGGCGTCGGTGAGTTCCGGGCGGCGGGCGAGGCAGCCGACCATGGCGTCGTGGTCACCGGCGCGGGCCCTGCGGACGTCGTCCAGGAGGGTGACGGCGGAACTCGTCCACACGGCCCACTGGCCGAGCAGACCGCCCGCGAACCAGCGGGGTCCGTCGTCCGTCGTGCCGTACGGGGTGAGCAGGTCGCCGATGATGTCGTCGTCGTTGCCGGTGTACAGCGCCACCTCGGCGGCGCGGTCGGCGGCGGCCACGGCCCGGACGACGTCGGCGGTCCGGTAGCGGTCGAACGGGGCGATCTTCACGGCGACCGTGTTCGGTAGATCGGTGAACGCCGACCAGAAACCGGGCGACAGATAGCGTCCGCCGACGGCCTCCTGGAGGTAGAAGCCGATCACCGGCAGCACCTCGCCGACGGCACGGGCCCGGTCCAGCAGCCCCTTCTCGTCGGCGCCGGGCACGGCGGGGCTCAGCAGCACCGCGTCGTAGCCGAGCGAGGCCGCGATCTCGGCCTCCGCGACGGCCTGCGCGGTGTATCCGCAGGCCCCGGCGACCTTGACGAAGGGGCGGCCGGCCTCGGCGTCGATCGTCTCGGCCGCCAGCTCCAGGACCGGCCGCAGCAGCCCGACCTGCGGCTCGCGGATCTCGAACTGGGTGGTGTGCACGGCGACGGCTACCCCGCCCGCCCCCGACGCGAGGTAGTAGCGGGTCAGCGCGCGCTGGCGGCGCTCGTCGAAGGAGCCGTCGTCGTGCAGCGCCAGCGGGTGCGCGGGGATCACGGCACCGCGGGCGAGCACGTCCAGAGCGCCGGAAGGGGCGCCGGAGGGGGTGCCGGACAGGAGGGAGGGAGTGGACATGGGGTGGATCAGAACCTTCCGTCGCGGACCTGGAACTTGGTGGGCTTGCCGGACAGCGGCAGCCCGCGGCGCAGCCAGTCGGCCTGCCACTGGACGAGGGTGCGCAGGGGGATGTCCGGGTAGCCGAACAGTGCGTGGCAGGCGCTGGCGTCGGAGAGCAGGGCGGTGGGTGCCTCCTGGCCGGTGATGACGGGCTCCTGGCCGAGCTCCTCGCCGAACCAGTGGGCGAGGCGGCGCACCGGGGCGGTTTCGGGGCCGGTGAGGTTGAGGGTGAAGGGTTCGCTGTCGGTGGCGTGCAGGAGGGAGCGCAGGGCGACTTCGTTGGCGTAGCCCTGCCATACGACGTTGGCGTGGCCGGTGGTGACGTCGACGGGTTCGCCGTTCTGGATGCGGTGGGCGATGTCGGCGAGGAC
>NZ_JBSFFY010000089.1:0-19500 GCF_053596315.1 Streptomyces sp. NPDC001732
CACGAGGTGCTGCTGGCCGAGCTGTGGGCCGCGGGCCTGCTGGTCATGACGGACGCGGCAGTCGACGGCTCTCATGTCCGGGCCCTCAAGGGGGGCTCACACCGGACCTTCGCCGGTCGACCGCGCGCGTCCGGGCGGCAGGCACCACCTGATCACCGACCGGCACGGCACCCCGCCCGCCGTCTCGCTGACCAGTGGAAACCGCCACGACGTCACTCAGCTGATGCCCCTGCTGGACGCGATACCCCCATCCGCGGGGTCCGCGGGCGGCCGAGGCACCGGCCGGGCCGGCTGTTCGCCGACCGCGGCTACGACCACGACAAGTACCGCCGCCTCCTCCGGGCCCGCGGCATCACACCGAAGAGCGCCCGCAAGGGCACAGCCCACGGCTCCGGCCTGGGCAGGACCAGATGGGTCGTCGAGCGGACCTTCGCCTGGCTCCACCAGTTCAAACGCCTGCGCACCCGCTACGAGATACGCGCCGACCTCCACCTCGGACTGCTCCAACTCGCCTGCAGCATCATCTGCTTGAGACGACTCCGAACCTCCTTCTGAAACGATCAGTAACGGGCTGCCCTGCGATTGTGACGTCACGCCATGTCCCGAATTGGCCCACAGCATCCCCCAGGGTGCGGGCGGCGCCGTTCGCATGCCCACGAGGTGCACAGCGTTCCCCTGGAGAGGAAACGGTCGGGACGGCAGCCGATCTGTTCGCCGCAGGCCCCGTCTGGGATACTGAAGGCCAGGCTCGACAGGGGGCAGACGGTGTATACGGAACCTATGGCGCGAGCCGTTGTGGAACCAGCAGTACTCAAGCTGATACGGCAATACCCCCGTGGCAGGTCGTTCTCCACTACGGTCACATTCGGCGGGGACGACTTCAGCATGTGCGCCCACATACGGGCGCAGTGGGCGGCACCCGGGCAGGTGAAGATCGCACTGGCCTGTTGGGTCGTCAACGCGGACACCGCGCGCTATCTCGGTGACAACCCGCCTGCCAGGGAGGAGATGCGCCTGCCACCGGAAGGCACAGCGAAGTGGGACGAGGAACTGACCAGCCGGGTGATCGGCCACCTCGCAGCTCGTATGAACGCTCTTGCTACCGCCCTGCCGACCACCGACGAACACCTCACCATCACCGTGCCTCTCGTCCTGACGTAGTCCGGCACAACGCCCGGGGGCCCGGCCTGGACCGCACACACAGGTGACCAGAGCCAGCAGCCCGGTCGCTACCTGCATCGACGGCCTGGAGGCGGCTGTAGGCGAGCGCGGCGAGTCAGCGATCGATCAGACTCCGCGACCTCGCCGGTGCAACCAGATCGCGATCAGGGCGCGCTGAGCGACGCGACCCCGGCTTCGTCACGGGCTGCCTCGTGATTGATCTTGGTCACGTCGGGCAACATACGGAAGGCCGCGCGAGTTGTCTGGGTTGTGAAGATCAAACAGGTCCGCGCGGCCATGTCACCTCATGCCTTCTGCGGCCTCTCGCGTAAGCATCTGGGCGCACTGGTGGAAGAACTCGCTCCGCGTTGGGAGGCGCGCTGTGAGTCTGCACGCCACCAACGGCGCGAGGGAGCCCGCCAGCGTCAGGCAGGAGCCGGGCCGAAGCACGAATTCGTCTTCACCGACCGGCTGCTGGCCACACTCGTACATCTGCGGACTGGCCTTACCCATGAGGCCCTCGGGGTGCTCTACGAGGTGGGGTCCTCCACGATCGGCCGGGCCCTCGCCGAGATCCGCCCGCTGCTCGCCGAGCGGGGGTTCGCCGTTCCCGACCGTCCCGGTGTGCGCCTGCGCACCCTGGCCGATGTTTTCGCCCATGCCGAAGCCGAGGACGTGACTCTGCGGATCGACGGGATGGAAACCCAGGTCCGCCGTCCCCGGGCAGGCCGGCCTGGCCGCCGCGCCTTCGTCTCCGGCAAGCGCAGGCAGAACACCCTCAAGGCCACCACGATCAGCGACCACCAGGGCCGCACCCTGTGGTCCGGCGCCTTGCGGCCCGGCCGCATGCATGACCAGACCGCGCTGCGCACCGAGGGCATCGCCGAACAGTTCCACCAGCATCCCGGCGTGAAAGCCGAGGTCGACGACGGCTACCGCGGCCTCGCCAATGAGTTCCCCGACCAGGTCTTTGCCCCGCCGAAGAAACCGAAGACCGCGAAAGACCCGGCCGAGCGGCCGCTTACCGAGCACTACGGCTGGTGCGAGCACAAGCGCCGTCAGTCCTCCCGGCGGATCTGCGTCGAGCACGCGAATGCAGAAGTACGCCAGTGGCGCCCACTCCAGCGATACACCGGCCGCCGCGAAACCTACGGGGAAACCCACCAGGCCATCGCCGCCCTCGTCTCCGATCGCGCTGCCCAGCGGCCCACCCGGCATAAGACGAGTACCGAACTCGTGCCCGTCCGCACGACGGCCTGCTGAATCACCCACCAGCTAACTCCCCAGGCCAACACGCCTCATGATCAATCGCGGGGCAGCCCGTAACCCCCCTCACCTGTACAGAGCTCTCAATGCCCCTTCAAGGCGGGCGAAATCGACTGGGCGCCCTCCTGGCGGCCTGCCAGCAGCTTGGATGTCTTCTCCATACCGACCCCTCGCCGGCAGGCCGCCAGCACCGCCTTCCTGACGTTCGCATTTATTGCGATATGGCGGCTTTGAGTGTTCCTGCATGATCCTGGCAGCTGAGAGGGGGCCGGTGTAGCCCTCATGGTCGCTGGCGCCGAACGGAGTGCCCTTCGCGGTGACAGCAAAGCCGGGGAAGCAGAAAGCCGAGCACGTCCGCAACTTAAGCAAGCTGTCTCCGGAAGTACATCCCCCGTTCTGCAGCTGGGGGAGTGGGGCTACGGTGGCCAGCCCCAACCAGCTCTCCTACCTGTTGACTGCCTGCCCGGAGTAGTCGGCCGGGCGCTGCCCCGCCAGTGCCCGTACCGTCGGGGCGGGTGCCCTGACAGGACGGTGCTCCCGGCTGTCCCTGTGGTCATTTCGCACGTTCCGCAGGGACAGCCTGTCGTTCTCTAGATGACGATCGGGTTGGTTTCCACGGTGCAGCCCGTCCCGATCACCACGAGCGTCTCCACCGGCACGGTTTCCAGGATCCTGCCGAAGACGGCGACCGAGTCGGTGCAGTACAGCTGGGTCGAGCCCTTCCCCGGTTCGTTGGAGCGGAGCACGACCGGTCCGCGATTCGGGTAGGGCCGGGCCTCGGAGTACGGGTCGGTGCGCTCTTCCTGCTCGCAGCCCAGGCCGAGAGCGCCGGGATCGTTCAGCCCCAGCCGCCGCGCCGCCTCGAAGACCGCGTCGACGGAGAAGCCGAGCGGGGGGTGCTTGAGATCGACCGTGCCCAGCGAACACATCCGTGCCGGGGTGTCCTTGGGAGCCGCCTCGGCGGGCGAGGCCAGGGCCAGGGCGACCAAGGCGGCGGAGACGACAGTGAGAGTCCTTTTCATGCCATGGATGATCACCCACACTCGACCGACAAAAGCGGTTTTCAACGCTTGAACACGAACTCTTCGCGCTTCCTCGGTATACGCGCGCCCCTCCGGCCATGCGCTCCAAGCCGGGGGAGAGCGCGCAGCGCCGTAGGTCTACGACCGAGAACCGAGTGAGTCGAGCAGTCCCGGCCCGACGATCGGGTTCTTCGAGAACGGACACCATAAGAGCGATCGAGGGCCGCCAACTCCAGGGGCGCATGAACGGCCCTGCCGTCCGGTGGAATTTGCCAAGGCCGGGCGACGGAGGCCGTTCGTGCGCTCAGGCGGACATGAGTCGTGGACCCCAATGGGTGGCTCAGCGGGTCAGGCTGGCGAGGAAGGACTCGGCTGCCGACCACGGGGTCAGCTCGATACCGAAGCCGCTGTGCGCGTCGGGCCCTTGGATGTGGACCAGACGGCCGGGCAGGTAGACGACATCGCCGGTGCGGAACGCCCCGGTGTACGCGCCGAGGTAGCTGCGGAGGTGGGTGATCCGGCGGGCGAACACGGACGGCTCGTCGACCGTGGACTCCGTGACGGTGTCCACCTCGATCCTGTAGAGCGCCGGTGTGACCAGGCCTTCGGAGTGGTCCGTGACCCGGGCGAGGACGGAGATCGCCCCTACCTCTTTGGCCACCACCCAGGCGAACGTCTTGTCGCCGTCGGCCCTCAACGGCTCGCAGTTGATGTGTGCCCCTGCACCAGTGGTCAGGCCCTGCAGCTTGCGGGCCTCCTGGCGCATGAGCGCGTCGAAGGATCCCCCCCATGTACTTGGCGCGCCGTACGTACAGCCGGGTGAGGGTCTCGCCCTCGTACGGGCGGATGAGGGTGCGTTCGGCGAACAGGGCCTGTGCCGCTTCGTAGCCGCGCGGCCCGTACCGGACCAGGTCGATGTCGGAGCGGGCGTTGCAGGCGCCGACCAGGAAGGATCCGGTCACGCCGATGACGTCCGCGGCTTTGGCCGTGACGATCCAGTTGATGAGGGCGAGCAGGTCCTCGCGACCGCTGTGGTGTCCAGGAGCCCGGGGGGCTGGTGCAGTGCGGCGAGGGTCTGGCGGCAGGAGTAGTGGGTGACGATGTTCTCGCGGGGCACGCCGGTGATGACGCACCCCACGGTGGGGGAGTAGATGTAGCACTCGGGCCGGTTGACGGTCATCTGTCGGCACAGCGGGGCAGTGTTGTCCAGGCGCGTGGTGAAGCCGCCGACCGGGTCGCGGGTGAACAGGAGCAGGGGCTCTGCGGCGGTCTGGGGGCGGTGATGCCGCCGATCTTGCGGGTGGCGGCCACGGCGACCGCATCGCCGCCGGAGGCGACGTCGTCGAGGTAGGCGGTGTTGCGTCAGCCGCGGTCGCCGTTGAGGAGACATTTGGCGGCGCCGAGGACATCCACGTTCAGGCAGCCCCGGAGTCTGAATGGACTCTCCGGTCACCCCCCATGGTCGCCGGTGGTCGCCGGGCTACTTTTTCCAGTGCTGTCGGCCTCGGCAGCGAGGGCTTCGGCGTGGAGATGTGGTGGTCGAGCATTCTGGCGACCACGGATAGGGGCGTCGGCAGGACCAGTTGCCGCAGGGCTGAGTTGCGTCCGTGCACGGTGGTGGGATGCCTGTGGCGGAAGGCGCCTGCCGAGCGTCGAGGCGGGGTGGGTGGGCGGCGGAACCGGTTCGACTACCTACCCCGGGCGACGAAGACGGGCCCCCGCTACCCCGGTGCCTCCACCAGACTCACGGTCCGTCGGCTCACACCTGGAAGCTCTCGATGTCCGACGTCGTGCTCGTGAAGCCGTTGGTCGAGATGACTCTGAGCTGGACCTGCGTTCCCCGGGGGAACTGGCTGCGGTCGACGGTGATCGCGGGGTTCTTCAGGCCGACCCCGATGGTCTGCCACGTCTGCCCGGCGTCGGTGCTGACCTGTGTGGTGAAGGTATGGCTGGGTTGCAGTGTCTGGTCGAAGTCCAGGTCGAGGCTGAAGGCGCCTTCCCCCGCCGTCCCCTGGCGGGCGGCCCGCAGAGCTGGGGGCGGGTCTCCGGGGCGGAAGGTGTCCACGACCTGTCCGCCGACCAGCAGTGCGATCG
Organism: Streptomyces sp. NPDC001732; assembly: GCF_053596315.1. Taxonomy (NCBI): domain Bacteria; kingdom Bacillati; phylum Actinomycetota; class Actinomycetes; order Kitasatosporales; family Streptomycetaceae; genus Streptomyces; species Streptomyces sp. NPDC001732. The sequence continues at coordinate 5,544 of NZ_JBSFFY010000089.1, forward strand.
ATTGGGGACTGGTACCGACCGGGACGACCGCGTCGACCAGGCCGGTGCGTTCCTGCCCCGGCTCCGGATCCGACGCCAGCTTGACCGTGGCCGCGAAGTCGTGTGGTGGACCGCCGTCGGTTTGCTGGACCCGCAGGACCACCGGGACCTCGCCGTCCGGTCCGGCGGCACCTTCCGGCTCTCCGACCTGGGTCGGTGGTCCGGCAGAGGCCGTCACCGGGTTGACGAAGCGGATGTCACCGCTGCGGCCGGTGAGGTCAACTGTGCCGACCACGCTGACGAGCTGCCCGGCGTCGGGGGCCGCTCCCGCTTCGCCGCCAGCCGCCGGGGCTGGGGCCGGTACGGCGGTCACCGAGAGTTTCGGGAACCGTTCGTCGGGCCGGCCTCCGCCGTGCGTGGAGACTCTGAGTTCGTCTGCGGGCACGTGGGCGGGGGCCGCCGTCGGGGTACCCGCCGGTGCCGGGGCGCCGACGGCGAGGGCGTCCTCCGCCAGCAGACGCTGGCGGATGCCCTCGTACGTGTAACTGCTCGGCCACTGGAAGTTGCAGTAGGTCATGACGTCGTGCCACTGCACACCCGGCCTGGCAACCATCGGCAGATTCAATTGGCGATCGCCCACGTCGAATCCGACGAAGCTGTTGGCGTCCTTGGCGAGCTGTCCGGCCGGGAACGGGTAGTTCTGCAGGTCGTCCTGCGACTCGCCGCAGAATCCCGGGTGCTTGCGGCCGTAGGTGTGGCCCAGCTCGTGCCCGCCGTACCAGTCGGCGTAGGAGCCGTCGAAGTCCCAGTTCCAGGTGGCCGCGCCACAGGGCGAGGAGGCGACGGTGGCGGGGTCGGGCGTGTCGGGCACGCCGGAGGAGCAGCCGCGCATGAAGAACCCGCCGTCGGCCACCTGGCCGATGTAGTGCGTACGGCGGTCGGCGCCGGAGCTGATGTCGAGGGCACGGATGGCGGCGAGCTGGGCGTTGGTGTCCGTGCACTGGAAGGGTGGAGCGGCCATGACATCGACGACGGCGCGCGGCGTGACAATCACCTCGGCCACCGGGTAGGCGCGCTTGAGCCAGCTGATCAGGAACTTGTAGTCGATGTCGCGGGGGGTGTAGGTGACGGGAGGGTTCCCCATCGAGTAGCGCAGCCACAGGACCCGTACCCGCAGCGGCGGGCTCTTGTGAAACCAGACGGTCACGCCGTTGGTCGGCCCGTTGAACGGGACGTTCGCGCCGGTCAGGGTGTCGGTCAGGGTGACAGCGCTCAATTTGAGTGGCCCTTCGGCCGCCACCGCGGACGGCAGGACGAAGTTGAGGCTCAGCGAGGCGTCGGCGCGACGGGTGGGCACGTCCATGGGTGCGTTCGGATCGAGGGAGAGAGTATTGGCCGAGGTGACGGTGACCGGGGGGTCGTTGGGTGCCCGGAGCAGAGTCACGGCGCCGCTCACACCGGTGGCGGGGCCGCTCACGCCGTTCACGTAGACGCGGATCACGGTGGCCTTGCCGGCGATCAGGGTGACGCTTTGCTGGAGGTCCTGTACCGCCTGGGTGATCTCCATGGCGTCCAGTGCGGCGAGCGTCTGAGTTGTCATGGCTGACCTCTTTGACGAGCGTTCCGGCCCTTTCAGGCTATGCCGAGTCAGGGTGCTCCGCCCGTTTTCGGCGACGGCGCCAGAAGGGGCTCAGGGGCCAACGCTGCTCCTGGTTGTATGCATATGCATGATTGCGCTGGTAGGCGGCCGCGATCCCGTCCAGGAACGCTGTGTAGTCGGCGAGCGCGGCGGTCGTGTGCCCTTCGTCGGTGAGGCAGCCGGTCACCGCCCGTCCGGCGTGGGCGCCGGTGTGCAGCGCGGTGAGGATGCCCTGCGAGGAGAGCGGGTCGAAGGCGAGGGCGGCGTCGCCGGCCGCCACCCAGCCGGGCCCGGCCGCCGGGGTGAGCCGCAGGCCGTGGGCGGGAGCCCAGCGTGGTAGGGGAGTTGCGGCCGGGCCGTGCCCGGCCAGGCGCCGACGGACGTGAACGGTGCGGCTGAGTGCATGCCAGAAACCGTGCCGGGTGCGCAGGGACGGGTCGGCGAGGTCGGCGTCGGTCAGGTGGGCGACCAGGCGCCCGGCTGGGATCCGGGTGGTGTACCACCAGCCGCACGCCGCTGCCTCCACCAGTGTGCGGGCCTCGGCGTCCGCCGGATCATCCATGGGGCGGGAGGGGAATACGGCGTACGCGGCGACCAACCGGTCCTGCCGCTGGCGGTGGCCGTGGCGGCGGCCGATCACACAGCGCCGGCCGGTGGCGTCGATCGTCCAGCGGGCGGGCAGTTCGGTTATGACGCCGGTGGGCTGCTCACGGACGATCAGGCGGTCGCTGCGCTGGTCCAGTACAGTAGCCCGCCGCAGTCGGGCGCCCGCGGCGACGGCGGCCTCGCGCAGGAAGGCGTCGAAGCGCAGCCGGTCGAGGTGCCAGCCGTGCCCGTACGGGTCGAACAGGTGGCTGCGGCCGTGCAGCGCTGTCGATCCCCAAGCGGCGTAGGTGCCAGTGGAGATTGGGTGGCCGGCGGCCAGGAAACCGTCGAGCAGCCCGAGTTCGCTGAGCAGTGGCCGGGCGGCTGGCGGCAGGAACTCCCCGATCTTGACCTCTCCGGTCTTGACGGCAGGCCCGCTCGCGGCCGCGCGGCGGTGCCCTTGGCCCTGGCCGCCGTCGTCCAGGAGCTCGATGCGGCGACCGGCCCTGGCCAGGACGAGCGCGGCCACGGCGCCCGCCGGGCCGCCTCCCGCCACGACAACGTCGACGGGTCCGGACGGGCCCCCGGACACCGGGCGGTGAGCCGTCACCGGCCCGACCGGAAGCGCTTGACCTTGTCGATGAACCCGGCCGAGACCTCCTCGTCGGGAGCGTCCGCCATGGTGACCGCGGTGGCCAGGGCGGCCGTGCCCAGGACCGGGTCGGCGCCGCGGTCCACGTGCACGGTGACCAGGTTGCGCCCTGCCGGGGGTGCGGGCTCGGGCGGGAAACCGACCTCGGACTCCACCAGCAGCTCCGTCGGGAAGCGGGGGTCGTCGGGGGGACCGGGGCGGCGCTCGACCACGCCGAGCTTGCCGAAGTCCTGCACCATCGCGTTGATGGCGGCGATGTAGTCGCGGGGCAGCCAGCGGAGCCAGGTCCGCCGGTTCTCGAACGCGGCCAGGCGGTCGACGATCGGCCGGGCGGTGTCGACCACGACGTCGTAGTCCTCCTCGGCGAGCACGTGGTTGGGTACCCGGGCCGGCCAGAAGGTCGGCAGGTACGGGTCGTACGGGCCGAGGCCGAGGGAGACGCTGTACTCGTAGCCCGATCGGCAGCTGGCCGTGTCGGTCTGCCAGGGCACGGCCATCCACCGGGTCAGGTCGCCGGGGCCCTGGGCGTGCAGCGGGCCGTCGAGGGACAGCGCGGTCTCCGAGGTCAGCGTCTGGCCGTAGTACGGCGGGGAAGGGGCGTCGGCGGCGCGGTGCCGGATCCGGAACGGGCTGCTGTACAGGGTGGTATGGCGCATGGGCCAGGTCAGCTCGCAGCCAGGGTGGAAGGCATCGGCGAGACAAAAGGACAGGGCCGCCCGGTCGAGGGTCGCGGGCTGCTCGGTGAGCGGGACGTCATCGAGGGTGGCGGGTGGTACGGCCTGCGGGTCGTAGTCGGCGTCGAAGTCCCCACCGGCCCAACGCTGGAGGAGGCGGTACTGCAGCGGGGAGAGCGTCATGTGCTGGCGTACGGACTGCGGCGGCAGGTTCATCGCGTCGCCGTAGACGGCCGGCCAGGGCACCGGCGACATGCCGTCGCGGTCGTAGTTACGGACGGAGAGCCAGACCTGCCTGCGCAGTTCCCGGTGGACGGGCGAGGGGTCGGCGAGCGCGGCGAGCCGGCCGGGGTCAAGCAGGTACTCGCGTCCGCCGAACCCGAACTGGGTGGCCAGGCCTTTGTTGACCCACTGAAGGCCGGACAGTCGGCGCAGCACGGGTAGCACGTCGCGGGTGAAGGAGACCTGCCGCGGTTCGTCGAGTAGCCCGGCGCTGAAGAAGGAGCCGCGCACCAGGTCGTACATCGTGCGCACGGAGCTGAGTTCGGGCGCGTAATTGGGCGGCGCGGTGACCACCCAGCCTGGCTCGACTGGGATCGGCCGCCCGTCGATGCGCACCTCGGCGGTGACCGGGCCGTCGGATGTGTCGTCGTACCAGCCGTCGTTGTTGGCGAAGGTGTTGGCGGGGTCGCCGGTCGCCGAGGCGGAGACGCCGTGGCCGCCGAGGAAGATCAGTCGGCCGCTGTCGTCGGTGCGCAGTTCCCCGAGGTAGACCGGCTTGTCCATGAAGGTGCCGGTGTCGAAGCAGTACTCGGGCCCACCGGAGCGGTTGCGGCCGCGCACCGAGCGGGAGCCGGGGTCGATGATCAGGAGACTGCGCTGGTCGGCCGGGATTTTTGGGTTGCGCAGGTTACTGTCGTCGGCCTTGTCCGCCTCCGGGATGTCGAGGGCGATCTGGAACTGGTACCAGGCCGCCTTCGCGTTGGCGACGTGCACGGTCCAGCGCAGTTCGGCGTTGTCGGCGGTCAGTTCGGCGACCGGTTCGCCGGCGGCGTTGTAGCCGTAGACGCGGAACCGGACGCCCTGGCGCTTCAAGGCACCGGTGACGTCCTTGTAGCTCCCGGCGGGCAGTGGGGCCGGGTCGTCGACCTCGGGAGCGAGGACGAAGTCGTCCATCGTGCTGTCGCCGACCCGAGCCACACCGATGGCCGGGTGTACGGCGGCCCGGACGATCCGGGTGTCGCGAGGGGGCGGCGGGGTGAGGTATGGACGGGCCGGGCCGGGCTCTGCTGCCGGGACGCCGTTCACGTCGCGGCGCTGTTCGGCAGAGGCCTGGTACACCGTCCGGCGCACCTCGGCGATGCTGCCCACTGGGCGGTGCTCGGCGAGGCTGTGCCAAGGGTTGAGGGCGAGGTTCTCGCCGTATGCGGCCTGTCCCCGGGCGGTGACGTCCTGCTGCCGGAGGGTCAGCTGGGCCACCTTCACGGGGGAGCTCTCGGACTCCTCCCAGCGCACGGTCGCTCGGTCCAGCGGCATCCGCTCGTCGTCGGTGCGGAACTGGAGCAGCAGGTCGAAGGCCGCCGGACCGGCCGCGAGCCGGTAGGCCAGGTCTGCGCCGAGGTAGGTCGGGTCTTCGTCGGGCGGCGTCGCCTTCGGATCGCCGGGCTCGCAACCGGCCGGCACCAGCTTGTACTTGACGAAGCGGTCCGGTCCGAAGGCGTAGGGGAGCACGCCCCAGTAGGGGGCGGTCAGCACACTCTGCTCGAACTTCGCCATCGCGTCGAGGATCTCCCGGGTGACCGGGTGGGCCTCCAAGTACGGGTCGTAACTTCCGTCTATGACCCCGGCCTTGGTGAACTCGCACATGTCCTGGGCGGTGTCCACGAAGAAGACGTCGTGGTTCTGCAGCAGCAGGTCCTGGGTGTCGGCCTCGGTGTCGGCCTCCAGAAGTTTCGGGCCGGGCACGCCGAACAGCTTGATGCCGGCGCCGAGCGTGGTCTTCAGGTCGGAGCTGCCGGGCACGGTGTCGCTGGAGAACCGCACCCAGGCGGTCAGGCCGCCGGGCCGGGTGCGGGCGGCTTCCAGAAAGCCAACACGCAGCTCCGTCGGCAGGTCATCGGCGACCGTCAACGTGCCGCAGGCGACGCCGTGCGGTTTGAGAAACACCGGCCGTTTGACTGGGTCCTGACCGCGTGCCATCCGGGCGCCCTGGGTGAGGTCCACGAACATGAGCTTCAGTGCGGCGGCTGCGTCCTCAGCGCATCCTGGCAGAGGTGGCAGTCCCGCGGTGTCGTCGAAGGGTTCGGGGGTCCCGATCATGCTGTGCTCCCGTCGGTGCGGCGGTCGGTCGGGGTCGCGGTCCGGTGCGGTCCGGTCCGGTCGGATTAGCCGGTAGCTGCCCGGCCCAGGTCCAGCGTGCGCGAATCTTCGGTGGGCGGCGTGCCGAAGTACGCCCGAAACGACCAGGCGCCTGGCCCGGTGCGGGCCGCCTTCACTCCAATCGGCTACCAGCGCTCGCCCGTCCGCCGCCCCGGTGGCAGCGTCGTCGGTGATCGGCCGCCCGGGCGGTGGTCGGTTGTCCTGAGGAGAGGAAGGACCATGGCCAGAGAAGGACTTCGCGTCACCGTCCTCGGCGACCTGCAGCCTGAGGTGCTGGAGCGGATTGGGGATTCAGTGCGCAGGGCCGTCCTCAACGAGGTCGCGGAACTCGATCTCGCGCCGCCGCTGCGTGAGGTGCCGTTCGGCAACGCGGACCCTCCCCGCGACGCAGTTGAAGAGCTGATGCCGTGGCGGGAGCCGATGGGAATCGCGATGGCGCAGGAGGAGTAGTGGGCGCCACCGAGGCCGGTGCGGCCCGCGCTGAGACGACATGCCCAAGCAGCCTGTGCGCGCCAGGCCACCAACTGCTCGGTATCGTCCGACCAGACGGGACAGTCGCCGCCCTTCGCCAGCCGCTGACGGTGGACGCCGAGTTCGCGGCCCGAGCCTCCGCCCCCGGTCTGCGCCCGCCGGAAGCCCGGTTCCGCTTCGCCGGGCCGTGCGTCGGGGCGGCCTGCATCCAGTGGGAGGGGGAGCGGTGCTCCCTCGGCGACGCGGTGGCGGACGTCGGCCGCCAGGTGGAAGCGGCCGGTGTGGGCGTGCCGCTCCCAGCGTGCGCGGTCCGCTCCACCTGCCGGTGGTGGCTGCAGGGTGGTGCCGCCGTGTGCCGCGTCTGCACCCGGATCGTGCACACCTCGAAGGCGCCCACCGAATAGAAGGGCCGGAGCGAAGCAGGGCGCAGGCTATCGGCACGACCGGTGACCCACAGTACGGACAGGGACGAGTAGCTCTTCGAAGTCGATGTGACGGTCGGTATCCGTGATCACTCGGGTAGCGGTGAGGTGGGACGCAGCGGAAACTGGAGCAGTAGGTACACAAGCGGTGGGAGTCCGCTACGAGGTTGGATATCGGTGGTGGCTCTGCCGCACAAAGCACTGACATCACATGGGAGGCGGCCATGACCGAAGACGTGAGCGCCGTCAGGCTTCGGCTGGCACAGATTGTTGCGCAGGCCGAGACGGATGAAGCGTTCCGTACGCGCCTCGCCGATGACGCCGGTTCCGTCTTCGCCGAGTTCCAGATTCCCGAGAACGCGGTCGAGGAGTACTCCCAAGCAATCGCCGAGGCACGTGCCAGGGGTCTCGGGGGCGAAACCGAGGGGCTTTGCATCCATACGGGCGGGTGCAGCGACTTCACCTGCATCAGCACAAGGTGCGGACCTACCTGCGTCGTCACGATCCCGATCGACGCAGCCGACGAATGAGTGTGGCGAATGCCGCCCCGATGACGGCCGACCGTCCCGAGCGGTGGCTTCTCGGCTCCGTCGTGGATGCGGTCGGTGGCCGACTGTCCGACTGGCGGATTGTGCCGGCCGACAGCCCGCTGCAGCCGTGGATATCTGCCTTCCCACAGGGACCTGACCTCCCCCGGCAGGGATGGAAGCTCCACGTTTCCAGCTACGTCTCGACGGCCGCCGAGACCCTTCGCCGGGCCTTGCCTCCCCTGGTCACGCTGGGAGTCGCATTCAAGGTGATGGGATCCCTCACCTGGCTCGAACGGCTCAACCGCGGGGCGGCGGGCATCTCGCAGGTCGGAAAGTTCATCACCGTCTATCCGCAGGACGAGGATTCGGCCCTTGAGGTGGCGGCCGCGCTGGCAGCCGCAACCCGGGGGATGCGCGGTCCCCGCATCCCTTCAGACCGCTCCTACGCGGACGGGAGCGTCGTCTTCTACCGCTACGGCGGGTTCGACAGCACCCGGATGCAGACCCTGCTCGGCGACGTCGTCCTCGCCGTGCTGGACCCCGACGGCCGTCTGGTTCCGGATCTCCGGGGAGTGACCCCTTGGGTGCCGGACTGGGCCGCCGACCCCTTTCGCAGGATCGGCCTGGGCGCCTCGCCCACTCTGGCTAGAACGGTGGCGGGCCGGTACCGGCCCGTCATGACCTTGGCGCACTCGCCCCGGGCCGTCGTCCAACTTGCCTTCGACCTGACCACACCGCGCGGGTGCATCCTGAAGCGCGCAGCGAAGCGACCTGCGGGCCAGGGCGGCGAGGCCGGCGACGGTACCGTGGCGCTGCGGCGGGAAACGGCCACGCTTCTCAGGCTCTCCGGACGGCGGGTGACCCCGGAGGTCTTCGATGTCGTCGAGGACGATGACGAACTGATCCTCGTCTTGGAGGACCTGGGCGGGGAGACGCTCGACCGGCACGTACGGGGACTCGCCGGATCGGGTCATAGCTGTTCCACCGCTCGCGTGGTGGAGCTCGGAGCCGCCATCGCGGATGCCGTGTCCGTGCTCCACAAGGCCGGCCACGTGCATGGGGACCTCAAGTCGGCCAACATTGTGCTCCCGGCCGACGGCCCGGTACGGCTCATCGATCTTGAGCTGGCTCATCCCGTCGGCGCCACGGACCGGCCCAGCGAGGCCGGGACCCGCGGCTACCTTTCGCCCGCGTGCAGGGCGGGAGACCCGGTGTCACCGGCCGACGACATCTACGCCCTGGGAGCAGTGCTCTACCTGCTGGTCACCGGTGCTGAGCCCTCACGGGCCCCCGACCCGCACGACCTGCTCGCCAGACCACCCGGACAGCTTCGGCCGTCCGTCGACGGCTCTCTGACGAAAATCGTGTCGCGGTGCCTGGACCCGGATCCCGAGAGACGGTTCGGCTCGGCGCGCGATGTGCGACGGGCGCTGCTGACGGTCGGGGAGAGCCGGTCACCACAGCCGCCTGCACCACCCGACGCCGCCGACCCCGACCGGACGCGAGCATCGGACCTGTTCGAACTGGCCTGCCGGACGGGCGACTTCATCTGCGCTCAGGCGGAGTCCTCCGCGCAGGGGGTGACGTGGCGCAGCGAGTACTACGTCGGCAAGGGGCTCGTGGGCCGCGATATCAACACCGGGATGGCCGGCACTGTCCTCGCGCTGGCCGAACTGGTCCAGGAACTGCGAGTCCCGCGGCACACGGACGTCCTGCGCGCCGCAGCACGGACACTCCACGGCATGCCGGCCGTCCCCGGGGACGGGCCGCGCGGGCTCTATGTGGGGGAGATGGGTGTCGTGGCCGCCCTCCTGCGGGCCGGCCAAGTGCTGGGCGACAAGGAACTCGTCGGGTTCGCCGTCGACCGGGCGGAGGCGCAACCTGCGGCGGCTCTCGACGACTCCCCTGACCTCTTCCACGGTCTCGCCGGCCGACTGCTGGTGCACCTGATGCTCTGGGACGAAACCGGCGACGGGCGGAGCCTCGACCGGGCGGTGCACTGCGCCGACATCCTCCTGCGGCAGCGCGAGGGCGGGCACAACACCGCACATTGGCCCATCCCGCCGGGTTACGGAGATCTCAGCGGCAAGAGCCTCCTGGGCTACGCCCACGGTGCGGCTGGCATAGCCGACGCCCTGCTAGACCTCTACGAAGCCACCGGTGCGTCCGAGTACGAGGAGACCGCGCGCGAAGCCTCCGCATGGATCACGGGCCAGGCGATCCGCTGCCTGGAGGACCTCAGCGGGATCGCCTGGCCCATCGCGGAAGGCGGCCGGGCGCACCCGCCGTTCTGGTGCCACGGGGCGACGGGCATCGGCCGGATGCTCCTGCACACTCGGCGCCTCGGCCTCGAGCCGGACCCGACGGAGACACTCCGGCGCGCCTGCCGCTCGGTGGCCCTTGGGGCCCGCTGGAGCGGACCGACGCTATGCCACGGGCTGGCGGGTAACGCCGAGTTCCTGTGGGACGCCGGCTTGGCCCTGGACGACGAGGGCCTGCTGGCACAGGCCCGTGGGCTCATCGGCATCCTGCCCGCGTTCGCGGTCGATTCCCCGGACGGTCGGGCCTGGATCTCCGAGGTCCCCCGCCAGATCACCCCTGACTACCTCGTCGGGTACGCAGGCATCCCCGTTGTCTTGCTGAGGATGGCGAGACCGCGCCGCTGCTACCAGCTCAGCCGGGAGGGTTTCCGGTACAGGGCTTCTCCTTGATATCGGGCCCGTCCGTGCGGTCGCTTTGGAGTGATCGGAGGGTATGAGGACGGCCTTCCTCATGATCCTTTCTGGCCGCAATGCCCACAGCTGCCGAGCACCGCTTTCCGCAACGCCGCCGTGGAGGCGTAGGTGCGACACGACGGATGCTGCCGTTTCTGCGGACGGTTCCAGCGTGTTGCCGCGTGGCCGTCGAAGCTACCAGACCGAGGGGTCTGCGGTGATCAGCCTTCAAGGTCCTTGCCGTTCGAGGACCTCGCGGAGACAGCCCGGTCGGCGGGCTCAGGCAGGCCGACCTGGGCCTCGCGGACACCTGCTCGCGATGTGGATCGCGGCTGGCCGGTACTTCGCAACTGGCCCGTGATAGCCAGGCTCTCAGCCGCTGGGGCCACGTCCTGCTGCCCGTCGTCCGGATCGGCATCGGCCTGCTGCTCATCCTCATCAAGGGCGGTGTCTTCGGTGTGCCGGGTCGACAACGAGGCACATGAAACGGGCCGATCCGCTCACATTGATGCGACGGTTCGGCATCACGGAGAAGACCGCGATGCACTACGTCGGCGTCGCCCGCCCCAAATGGACCGCGAAACTGCCGCAGGGCCACTCGCGCATATGGCGGGCCGTCGGCAAGCTGGACGTTCGCCCCAGCGCGGACGGCGTGTTGGCTTCTGTACAGGTCAAGAGCCTTGAGCTATGTGGCGTAACGCTGGCCGCCGAGTCGTGTAGTGCGTGCACACCCGGGAGGTCAGCGGCCGCTACCCCAGACGGGAATGGTGCTGTCCGAACCGCGTACCAAATAGCGAGTCAGCACCTGTCCCTGAGTGCGCTCCCCCTTCGGGTTGCACGGCGTGGGCCAGCGAAGTTACTCATACAGAGTTCTTCGATACAGGTCGAATCCAGCCTCAAGGAGGTCGGCGTACACCTCTGCACGGGAGGGCACCCAGGCCACGACCGCAACCACAGCAACGCCGAGCCCGGCTGGCACTGCCCACAGCGTCAACGGGGCGAACAGAACAAAGAGCACACCCCAAATGGACGCGGCCACGGAGGCGTCCAGCGAGACTCTTGCCGTGGCGATTTCCTTACGGGCGGTATCGGGCAGCAGCAGCCAAAGATGAGGCCACACGGAAACGACGTCCAAGCCGTACTTGTCTACGGGGCGGGTCTCGACGGCGCGCAGGGTATTGCCGATCCGGGTGGGCATGTCTGGTGCGGGACTGGGCGACCGGTGCTGAAGCATGGTGAGGCGGCCGTGTTCTGTCCGCTCTTCCGGCGAGGCTGTGCCCGCAACCACGGCAGGGCTGAGTTCCTGGTAGCGCCTTAGAGATCGCGCGGAGAGGTGCTCCGCGGCGACGAGCTTCCCGTGCCCAGGAAGCTCTGTAGAACCGGGCTACGAGTGAAGAGATGAGACGTCAGGCAGGTGTCTGAGCCGGGCGTCTCCGCCCTGGTAGCGTTAACGGCATGTCTGCTGCTTCGTGTGCGGCCGCTTGCGCCGCAGTGACCAGGACGCCCCGCTAGCGGCGGGACGTTCGACTCACACGCTCCTCCTGGACGTCCAGCCGCTTCGTGATCAGACCGGAGCGGCACGTTTGTGCTGCTCAGAACTTCTTCTGAGCGACGGAGCACCTGATGCTTCCAGGCATCCTTTCTTCCCGCGGGCACAGCCCGTCCCCGGCACGCGCATGGCTGGTGCTGTGCGCGGTGTCCATGCTGCAGTTCTTCATTGCGGTCGACGTGACCGTGGTCAACATCGCCCTGCCCTCGATCGGCGCCGACTTCGACATCGACGGGCACTCCCTGACCTGGGTCGTGGTCGGGTACACGGTCGCCGGTGGTGGGCTGCTGATGCTCGGTGGCCGGCTGGGCGACCTGCTCGGGCGGCGGCGCGTGCTGCTGCTCGGCACCGGCCTGTTCGGCGCCGCGTCGCTGCTGGCGGGCCTGGCCCCCACGTTTTCCCTGCTGGTGGTCGCGCGCCTGTTGCAGGGCGCCGGTGAGGCCATCGCGCTGCCCGCTGCAATGGCCACCATCGTCCTGATGTTCCCCGAAGGTCCGCGTCGGTCGCGGGCCCTGAGCGTGTGGGCGGCGGTGGCCAGCTGCGGTCTCGTGCTCGGATTCGTCCTGTCCGGAATCGTCACCACCCACCTGGGGTGGCGGTGGATCTTCCTGGTCTCGGTTCCGTTCGTCCTAGTCGTGCTGCTGGCCGCTGTCTTCCTGGTCGAGGGAGACCGGCCCGTGACCAAAGACGCCCCGCGGCTGGACCTTCGCGGCGCGCTGTTGCTGACCGCTTGCCCGCTGCTGTTCATCTTCGGCGTGGTCGAGGCTGGGGAACCCGGAACGCCCACATGGGTGGTCCTGGGGGCGCTGGCCGGGGCGGTGGCCGCCGGGGCCGGGTTCGTGTGTGTCGAGGCACGCTCGCGCAACCCGCTGCTGCCGCTGCGCTTCTTCGCCAACCGCACGCGTGTGGCGGCCAACCTGGCCACGATGCTGTTGAGCGGGGGGGTTGTCGACCTCGTTTCTGCTGTTCACCTTCTATCTGCAGGACCGTTTGGGCATCGGCCCGTTGGGCGCGGGTCTGACGATGCTGCCTCTGGCGGTCTCGCTGATCGTGTTCTCCATGCTCGTGCCTCGTCTGCTGAGCCGCTGGGGAGCACGCGCGTGTGTGCTTGCCGGCATCGGGTTCACCGCGGCCGCGATGACCGCTATCGCAGCCATCGCGGCCCTGCGGGCAGGCGGCATGACGATGATCCCGGCCATGCTCCTGATCGCGGCCGGGATGGGGTTCGGCATCGTGGGGCTCCAGTACCTCGCGGTCAGCGGCGTCACCGAGGACGACGCCGGTACCGCCTCGGGCATTCAGCGCGCGGCTGACCAACTGGGCGGGGCCACCGGGGTAGCAGTCTGCGTTGGGATCGGGTTCGCCCCGTCCTTGCACTCCTTCGACCCATTCCTGGTGGCCACCCTGCTGGCCGTCATGGGGCTCGTGACCGGCGCGGTCGTGGCTTGGCGCATGCCCGCGCCCGCTCCCGCAGCGGACCTGCAGGAACAGGCCGGGTGACCTTCGCCCCGCCGGGGGTGTGCCGCCCCGACTGCCAGGGCGGCACACCCCCGGCGGGACTTAGGACTCCTAACGGAATGACTTTCTGGGGTCGACTGCCCGGCGTGGGGTGTTGTCGGGCAGCATGGGGCGATGCACTTCGATCAGCCGCTGCCTCGCGAGGTGAAGGTCATCGATTCGGCCTCGCTGTTCAGGCTGGAGGAGCGTGCGTGTGCCCTCAGCCTGAACCAGCGGTTGGACCCGGCGTGGGTGCAAGCGAATGCGGCGCCCGACGGAACCCACTACCTGTGGCCAGCCCTGTGGAACAGCCTGTCCCACCGCCCGGACGTTCCGCGCCAGCTGCGGTGCGAGCTGTTGATCAGTCTGCGTGGGGGAGACCGCGTGGTGAGCCTGTTGGACGTGCTTCCCGACGACTTCACCCCGCTGCCGAGGGTGACCTCGCGCGAAGAAGGCATGCAGGTCAGCCGGCTGCTCGACCGTGCCCCTTCTGTTAGGGAATGGCTACTGCGTGAGGGCTCGGACCTGCTGTGACAGGCGACGCCAGCAGATGAGTGCGCATCCGAGGGTCAGAAGGCTTCGTGGATGTCGTCGCGGATCTCCCAGCGGATCCGCAGGCGGCGGAACCAGTGCAGGTGGGCGAACGCACGGGCGCTGTCACGTTGTTGAGTGTGTGAGTGCCTGACGGTGTGCCGGGTGCGGGGGGCCGGGTTCCGGCTTTCGTGCTCAGGCCGCGGCGGGCCGGCCGGCGGCGGTGACCTGGTCCCAGACCGCGAAGCGGACGGTCATCTCGGCTCGGTGTTCGGGCGCGGTCATCAGGTGGCGGCGGGGGCGGAAGTGGGGTGAGCTGCCGCTGAACGCGGCCA
>NZ_JBSFFY010000090.1:0-19440 GCF_053596315.1 Streptomyces sp. NPDC001732
CCCGCCCCACCGCCGCTGATCCGCCCGCGCGAACGGCCCGAACATCTCCGCCGCGAAGTCCTCCAGATCACACCGGACCGCAGCCAACTCCCCACCCAGCACGTCCGGTCAACGACACGCCCCATCAAGAAGACACGCCATCACGGACCGCACATGACCAAGCACTACTAGAGGTGCTGCGCCAGAGCCGCGAGGAAGCCCACCACGGCCCCCGGGCCGCCCAGCCGCAGGTCGGCCCGTTCCGCCAGTTCGGGCACCTCCGCGCTGCCGCTGCACACCAGCAGCCCCAAAGTGCCGGCGGCGCCCCCGGCGCGGAGCTTCTCCACCGCGGCGTACGCCGCGAGGTCGCCGAGGTCGTCGCCCGCGTACAGGACGGACTCGGCGCCCGTCTCCCGTACGTACCGGGCGAGCGCGACGCCCTTGTCCATGCCCGGCGGGCGCAACTCCAGGACCAGTCGGCCGGGCTCGACGATCAGCCCGTGCCGGGCGGCCAGCTCGCCCAGGGGGGCGCGCAGGGCCTCGAAGGCGGCCTGCGGGTCGGAGGCGCGGCGGGTGTGGACGGCGATCGCCCGCCCCTTCTCCTCGGTCCAGGTGCCGTGCCAGGAACCGGCCCGGTCCAGCACGCCCGGGAGTTCGGCGCGGACCGCGGCGAGCCCGGGGTGCGGGGCGGGGGCGTGGACGGTGCCGGAGACGGCGTCCCAGCGTTCGGCGCCGTAGTGGCCGAGGACGACGAGGTGGTCGAGGCCGGGGACTCCGGCGAAGCCGCCGTGCCGGACCGCGACCCCGGCCGGGCGACCGGTGATCACGGCGACGGAGGCCACCTTCGGGGCGAGCGCGGCCAGTGCGGGGACGGCGCCGGGGTGGGCGCGGGCCTGTTCCGGGTCGGGGACGATGTCGGCGAGGGTGCCGTCGAAGTCGAGTGCGACGACGGCACGGTCGGGGCGCGCGAGGATCGCGGCGAGAGCCTCCCGGCCCGGTGCGGTGGCGGGGATCGGGAGCTCGGACGGGGTTTCGCTCGGCGCGGATGCGGGAGTGCGGTCTTCCGGGTTGCTTCCCATGGGGCGAGCCTATAGCCGGGGTGCGGACCGGGAGCCGTTGTGGCGTTTCCGGCAGCCGGGGGGCGGGCCCGGAACCGTTGTGGCGTTTCCGGGGCGCTGCCCCGGGCTCCCGCGCCTCGGTCGCCGAAGGGGCTTGGTCCCGAGCTGCCGGAGGGGCTTTGCCCGGTGCTCAGCGGCGGTCCCGGCGGGCGTCCCGGACCCGGCGCAGGCGGTTCACCGTCACCGGGTCCTCCTCCAGGGCGCGGCGGTCGTCGAGGAGCGCGTTCAGCAGTTGGTAGTAGCGCGTGGGCGAGATGCCGAGCTGTTCCCGGATGGCCCGCTCCTTCGCGCCGGGTCCGGCCCACGACTGCCGTTCGACGGCGAGCACGGCGCGGTCCCTGTCGGAGAGTCCGTCCGGGTCGTCGGGGCCGTGCGTGGGGGCGGTCATATCAGCCAACATAACGCCCGTGCGGCCGACTGCCACCTGCTGCTTCCCTCTGCTGTTCCCCTCTGCTGCTCCCCCCTTGCTACTTCGCGTGCTCCGCCTCGGCCGCGTCGCGCGCGATCCGTCCCAGCACGCTCTCGGGGCCGCCGTTCGGCTCGACCGCCCTGCCGATGTTCTCCTTGATCGACTCGCTGGTCCGGGCCCAGGACGTCTTGCCGTACGGGTAGAACTGCGAGTCCGGCAGCGCGGCCAGGAACTTCCACAGCGGCTTGTACGCGGGGTCGGACTCCATGGCCGCCGAGGCACTGTCGGTGACCGGGAGCAGGTCGTACTCGTCGGCGAAGTCGACGACGTTCTCGTCGGTGAACAAGTAGTCGAAGAACTTGCCCAGTTCCGCGCGGTGGCCGTGCTGCTTGAAGCCCATGATCCAGTCGGCCACGCCCAGCGAGCCCTTGCCGGGGCCGTCGATGCCGGGCATCGGCACCATGCCGACGGAGACGCCCTTGCGCTCGGCCTCCTGCATCAGCGTCGGGTGGCCGTTCAGCATGCCGACCTCGCCGTCGGCGAACGCGGCGAACGCCTTCGCCCGGTCGAGTTCTCCGGGGGCGACGGGGCCGACGAGACCCTGGTCCACCAGGTTCGTCCGCAGCCAGTCGAAGGTGTCGACGTTCTCGGTCGAGTCGATGTCGTACGAGCCGCCGTCGTCGAGGTAGCCGCCGCCCCCGGCGAGCACCCACATCATGGTCTCGGCCTGGGCCTCCTCCGGGCCGAGCGGCAGCGCGAACGGGTAGGCCACCCCGCGCTGCCCGAGCACCGCCGCGTCGGCGCGGATGTCGTCCCAGGTCCGCGGGGCGTCGAGGCCCGCCTGCGCGAAGAGCTTCTTGTTGTAGAAGAGCAGCCGGGTGCTGGCGACGAACGGCAGCCCGTACTGGGTGCGGTCCACGCTGCCCGCCTCGGCCAGGCGCGGCAGGAAGTTGGCCTGGGCCCGGATGGAGAGCATCTCGTCGGCCCGGTAGAGCCTGCCGGCCTTGGCGTAGTCGGCGTACGAGGCGATCTGGGCGATGTCGGGGGCCTGCCCCTTCCGCACCATCGCGGCGACCTCGCGGTCGACGGTCTTCCACGGCCGGACGCTGACGTCGACCTCGATGCCGGGGTGGGCCGACTCGAAGCCCCGCACGACCTCGGCCCAGTACTTCTCGGAGCTGTTGGCCGGGCCGGTGCCGTAGTCGGCCGCGACGAGCGTGAGGGTGACGTCCCCCGGGCCGCTGCCGCCGCAGCCCGCCAGTGCCGCCGTCATGCCCAGCGCGGTCACGACCGCAGTCAGTACCCGACAGCGTAACCGCACAGCCCAGACCGTCCTCATCCGTAGAGCGCCGCCCACACCGGTCACGCCCGCCGCGGGGTCCCTGAACGAGGTGCGATCCTGCCCCAGGAGATCGTCGAAGGTCTACACCAAAGTCGGTATCGCTTTCACAACACGCCGACCGGGCGTCCGGCCGGGTGTGCCGGGCACCTTCGCGGGGCATTGCTCTGGATTGGGCCTACCGCCAAGTAGGTTGTGGCGCGGGGCCCTTCGCGCGTCCGGGGCCCGCCCCGAACGCCGTGCCGTACCGCCCGACCCGTCCCGATCCACGCCGCAAGGAGCCGTTCCGCATGTCGCGTACCGCATCAGAAATCGCCACCCAGCCCGACTGCTGGCGGCGCGCCGCGGAGGCGGGGGCGGCGTTCGACGGGCTGCCGCGGCCGGGCGAGCGCGTCGCGGTCACCGGCTGCGGCACCTCCTGGTTCATGGCCATCGCCTACGCGGCGCTGCGCGAGGCGGCCGGGCAGGGCGAGACGGACGCGTACCCCTCTTCGGAGTTCCCGGCCGGGCGGCCGTACGACCGGGTGGTGGCGATCACCCGGTCCGGCACGACGACCGAGGTGCTGGAGCTGCTGGGCGAGCTGCGCGGCCGGGTCGCCACGGTCGCGCTGACCGCCGACCCGAAGACGCCGGTCATGGACGCCGCCGACGCGGTGGCCGTGCTGGACTGGGCGGACGAGGAGTCGGTGGTCCAGACCCGGTTCGCCACCACCGCGCTGGCCTTCCTGCGGGCCGGGCTGGAGGCGTCGGGTCCGCTTCCGGCCGGGGTGAAGACGGTGGCCGCCGCCGCGGTGGACGCGGAGCTGGCGGTGACGGAGCCGCTGGACGAGGCGGTGGTCTCGGCCGAGCAGTGGACGTTCCTGGGGCGCGGCTGGACGTACGGGCTGGCGCAGGAGGCCGGGCTGAAGATGCGTGAGGCGGCCGGCGCCTGGACGGAGTCGTACCCGGCGATGGAGTACCGCCACGGCCCGATCGCGATCACCGGGCCGCACCGGGTGGCCTGGGTGTTCGGCCCGCTGCCGGAGGGGCTCGCCGGCGATGTGGCCCGGGTGGGCGGCACGCTGGTCGCGCACGCCGCGGCGGACCCGATGGCGGATCTGATCCGGGCCCAGCGGCTGGCGGTGGAGCTGGCGGAGGCGAAGGGGTACGACCCGGACCGCCCGCGCAACCTCACGCGCAGCGTGATCCTTTCGCCCTGACGCGTCATGGGGCGCCCCGGCCCGTACCGGGGCGCCCCGACACGTCCCGACGCGTCCCCGGCCGTCGCCCCAAGGGGTCGCAATGACGTGGTCGCGATTTTGTATAGATGCGCAACAAACCGGGATAGTGGACTAGACCTTTTTGGCTCCTCGGGCGAAACTGTCTCCCGTGAAACACGTCATCGCCCTCGATGTGGGCGGCACCGGAATGAAGGCCGCACTGGTCGGGGCCGACGGCTCCCTGCTGCACGAGGCGCGGCGGGCGACGGGCCGGGAGCGCGGCGCCGACGCCGTCGTGGAGTCGATCCTCTCCTTCGCCGCGGACCTGCGGGCGTACGGCGAGGAGCACTTCGGCGAGAGCGCCGTCGCGGCCGGTGTCGCCGTGCCCGGCATCGTCGACGCCGACAACGGGATCGCGGTCTACGCCGCGAACCTGGGCTGGCGCGACGTGCCCATGCGGCGACTGCTCGGCGAGCGGCTCGGCGGCCTGCCCGTCGCGCTCGGCCACGACGTGCGCACCGGCGGGCTCGCCGAGGGCCGGATCGGCGCGGGCAGGGGGGCCGACCGCTTCCTCTTCGTCCCGCTGGGCACCGGCATCGCCGGGGCCATCGGCATCGCAGGGGCCATCGAGGCGGGCGCGCACGGGTACGCGGGCGAGATCGGGCACATCGTGGTCCGGCCGGACGGGCCGGACTGCGGCTGCGGACAGCGCGGCTGCCTGGAGACCCTGGCCTCCGCATCCGCCGTCAGCCGCGCCTGGGCCGCCGCGTCCGGCGACCCGGAGGCGGACGCGGCGGACTGCGCGAAGGCCGTCGCATCCGGCGATCCCGCGGCCACGGAGGTCTGGCGCGACGCGGTCGACGCGCTCGCCGCCGGGCTGGTCACCGCCCTGACGCTGCTGGACCCGAGCACGCTCATCATCGGTGGCGGCCTCGCCGAGGCCGGGGAAACCTTGTTCACACCACTCCGTGCGGCCGTCGAGGAACGCGTCACGTTCCAGAGGCTGCCCCACATCGTCCCGGCGGCCCTCGGGGACACCGCCGGATGCCTGGGCGCAGGGCTGCTCGCCTGGGATCTTCTCTCCACGGAGGTATCCGCCTGATGGCCGGACGCGCAGACAGCACGGTTCTCGCAGGTGCCCGGGTGGTGCTTCCCACCGGGACCGTCGAGGACGGCCGGGTGATCGTCGAAGGCACCCGGATCGCGGGCAGCGCGGCACCGGACGCCCCCACCCTCGACCTGAGCGGCCACTGGGTGGTTCCCGGCTTCGTCGACATGCACAACCACGGCGGTGGCGGCGCGTCCTTCACCTCCGGCACCGTGGACGAGGTCCTCACCGGCATCCGCACCCACCGCGAGCACGGCACCACCACCCTGGTCGCCTCCACGGTCACCGGCGAGATGGACTTCCTCGCCCACCGGGCCGGTGTCCTGTCCGAGCTGGTCGAGCAGGGCGACCTGGCCGGCATCCACTTCGAGGGACCCTTCATCTCGCCGTGCCGCAAGGGCGCACACAGCGAGGAGCTGCTGCGCCACCCGGACCCGGCCGAGGTCCGCAAGCTGATGGACGCGGCGCGCGGCACCGCGAAGATGTTCACGCTCGCCACCGAACTCCCGGGCGGCATCGACTCGGTGCGGCTGCTCGCCGAGCACGGCGTGATCGCCGCCATCGGCCACACCGACGCCACGTACGAGCAGACCGTCGAGGCGATCGACGCGGGCGCCACCGTCGCCACGCACCTGTTCAACGCCATGCCGCCGCTCGCCCACCGCGACCCCGGCCCGATCGCCGCCCTCCTGGAGGACGAGCGGATCACCGTCGAGCTGATCAACGACGGCACGCACCTGCACCCCGCCGCCCTGGAACTGGCCTACCACCACGCGGGCGCGCACCGCGTCGCGCTGATCACCGACGCGATGGACGCGGCTGGCTTCGGCGACGGCCGGTACCAGCTCGGCCCGCTCGCGGTCGAGGTCAGGGACGGCGTCGCGCGGCTGGTCGAGGGCAACTCGATCGCGGGCTCCACGCTCACCCTGGACACCGCGTTCCACCGGGCCGTGACCATCGACCGGCTCCCGGTCGACGACGTCGTGCAGTCCATCTCCGCCAACCCGGCGCGACTGCTCGGCGTGTACGACCGGGTCGGCTCGCTGGAGCCGGGCAAGGACGCCGACCTGGTGGTCCTGGACGCGGACTTCGCGCTCAGGGGCGTCATGCGCAAGGGCGAGTGGATCGTCGAGCCCCGAGTCGGCTGACGAATCCGACGGGTCACCGGGGTACGTAACGAAGAGACGGCGGTTGGTCCGGGGGTCTGGGCCGACCGCCACCTCTTTGGCATGATCGCCTGGGAAACAGCCAGAAAGCGCATACCATCCACGGTTTCGCGCTCGGACAGGGATCGGGGGAGCGGCCGCGGTGATCCTGACGGTCACACTGAATACGGCACTCGACCTGACGTACGAGGTCCCGAAGCTCGTCCCGCACACCAGTCACCGCATCGGCGACATGTCCGAGCGCCCCGGCGGCAAGGGGCTCAACGTGGCCCGGGTGCTCTCCGCCCTCGGCCACGAGACCACGGTCACCGGCTTCGCCGGGGGCCCCACCGGAGCCGTACTGCGCGAGCTGCTGGCCGACCTGTCGCCGCGGAAGTCCGCCCCGGACGCCCCGGATCACCCGGGTGCCCCGGACGCCTCCGCCCCGGCCGGCACCCCGGCCCCGGCGGGCCCCGCCCCGATCACCGACGCCCTCGTCGCCGTCACCGGGAACACCCGTCGCACGATCGCCGTCGTCGACCGGGCCACCGGCGACACCACCCAGCTCAACGAACCCGGCCCGCTCGTCACCGCCGACGAGTGGACCGCCTTCCTCGGCCGGTACGAGGAGCTCCTCGCCGGGGCCGACGCCGTCGCGCTCTGCGGCAGCCTCCCGCCCGGCATCCACGTCGGCGCCTACGCCGAACTGGTCCGCCCGGCCCGCGCCGCGGGCGTCCCCGTACTCCTGGACACCAGCGGCGAACCGCTGCGCCGCGGCATCGCCGCCCGCCCCGACCTGATCAAGCCGAACGCCGACGAGCTGGCCCAGCTCACCGGCTCCCGCGATCCGATGCGCGCCACCCGCGACGCCCGCCGCCGGGGCGCGCACGGCGTCGTCGCCTCGCTGGGCCCGGACGGCGTGCTGGCGGTCACCCCCGACGGGATCTGGCAGGCGGCTCCGCCCGCCAAGGTCCTGGGCAACCCGACCGGCGCGGGCGACTCCGCGGTGGCCGGGCTGCTGTCCGGCCTCGTCGAGGGGCTGGGCTGGCCGGACCGGCTGCGGCGGGCGGTGGCACTGTCGACGGCGACCGTGCTCGCCCCGACGGCCGGCGATTTCGACCGCGCGGCGTACGAGGAGCTGCTGCCGCGCATCGTCATCGAGGAACACGCACCAGCGGCCTGACAAGGGCCGCGCCCGTCCCGGACCCACCGCCCGACCGGGGGTCCGAAGAAGCACCAAGAGGTCAGCATGCCGCTCGTCAGCACCGGTGAACTCGTCTCCGCCGCCCAGGCCGAGGGACGCGGGATCGCCGCCTTCAACGTCATCACGCTGGAGCACGCCGAGGCCATCGCGGCCGGCGCGGAACGCGCCGGAGCCCCCGCCGTCCTGCAGATCTCCGAGAACGCCGTGAAGTTCCACGGCGGACGGCTCTCCGCCATAGCCGCCGCAGCCGCCGCAGCCGCCCGCGCCTCCAGCGCCCCGCTCGCGCTCCACCTCGACCACGTCGAGTCCGTGGACCTGCTCCACCAGGCGCACGCGGAGGGCTTCGGCTCCGTCATGTTCGACGCGTCCCGGCTCGGTTACGAGGAGAACGTGCGCGCCACGGCCGCCGCGGTGGCCTGGGGTCACGAGCACGGCATCTGGATCGAGGCCGAACTCGGCAAGGTCGGCGGCAAGGAGGGCGAGGCCCCGCTCGACGCCCACGCCCCCGGCGTCCGCACCGACCCGGACGAGGCCGCCGCGTACGTCCGCGACACCGGCGTGGACGCGCTGGCCGTCGCGGTCGGCTCCTCGCACGCCATGACCGAGCGCACCGCCGCCCTGGACCACGAGCTGATCGGCCGGCTGCGCGACGCGGTCCCGGTCCCGCTGGTGCTGCACGGCTCCAGCGGCGTCCCGGACGAGGAGATCCGCCGGGCCGTCGCCTCCTCCGGCATGGTCAAGATCAACGTGGGCACGGCCCTGAACACCGCGTTCACCGGCGCGGTCCGCGCGTACCTGGCCGAGAACACCACCGGCGTCGACCCGCGCAAGTACATCGCCCCGGGCCGCGAGGCGATGGCCGCGACGGTGGCGGGCTTCCTGGCCCTGATGGGCTGAGCGCCCCACCCACGGGAAAGGTCCGGCCCCGGCGCCCGAAGGCGCGGGGCCGGACCTTTCCCGTACGGGTCAGCGCTTGACGTGACCGGCCTTCAGCGACAGCTGGTCCAGGTTGGCGTCGCACTGGTCGCCGTCGTTGCAGGAGATCATCAGGGTGTTCGGGCCCTTGGTGAGGTTGACGTACGCGAACGTCGTCGTCCACCCCTTCTCCAGGTCTCCCTCGGCCGCGTTGGCGTAGTTCTTCATGTTGATGCCACGCGGGGCCTCGGCATTGACCGTGAGGGACGTCTTGGCGTCCTTGCCCGGCACCCCGTACGTCACGAACAGCGTGTACGGACCGGCCTTCGGGACCTCGACCAGCCAGGTCGCCGACCGGCCCACCTCGTTGAGGTTGATGTACTGCCCGTTGGCGCTCTTGGCGCCCTTGACGGTGTTGTCCAGCTGGGCCGTGCCGCCGAGCTTCAGCGTCGCCGCGTCCTGCTTCGGCAGCTCGGCCGGGGCCTCGGAAGTGGCGGACTGCTCCGGCTTCGGGGACTCCTCGACCTCGCTGCCGGGACCGGCGGAGGAGGTGGCCTCGTCCTTCTTCTTGTCCTTGTCCGAGTCGCCAGTGATCAGCGCGGCGCCGATGCCGATGAGTACGACCAGGACCACCGCGACCGCGCCGATCAGCAGGCCCTTGGTGTTCGGGCCGCCCTTGCCGGAGGGGCCGCCGGAGCGGCCGTGGCCGCCCTGCTGCGGGGCGGTGGCGGCACCGGGGTAGGTCTCCGGGGCGGCGTACTGCGCGTTCGGCCGGCCGTACCCCGGCTGCTGCGGGAGCTGCTGCTGGCCGTACTGGCGCTCTCCGACGGTGCGCACCTGGTTGTACGAGGTGCGGGGCACGCCCGGCTGCTGGGCCGCCGGGCCCGGGTAGCCGTAGCCGCCCTGGCGCGGCGGCTGGGCGCCCGCCGCCTGTCCGTCCTCGTACAGGTAGCCGAACGGATCGTCGTCCTCGGGCGTGTTTGCGCCGTTGTTCCCGGCCGTCATCCCTGGGTCACTCCTCACCATCTCGCCAGCCGTCGCCGAATGTTGCCAGCCGTGGCCGACCGGCCGAGCCTACCCCGAACGACCCGCACCAAGAATTGTCGCCGCAGGTCCCTGAACCGCTCCGGAGCGTGGGCACCACCCCGCCGTGAACGTCAGCCGGCCCTGCGGTGAACCTTCGCCCGGGACCGCTTCTCGATGTACATCCGCTGGTCGGCGGAGCGCAGCACCTCTTCCGCCGTCATCCCGCAGGCGGCCCAGCCGATGCCGAAGCTGGCCCCGACGCGCACCGCCCGGCCGTCGACCCGGATGGGCGGAATGATGGCGTTACGGAGGCGTACGGCCAGATCCGCGGCGTCCGCGGCACCCAGGCCGTCGGCGAGGACGACGAATTCGTCACCGCCGAGCCGGGCGACGGTGTCGCCGTCCCGGACACAGGTGGTCAGGCGCCGGGCGACCTCGATCAGCACCGCGTCACCGGTGTGGTGGCCGAAGCGGTCGTTGATCGACTTGAAGCCGTCCAGGTCGCAGAAGAGGACCGCGAGCCCCTTCGTGCCGTCGTCGTTCTCGTCGTCGGGCGCGACGGCGTGCACATGGTGGTCGTACGGGACGCCGGGGGCCGTGTCCACGTCGTAGCCGTGCGCCCGCGACTCCGGGTCGTCGGGGTCGCCGTAGGACGCGTCCAGGGCCCCGACCACGCCGGTGGTGGCCGCGTGCGGGCGGTCGCAGAGCCGGGCGCCCAGCCGGGAGCGCAGCTCGGCGCTGTTGGGCAGGCCGGTGAGCGCGTCGTGCGAGGCCCGGTGCGCGAGATGCAGTTCGTGCCGCTTGCGCTCCTCTATGTCCTCGACATGGGTGAGCAGGAAGCGGGGGCCGTCCGTGGTGTCGGCGACGACGGAGTTGCGCAGCGAGACCCAGAGGTAGGAGCCGTCGCGCCGGCCCAGCCGCAGCTCGGCCCGGCCGCCCTCGGCGGAGGTGCGCAGCAGGGTGCCGATGTCCTCGGGGTGGACGAGGTCGGCGAAGGAGTAGCGGCGCAGGACGGAGGCGGGGCGGCCGAGCAGCCGGCACAGGGCGTCGTTGGTGCGCAGCAGCCGGCCGTGCTGGTCGCCGCCCATCTCGGCGATGGCCATGCCGCTGGGGGCGTACTCGAACGCCTGCCGGAAGGACTCCTCGCTGGCCCGCAGCGCCTGCTGTTCCCGCTCCAGCCGGACCAGCGCCCGCTGCATGTTTGCTCTCAGCCGGGCGTTGCTGATCGCAATGGCCGCCTGCGACGCGTACATCTGGAGGGCCTCCCGGCCCCAGGCGCCGGGGCGGCGGCCGTTGCGCGGGCGGTCCACGGAGATGACGCCGAGGAGATCGCACCCGCCGCCGGACGTGTACATCGGGGCGTAGAGGCGGTCCTGGGGGTGCCACTCGTCCTCGAAGCGGGGCTCGGGACCGCTGGTGTGCCACTGCGGCACGTCGTCGTCCATGAGGACCCAGCCGTCGGTGTACGGGATGAACCGCAGCTCGTCCCACGCCAGGCCCATGGTCAGCCTGCGCTCCCAGGAGGCGCGGGAGCCGACCCGGCCGGTGATCAGGGCTTCCGCGGCGCTGTTGCCGGCGAAGGCGGCGACGACGAGGTCACCGTCGGGGCGGACCATGTTCACACAGGCCAGCTCGTAGCCCAGGCCGCTGACGATTCCGTCGGCCACGGTCTGCAGCGTGTCGGCCAGGCTCCGCGCCGTGTTGAGATCGGCGACGGCCTGATGCAGCTGCCGCATCGTCGCAAGACGGACATACGGCTCCGACTCGGCCTCCATTGTTCGCACTCCCCGAGACCTCGACAGCACTCCAGGTTTCATATCGACGTACTTACTGCAGTTCACCACAACTGAATCACAGTGAGCTGTGCCGCCGGTACACAGGGTCAACCAATATCGCACTCTGTGACTCAAGTCACAACAGATGGTAAAGGGACGGGAGCGCGTCCGGGGCCGTTCCGCCCTTTTTCTGAACGCAAATCCGGGCGTTGCAGTGCCCGCGCACGGACGCCGTGGCGCCTGCGGCCGGGCGTCACGGCGTCTGCGTCCGGGCCTCGTGGCGCCTGCGGCCCGGGGCGTGCCGTGCCCGCGTACGGGCGTCGGGGCGCCCGGACCGTCCGCTTGCCGGGTCCCGGGTCCTAGGACCCGGCTGGTCCCCTGGCCCGATGCGGGGCAAGGCGGCGCGCCGTTAGCGTTCCGGATGTGTTGCAGACGAAGACCCCCGCCCCGCGTCCCCGGCCCGTCCCCCATGCTGAGGGGGTGAGCAACGATGAGTTCCGGGCCGCACTTTCCCGGCTGGCGGCCGGAGTGGTGCTGATCACCGCCCAGGAGCCGCCGCTGGACGAGCACGGACGCGGCGAGGACGTCGGCATGACCGCGACCGCCTTCATGTCGGTGTCGCTGGACCCGCCGCTGGTGATGGTCAGCCTGCGCAACGACTCCCGGATGGACGACCTGCTGTCGGAGCAGCCGCTGTGGGCGGTCTCCGTACTCGCCGATGACCAGCGGCAGGTCGCCGGGCGGTTCGCGATGAAGGGCCGGATCAGCGACCGGCTGCTGTTCCAGGACCTCCCCGGCACGAGGGGGGAGCTCACCGGCGCACCGCTGATCGGCGGGGCACTGGCCACGCTGGAGTGCCGCACCGAGCAGCGGGTCCCGGCGGGCGACCACACGCTGGTGATCGGCCGGGTGCTGAGCACGGGCCTGCCCCAGGAGGGCGGGGAACCGCTGACGTACTTCCGGGGGCGCTACCGCAAGCTGGGGTGAGCGGGCCGGTCCGGGGGCGCGGTCGGCGGGGACGGGGGGCGCGGCCGGTGGGCGGGGGTGTCACCAGTCGCGGCCGGAGCGGCCGCGCTTCGTCTCGCCGCGCTGCTTCTTCTCGCGCAGCCGGCGCTCGTTGATGCCCCGCGGAATCCTGGTCTTGCGGCGCGGTCTGGGGGGCGGTGCCGTCGCCTCGGCCAGCAGCGAGGCGAGCCGGACAAGGGCCGTCTCGCGGTTGCGCCACTGGGAGCGGTGCTCGGAGGCCCGTACGGCGATCACGCCGCCCACGAGCCTGTTCTCCAGGCGCTGGAGGGCCCGTTCCTTCCACACCTCGGGAAGCGCTTCGGTCGCCGCGAGGTCGAAGCGGAGCTCCACCTGGGAATCGCTGGTGTTGACGTGCTGCCCGCCGGGCCCCGAGGACCGCGAGAAACGCCACATGAGCTCGGCCTCCGGCAGGGAGACCGAACCGCGGATGACATAGGGCCCGGACATGTCACCCATGTTCCCCGGCCCACGGGGCGTTCGTCACCTTCTTTTGCCGCACGGCTTCTTCTGCCGCACCGCTTCTTCCGCCGCACGGCTTCTTCTGCCGCACCGCCGAGTACGCCGCTTCTTCCGCCGCGCCGCCACGGGTTCCACCTCTTCCACCGCGCCGCCGAGCGCTCCGCCCGTCGGGCCGACCGGGGGCACTTCGGTAAAGAAAGTAAAGGGAGCAGGAACCTCACGGTCCCCCGCCCGCGTTATGACCTGTGACGGTAGCTTCGTGATGGCATGAAGCCCGCACTCGACGATGAAAGGGACTTCCCATGGCTGTAAGCCTGTCCAAGGGCGGCAACGTCTCCCTCACCAAGGAGGCCCCGGGCCTGACCGCCGTCACGGTGGGCCTCGGCTGGGACGTCCGTACCACCACCGGCACCGACTTCGACCTCGACGCCTCGGCGATCGCGGTCAACCCGGCGGGGAAGGTCGTCTCCGACGGCCACTTCGTCTTCTTCAACAACAAGTCGACGCCGGACCAGACCATCGTCCACACCGGTGACAACGTCACGGGCCAGGGCGAGGGCGACGACGAGCAGATCAACGTCAACCTGGCGGGCCTGCCGGCCGACGTCGACAAGATCGTCTTCCCGGTCTCCATCTACGACGCCGAGACCCGCAGCCAGAACTTCGGCCAGGTGCGCAACGCGTTCATTCGCATCGTCAACCAGGCCGGTGGCGCCGAGATCGCCCGCTACGACCTGAGCGAGGACGCCGCCACCGAGACCGCCATGGTCTTCGGCGAGCTGTACCGCAACGGCGCGGAGTGGAAGTTCCGCGCCGTCGGCCAGGGCTACGCCTCGGGCCTGCGCGGCATCGCCCAGGACTTCGGCGTCAACATCTGAGCCGATCTCCCGACACGGGATTCCCGGCGTCCGGTATCAGACGCGAAGACCTGACGCCCGGACACGAAACAGAAAACCCCCGGCTGTTACGGCCGGGGGTTTTCCGTGCCCGCGAACCGAGTCGCGCCCTTTCCCCGGCCGCCCTTCCACTTTCCCCGACCACTCCCCCCGCCTTACCCGGCCGCCCTCCCGTTTTCTCCAGCCGCTCCCCCGCTTTCCCCGGCCGCCCTCCCGTTTTCTCCAGCCGCTCCCCCGCTTTCCCCGGCCGCCCTCCCGTTTTCTCCAGCCGCTCCCCGCTTTTCCCGGTCGCCCTTTTCCGCTTCGCTTCTTCGCACGGGCCCCACGACCTTCGCACCGGCACCACGACCGGAGCCATCGGCTCCCCCACCGGCCCCCACGCGCCCGTCATGCCCCGTGATGTCCGCCGTGTCCAACACGCCTGCCAAATAACGAACACAGGCGTATTCCATTCGGACAAGAGGTGGTCAAAAAAATGTGAGGCATTTGTTAGCACACCGTCAATCTCGGTCTTTCGGTGGCACGCTCTCCGCTCGTAACCCCCCACGGAACGAGCAACGGAGAACGCATGACCCCCCACATGAACACCCGTCGCGCCGCTGCCCTGGCCGCCGTGGCCGCGATGGTCGTCGTCGGCGTCCAGACCGGTGCGGCCAACGCCGCGCCGGACAACGGAACTGACGGCCCCTCCGCCACTCGCAGCGTCGTCCCCTTCGGCGCGAACAAGGCATCGCAGCGCACCGCCGCCATCAAGTCCGCCCAGTCCGAAGCCACTTCGGCCGCCGAGTCCCTCGGTCTCGGCGGCAAGGAGAAGCTGATCGTCCGTGACGTGATCAAGGACGCCGACGGCACCGTCCACACCCGCTACGAGCGCACCTACGCCGGCCTGCCCGTCCTCGGCGGCGACCTCGTCACCCACACCGCCGCCGGCGGGAAGCTCAAGGGCGTCACCAAGGCCACCAAGGCGCGGATAGCCGTGCCGTCCACGACGGCGAAGATCAAGACCGCGGCCGCCGCCCGCAAGGTGATCTGGGCGAGCGGCGGCAAGCCCGTCCTCGCCTTCGAGACGGTCGAGAAGGGCGTGCAGAAGGACGGCACGCCGAGCAGGATGCACATCATCACCGACGCGAACACCGGCAAGGAGATCCGGAGGTTCGAGGCGATCGAGACCGGCGTCGGCCACAGCCAGTACAGCGGCGACGTCGAGCTGACGACCACCGAGAGCGGCTCCGGCTTCGAGCTGACCGACGGCGAGCGCGGCGGCCACAAGACGTACGACCTCAACCAGGGCGAGAGCGGCACCGGCGACCTCGTCACGGACGACGACGACACCTGGGGCGACGGCACCGGCGGCGACCGCCAGACCGCCGCCGTGGACGCCGCCTACGGCGCCGCGCAGACCTGGGACTTCTACAAGTCGTCGTTCGGCCGCGAGGGCATCGCCGGTGACGGCAAGGCCGCGTACTCGCGGGTCCACTACGGCGACTCGTACGTCAACGCGTTCTGGGACGACAGCTGCTTCTGCATGACGTACGGCGACGGCGAGGGCAACAAGAGCGCGCTGACCGCCCTCGACGTCGCGGGCCACGAGATGAGCCACGGCCTGACCTCGTCCACCGCCAACCTCGACTACTTCGGCGAGTCCGGCGGCCTGAACGAGGCGACCAGCGACATCCTCGGCACCTCGGTGGAGTTCGCCGCCGACAACAGCACGGACGTCGGCGACTACCTCATCGGCGAGAAGATCGACATCAACGGCGACGGCACCCCGCTGCGCTACATGGACAAGCCGAGCAAGGACGGCGGCTCGGCCGACTACTGGGACAGCAACGTCGGCAACCTCGACGTGCACTACTCCTCCGGCGTCGCCAACCACTTCTTCTACCTGTTGTCCGAAGGCAGCGGCGCGAAGACCATCAACGGGGTCGACTACGACTCCCCGACCTCCGACGGCTCGACCGTCACCGGCATCGGCCGGGACAAGGCCGTCCAGATCTGGTACAAGGCCCTCGCCGAGTACATGACGTCCTCCACCGACTACGCGGGCGCCCGCGAGGCGACCGAGAAGGCGGCGACCGACCTGTACGGGGCGGACAGCGCGGAGCTCTCCGCCGTCCAGGCCGCCTGGAGCGGCGTCAACGTGAAGTAACGGAACACCGGGGCAGGAAGGCGCAGAAGCAGCAGAACAGCGGTTCCGCGGAACGGCGGAACCGCGGAACCGCGGAACCGCGGAACGCACGGGAGCCGGTCAGTCCTTCGGGGCGGGCCGGCTCCTGCCGTACAGCCAGGTGTCCCACAGCTCCGTCAGGTCCCGGCCCGTCGTCCGTTCCGCGTAGGCGGTGAAGTCGGCGGTCGAGGCGTTGCCGTGCCGGTGGGCCTTCGTCCAGCCCCGGACGAGCGCGAAGAAACGCTCGTCGCCCACCGCCCGCCGGAGTTCGTGGACGACCATCGCCCCGCGCCCGTACACCGGAGCCTGCGAGATGTCCTTGGCGCTGGGCGGATCGGCGGGCGGGAAGGCCCAGTTGGCGTCGTCCTCGAAGGCCGCGTCGAACAGTTCCCGGACCGGGGTGCCCTCCTTGTCCTCCGCCCACAGCCACCCCGCGTAGGTCGCGAAGCCCTCGTTGAGCCACATGTCCCGCCAGCTCGCGGGCGTGACGGAGTCCCCGAACCACTGGTGGGCCATCTCGTGGACCAGCAGCCCGGCGTCCGGCGGGCCGGGGAAGAACGGCCGGTCCTGGGTCTCCAGCGCGTAACCGGCGTCCCCGGGACGGTCGACGATCGCGCCCGTGGCGGTGAAGGGGTAGGGGCCGAACCGTTCCGCCTCCCACTTCACGATCTCGGGGATCCGGGCGAGGACCCGCTCGCTCTCCTTCGCGACGGTCGTGTCGGCGGCGGTGAACACCTCGATGCCGTCCGCGGTCCTCGACGTCCGGGTGGTGTATCGGCCGACGGCGACCGTGGCGAGGTAGCTCGCCATCGGTTCGGGGGTGTGCCAGCGGTACGTGGTGGTGGTGCCCGAGGTCCTGCGGGAGACCGGTTCCCCGTTGGAGACGGCCGTCAGGCCCTCGGGAACGGTGACGGCGATGTCGTACGTCGCCTTGTCGCTCGGGTGGTTGTTGCCGGGGAACCAGGTCATCGAGCCGGCCGGTTCGCCGAGCGCGACCGCTCCGTCGGCGGTCCGCAGCCAGCCCTCCTGCGACCCGTCGGGGTCGGTGAGGGTGCGCGGCGAACCGGAGTAGCGGACGACCGTACGGAAGGTGCCGCCCTCGCCGAGCCGGTCCTCGACCTCGGCGGCGGGGCGCAGCGTCAGCTCGTTGCCCGCCCGGCTGACGGTGGCCGGGCGGCCCTCGACGGTCGCGGAGTGCACGGTGAGCCCGGCGAGGTCGAGGTTGAAGGCGCTGAGGTCCTGGGTCGCGCGGGCGGTGATCGTGGCGGTGCCGCGCAGCCGGTGGGCGGCCGGGTCGACGTCGAGCACGAGGTCGTAGTGCGTGACGTCGTAGCCGCCGTTGCCGAGCTTCGGGAAGTACGGATCGCGCAGGCCGGACGCGCCGGGCGTGCCCCGGACACCGCCGGTGTCGCCGGTGCAGGCGGCGGACGTCACCAGCACCAGCAGGGCGACGGCGGCGGTTCGGGCCGTGCGGCGCACGGGCGTTCGCTGGTCCACACCGGCGATCCTAGGGCGTTTCCGACATGTGCCGCCTTCTGTAGGCCCCCGGCCCGGCAGCCGTCCGGAGGCCGCAGAGGCCGCCGGAGGGGCCGGAGAGGCTGGAGGAGTCAGCGGGTTCGGAGAACCGCGATGCCCAGCGGGCGGGCCGTCGCCGGTACCTCGTACGGCCGCTGCTCGCCCGTGAGGTCGACGACGGTGATGCCGTTCCCGTACCCGTCGCGGGTGAAGCCCTCGGTGACGTACGCCGTGCGGCCGTCCTCGGACACCGCCACGTCCTCGTGCGGGCCGTCCAGCGGCAGGACGCGTTCGGAGCCGTCGGGGGCGCGGACGGTCAGGGACGGGCCCCGGTCCTCGGAGAGGACCGGGCCGGTGCCGACGACGAGGAGGGTGCCGTCGGGGGCGAGCGCCGCCCCGTGCTGGTGGGTGTCGGCCGTCATCCGTTCGACGGTGGACTTCCCGGTGCGCGGGTCGAGGACGACGAGCCGCTCGCCCTCGAAGGGCAGCAGCAGCCTGCCGTCGGCGGGGCGGACGACGGCGTAGTGCGGCTTCAGCCAGGAGCCGAGGCCGCCCTCGGTGCCGTACGGGGCGACCTCGAAGCGCCGCGCCTTGCGCGTGGCCGTGTTCACCGCCGTGACGTCGAAGGAGTCGTGGCCGGTGGCGTACACCTCGGTGCCGTCCGGCGAGACGTCCACGTCGAAGGGGCGGCGGCCCACCGGGACCGTGCCGGTGACCTTCCGGGCCGCGGTGTCGACGATCTCCAGCACGCCGTTGCGGCCGGGCACGTTGACGCCGACGTAGACGTGCCGGCCGTCGGGGGCGAGGGCGATGCCCATGCCGCCGCCCCGGTACTCGCCGGTGGTGGCGGGGCCGGTCTCCGTCCGGTACGGGATACGGGTGAGACGGGTGCGGGTCGCGGTGTCCACGACGGCGACGCCCTCGGCGGTCGCCACCCAGGCCAGCCCGTCCTCGCCGACGACGAGGCCGTAGGGCGCGGTGCCGACCCGGACGGAGCCGAGCCGGTGCCGGTCGCGGCCCGGCCGCGGGTCGACGAACGTCACGGTGTCGCCGCCGAAGTCGGCGACCAGGAGCGTGCCGCGCGGGGTCGCCGCGGACGCGGCCGGTGCCGGGGAGGCCGGTGCGCGGGACCCGGACGGCGCGGTGGCCGACGGACCGGCACCGGCCCGCGCACCGCTCGTACCGCTTGCACCGCTCGTGCAGCCCGCGAGCACCGCAGCCGCGACGAGCGCCACCACCGCGCGGCGTGTGTTCGCGACGCGGGGCGTGTTCGCGGCGTGGCGTGTGCTCACCGGGCGACTCACGTTCCCCGCGCGGCGCGCGTTCACCGGACTTCCCGCAGCCGGGCGGCGATCTCCGTGAAGCCGCGGCGTTCCGCGTGTGCCAGGGCGGTCGTCCCGTCGCCGTCCGGAAGGTCGACGTCCGCACCGGCCGCCAGCAGGAGTTCGATGATCTCCTGGTGCGCCCGGCCGCCGTCGCCGAGAATCACGGCCTCCAGCAGGGCCGTCCAGCCGAGCCGGTTCACATGGTCGACGTCGATGTCCGTGACCCGGAGCAGTTCCCGCACGTAGGGGGGCGTGGCCGCGCTCGCTCGCCGGGATGAGCGCGATGCCGCCGAACCGGTTGCACAGCTTCAGGTCGGGGCCGGCCGGCAGCAGAGTGCGCAGCATCGGGACGCTGCCGGTGACCCCGGTCGCCAGCCAGGGGCTCTCCTCGCGCAGGTCCTGCGCGTCGGGGTCCGCGCCCGCCGCCACGAGCAGCCGGGCGACCTCGACGTGGTCCCCGTGGACGGCGAGGAGCAGCGGGGTGCGCAACTCCTCGTCGCGGCAGTCGACGCGGGCGCCGCCCTCGATCGCGGTCCGCACTCCGTCGGTGTCGCCGGTGCGCGCGGCGTCGAGCAGTTGTTGATCGAGGGCGTTCATGTCATGACTCCTGTAGGGCGAAGCAGAGACTGACGAAGCGGGGACTGCCGAAGCAGGGGCTTCGGTCCGCCCGCTCGTCTCCGCTTCGTCTCTGCTTCGTCTCGGCGGCCAGGCGGATCGTCTGCCGTGCGGTCGTTACTTGGCGAGGGCCGCGGCGCCGGCCTGGGCGAACTTCTCGTCGAGGTCGCCGGACGGGGCACCCGCGACGCCGATGCCCGCGATCGGGGCGCCCTTGGCG
>NZ_JBSFFY010000091.1:0-19424 GCF_053596315.1 Streptomyces sp. NPDC001732
GAATACATCCAGTATGCGGACGCCCCTCCGCCTTGCGATGCACCGCATCTGACGCCGCGCGCTGATCCACCGGGGATTACGGGACAGCCCTTAGGGAGAGGGCGGAGCGACAGGAGCGTGCCGGTGCGGGCGAGAGTCGGGGGCGGCAGCCACGACAGTGGGGGGACGTTGTGAACGGGGAGGGGTTTCGCGAGGCCGTGACCGCTCTGCCCCGGCGGCGGATCGAGATCTACCGGGACGCGGGCGAGACCTGGCGGTTCGCCGAAAGCCTGAAGTCCGTCAGCGAGGACACCGCCCAGGAGTACGAGGGCCGTACGATCCTCGAACCCGTCCAGAACGGACACGATGCCCTCGGCACCGAAGCGCCGGGGAGGATCGCCGTCCTGGCGGTCGGGCAGGCGGGCGGCGGGGTTCTCTACGTCGCCAACGAGGGCCTCGGCTTCACCGGGGCGAACTTCCGCGCCATCACCGAACTGGCCCTGTCGACCCGGCGGCTGCTCACCGACGAGGAGGCCGTCGCCCGGCTCGTCCGGCTCGGCCTGCGCAAGTGGGACGACCAACAGCACGCCGGAGCGGGCGTGAAACAGCTCGTCGACGCGCTCGACGCAGGTGACGTGCCCGCCTACCTCAGCGTCTCCTTCCGGAGGCAGCACGAACGCGCCTGGGCGCACCTCGCCCGGTCGGGCCGGTGGCCCTGGGCGCCGGGCGAGGAGGTCCGGCTCGTCGCCAGCCGGGCCAACACGCTCGGCACCCTGGCACCGGCGGCCGACGGGACACCGGTCCACATCTGCGACGAGGCGGACCCGCTGAAGGAGGCGCTGATCGATCTGGCGGGCCCCCCGTGCTCGTCGCCCCGGCCGAGTCCGGCGAGGCCCTCGTCCGCCTGGCCGAGGAGAACGGCCTGTCGGTGAGACGCACCTCGGCCACCCGGGTCCAGGTGCGCCACCGGGACGGCGTGCCGATCGCACCGGACGCCCGTACGGCAGCGCTGGTCGAGGGCAGGGAGTGGCTGGTCGCCGTCGTCGCACTCGCCATGGAACTCAAGTCCGGGGCGTTCGTGCGCCGCAGCGAACGCGGCGTCCGGGCGGCGCTCGCCCGGCTCCGCACCGTCCGGCAGGGTGCGCCTCGACACCCTCGGCGATGTTTCCCCGTCCCGGGGCGGAAGCGGTTCCCCCGAGCCGCGCATCGTCGTCGCGGGGACGAACCGGACCAACGAGGACCAGCGGTCCGCCATCGGCCTCGTCGGGGAGGTCGCGGCGCGCGCCTGGCTCCAGCGCCGTTACTCCGACGTGCGGTGGAGGTCGGGCTACGCCGCCGTTGTCAACGGCGACCGCGAGGCGTCCGACGGCCTGGGCTACGACTTCGAGGTGGCGTGGCGCGACACCACCCGGCTGTACGAGGTGAAGGCGCTGAGCGAACCGGGTGCCGAGTGGGTGGAGTTCGAGCTGGGGCCGTCCGAGGTGGAGACGGCCCGTCGGCACGCGCGGGGCAGCCGCTACCGCATCCTGCTGATCACCGCCGCCCTCGACCCCGCGCGCCGTCGGGTGTTCGACCTGCCGAACCCGTTCTCGGCGAAGGGGCGCGAGCGCTTCAGGATCGTGGGCCGGGCACTGCGCTACCGGTGTTCGCCCCTGGGGAAGGGGCAGGGGACCGAGCCGTCCTGACCCGGTCCCTCGCCCGGACCGTTCGTGCCGCTCGCGGTGGTCGTGATGGCTCAGCCGTCGGCCGGGACCCCGGGCACCTGCGCGGCCAGGTCCTCCGGGGTGCGCGGGCCGGGCGCGTCGTCGGCCAACAGCCCGTGCGCGCGCAGGAGCCGGGCCGCCGCGACGCCCCACGGCAGGCGCAGCCCCGCCTGCCGGAGCAGGTCGGTGCGGGCGAGGGCGGCGGGTGCCGGGCCGGTGTGCGCGCCGGACGCGGTGAGGAGCGCGGCGTCGTCGGCCCAGCGCAGGGCGAGATCGACGTCGTGGGTGGCCATGACGACGGTGGTGCCGTTCGCGCGGAGCCGGTCGAGGGTGGCGAGCAGCCGCTCCTGGCCGTCCGGGTCGAGTCCGGCGGTCGGCTCGTCGAGGATCAGCACCCGGGGCCGCATGGCGACGGCGCCGGCGATCGCGGTCCGTTTGCGCTGCCCGTAGGACAGCAGATGGGTGGGCCGGTCGGCCAGCGCGCCGATGTCCAGGGCGGTGAGCGCCTCGTCGACGCGGGCCCGCACCTCGGTGTCGGACAGGCCGAGGTTGAGCGGGCCGAAGGACACGTCCTGGAGGACGGACGCGGCGAAGAGCTGGTCGTCGGGGTCCTGCACCACCAACTGCACGGTCGTGCGCAGCCGGGTCAGCCCCTTGCGGTCGTACGTGACGGGGTGCCCCTCGACGGTCAACCGGCCGGTGTGCGGCCTCAGCCCGCCGCTGAGCAGCCGCATCAGCGTGGTCTTGCCGCTGCCGTTGCGGCCCAGCAGCGCGAGCGCGCGCCCCTCGCGCACCTCGAAGTCGAGCCCGTCGAGCACGGTCGGCCCGTCCTCGTACGAGAAGGACGCGCCCCGCAGGGCGACCAGGGCGGCGGGCTCGCTCATGACAGCGGCCTTTCCAGTACGAGGGCGAGGACGGTCAGTGCCACGAGCAGTGCGAGGCTCGCCGCGGTGAAGGGGACGGAGACGCGGGCCTCGGGCACCAGGACGCGCAGGGTGCCGTCGTAGCCGCGGCCGGCGAGCCCGGCCTGGAGCCGCGCCGCCCGGTCGAAGGCCCGGACGAACGCGGTGGCGCCGAGCCCGCCGAGGGACCGCCAGGTGGCGGCCCGCGTGGTGTGCCCGAGCCGGGCCGCCTGCGCCTGACGGATCAGACGCACGGAATCGAGCAGCAGGAAGCTCATGCGGTACGTCACCAGGGCGACGTCCACGACCGGCGCGGGCACCCCGGCCCGCACCAGGCGCGGAAGCAGGTCGGACATCGGTGTGGTGAAGGCGAACAGCAGCACTCCCAGGGAGGCGGCCGAGGTGCGCAGCAGGAGTTCCCCCGCCCGGACCGGTCCGCCGTCGGCGAGGGCCACGAACCCGTCGGGGCCGCCGACCTGCACGAGCAGGGTGACCGCCCCGGTCACGCAGAACCCCAGCGGCACCCGGTACGCCCGCCACAGCCGTCGGCCCGGCACGCCCGCCGGGCCGACCAGCAGCACGAGCGCCGTCACCAGGACGAGGGCCGCGCCGGGCCAGGGCGGCAGCGAGATCGCGAGCACGGTGAGCCCGAGTCCGAGCACGGCCTTGTCCACGGGGTGACGGCGGCGCCAGCGGCTGCTGTGCGCCGCCTCGTCGATCGGCAGCACGCGGGCTCAGGCCCCTTCGACGGGGGAGCCCCCGGCGCCGACGGACGCACTCCCGGTGCCCTGCTGCGACTGTGGCCGGGTCTGTGCCTGGGACTGGGCGAGTTCCGCGCCCTGGCGGCGGCCCCGGCGGAGCCCGAAGTAGTAGGCGAGGACACCCGCGCCGAGCGCCGCCTGGAGGGCGAAGAGCGCCGACTCGATCTCGCCGGACGGCGGTTCGTACAGGGGCGAGAACCACGGTTCGTAGTCCGGTTCGATCTCGGTGATCGCCGTCTCCGCCTCGGCGTCGGCGCCCGCGAACGGCTCCTCCTTGTGGTCGCCGAGGCCGAGCACCAGCGGCAGCACCGCGAGCGCGGCCACGACGAGCAGCAACAGGGTGTTGATCTTCGCGTTACGGCTCATCGGGCCACTCCCTCGGGCGTGCCGGTCCGGTTCGCCCGGCCGGCCAGGAACACGCCCAGCCGGGTCAGTTCGCCCTTGCTGGACTGCACCAGCAGCCGCATCACGACCACCGTCAGCAGCCCCTCGCTCACCGCGAGCGGGATCTGGGTGACGGCGAAGATGGAGCCGAACTTGCCGAGCGCGCCCAGGAATCCGCTGCTCGGGTCGGGGAAGGCCAGCGCCAGCTGCACACTGGTGACGCAGTAGGTGGAGAGGTCGGCGACGAACGCGGCGAAGAACACCGCCACCATCAGCGGCACGTCGAACCGCCGCAGCAGCCGG
Source organism: Streptomyces sp. NPDC001732 (assembly GCF_053596315.1). Classification (NCBI taxonomy): domain Bacteria; kingdom Bacillati; phylum Actinomycetota; class Actinomycetes; order Kitasatosporales; family Streptomycetaceae; genus Streptomyces; species Streptomyces sp. NPDC001732. The sequence goes on from NZ_JBSFFY010000091.1 coordinate 4,033, forward strand.
TACAGCGCGTACCCGGCCCAGGGGCCGACGATCGCCATCGAGAAGACGTTGGCGCCGAGCGTGGTCAGGCCGCCGTGGGCCAGCAACAGCGCCTGGAAGAGCAGAGTGATGGTGCCGAGCACCGCCATGATCGGCGGCCGGAACAGGATGGCGCCCAGCCCGGTACCGGTGGGGTGCGAGCAACTCCCGGTGACCGAAGGGAGTTTCAGGGCCGACAGGACGAAGGTGAAGGCACCGGAGGCGCCGAGGAGCAGGGTGCTCTCCGGGTGCTCCTTGACCTCACGGGTGAGTGACCGTACTCCGTGTACGACGAACGGCGCGGACGCGACGCCCCAGGCGATCGCGTGCGCCGGAGGCAGAAAGCCCTCGGCTATGTGCATGGCTCAGTAGACCCTCTCCAGCACCTCGTGGATGGTTGACGCGCCTTGGCCGGTCTCCTGGCTGACGGGTACCACCGCCCGTGCTCCGCCTTCCCGGGTCCGAGGACCCAGTGGCTGCCCGCGAGGGCTGGAGCCGGACTTCCCGATCACAGTGGCGAGGGCCGCACCGGTATCACACCGGATTTCCCGTTCACCAAGGCGTGGTGACAGTAATGCCTGGCCCGGGGTGGTGACAAGCACGCCCGAAAGGGACGCGCGAGCACCGCGCGCCCGCGCCCGTACACGCCCGCGCGCCCGCGGGCGGGGGTCCGGTGGTGGGCGCGACGAGCCGCTCACCCCCTGTGCGAGACTCGGTGCCGCACCACGACCTGGCGGGCCGCCGGTCACCGTCGAAGGGAACGTCTCCGGATGCGCATCGGGATCGTCGGCACCGACAGCAGTCATGTCGATCAGATCGTCCGCCACCTCAACGTCGACGGGGCGGGCGGCGACGCACGCGTCGTGGCGCTCGGCGGTGGGCACGGCCCGCGCAACGACGCCCTGGCGGCCACCGGCGGGATCACGAAGATCGTCGACGAGCCCACCGGGCTGCTCGGGCTGGTCGACGCCGTCGTCGTCGCGGACCGGTACGGCGCGCGCCACCGCGAGCTGGCGGTCCCCTTCCTGGCCGAGGGCCTCGCGGTGTTCGTCGACAAACCGCTCGCCCACACCGTCGAGGACGCCCGGGTCATGATCGACACCGCGCTCGCCCACGACGCGCCGCTCACCTCGTTCTCGGCGCTCCGCCTGCTCCCCGAAACCGAGGAACTGGCGGCCCGGTCGGCGGCGAACGGCACTCCGCACCTGGTCGTCGTGTCCGGGCCCGCCGACCCCGACAGCGAGTACGACGGGATCTTCTTCTACGGCATCCACGCGGTGGACCTCGCCCTCCGGCTCGCCCCCGGAGCGGTCTCCGGCATCCGCACGGACCTCACCGAAACCACCGTCACCGCGTCGTTCACCGCGGGCGGCACCCGGGTGGTCGTGAACCTCGTCCGGCCGGGCAGCACGGAGCAGATCCCGTTCCACGCGATGGTGTTCACCCGCGAGGCCATGGTCCAGCGGAGGATCGTTCCCGGCGCGGACTACTGCGTGCCGGGCCTCGAAGCGTTCCTGGAGATGGCCCGTACGGGCAGGCCACCCATCGGCCCCGAGGACCTGCTGCGCCCCGTCGAGGTGCTGGAAACCGTCGCCGCAGCCCTGCGCGAGGCGTCCGCCGGCTCCCGGACGGGGTGAGCCGAGCCCGTCGCGACCACGTCGGCGAGAGGTGCCGAGCGGGCCGGAAACGGGTTGCGGCGGAGTGTCGGAAGAGGAACCGGCAAGTGTCCACCGGAGGGCTGTTGGCCTGGTCGAAGGCGCTTCCGGTGCGTCTTTCGGCGTGAGGTCGACACACTTTCGGGCACCATGCCCGGGGCGAACCGCATGACTTTCCGTGGCCGCCCGCTCGCCCCGGGCGACGGCCGTGTGACCTGGGGCACAACGTTCTTGACAGCCGCCCGGCGGGTGCCGAAAGCTCATGCATCATTGGTCTGGACCACGAGGGGTGGGCGGGGTTCGTGTGCGAGCCGTTATGTGCTTCAGGTGTGGACGTGCCACTCGCCGGATGCGAACTCCATTTCAGAACAAGGCAGTTGACGTACCGTCAGATCTTCGCCGAAGTGCGTGTACCGGCGCGTCCGCATGCGGGCCGGGAGGGTTGATGGACCGGCGGCAGCCCGATGTACGGCTCGCGTTGTGCGATCTGTGGCAGGTGTTCGGTGCCGTCGCGCTGCTGGCCCGTTACGGTCCCGACGCTCCCTGGCCCCATCGCTCCTGGGCCCGCGAGGCGTACGGGGCGCTGACGCCGCGTCTGAGGGCCGTGGCCGCCCTGGCCCGGCCCCGCGGGCGCGTCCCCTCGTTCCTGGGAGCGGGCTTCGCCTCGCGGCGAGCGAGGATCGCCGAGGAGCTCCACGACCTGGCGCGCACACCGGCCGCACTGGTCCGCGACGAGATCACCAGGGAGTACCCGACGGCCGTCGAGGACCCCTTGATCGCCGCGCTGCTCCATGACCCGAGGACGCAACTCCGTTACCTGTCGGCAGAGTTCGCGAACTTCTGGCAGGCCGCGATCGAGCCGCGCGAGGCCGGACTGGCGCGTTGCCTGGAGGAGGAGATCCTCTTCCGCTCCCGCACTCTGGCGATGAGCGGGGGAGCGGCACTCCTCCACGAACTGGGGCTGCCGTCCGAACGCACCGACGGCGCGGACCGGGTGACCGCCGTGCCGATGATGTTCGCGGACGGCACCCCCTGGTGGTCGGCCGTCGGCGGACGGACCGCGGTCTCCTTCGCGGCACGGGGAGCGGGACTCCTGCACACCGACCCGAAACAGGACGGCACCGTGCAGGACCGGCGCGAGGACCGCCTCGCGATCCTGCTGGGCAGGGGGCGCGCCTCGGTCGTGCGCGAACTGGCCGAACCGATCACCACCTCCGCGCTCGCCGACCATCTGGGGCTCGCCGCGAGCACGGTCTCCCAGCACCTCTCGGCACTCGTCTCGGCCGGTGTGGTGCAACGCCACCGGGCCGGTACGCGCGTCCTGTACGAACTGAACCGTTCGGGCGTGACACTGACACAGTGTCTGACGGGCCAACAGGCACCGCAGGGCTGACCGACGGGTCCGACGGACTCCGCGAGAAACCCAACACCGGGTACGGCGCTCCGAGCCGGGCCCGGTGTTGTGTTTTGCCGCGTCCCCCGCCGGGCCCGGTGTTGCATCTTCCGCGATCCTCGCGACGCTCGCCGGCCCGGTGCCGAGCCTGGCCGGAACGTGGTGCCACCTGTGCCCCAAAGCGCGATGTCACGCCTCTCACCAGCGGTTGCGCCGGAAACCGGCGGGCCGGCCCGGCCCACCGCCGGGACGATTCGGCGTACACCGAAAGGCTTGGCGGACGCCCCGGGGTCGACCAGAGTCGAGGCGGGAACTGCTCGACCGGAGGACCGCGAAGACGTGAGCAAGGCACTGGGAAACGTCCCTTTCCCGAAATCCGCTCCGTCCGCCGGGCCGGGCGCGAACCACCACACCGACGGAGCCGACAGAGCCGACGGCACCGCCGTGACCCACCGGACCGGCAGAGCCGCCGAACACCGTCCTTCACACGCGATGTGACGCCGCCCTCCTCACGGCCTCCCGCCCCGTCCGCCGGGCCGGACGCGCGAGGTCGGTGGGAAGGGCCGGCCCGCCGCCCGCGCAACCCGAACCACACCCGTCGCACGGCCCGACGCGCCGTACCGACGCCGGTCGACGACGACGGCGCCGAGGCCGTGTCCGGCACCCACCGAGGCGAAGTGCCCGGACCCGTACCGCAGGGGGAGCGGTAGGGGGCCGCCCAGCCACGAAGAACCCGAGCACTGGAGTGATTGCATGACGACGCCCCACCCCCATCTGTACCGGTCCCCCTCGGACCGCCCGTACTTCAGCTCGGACGGCGAGTCCTACCTGGCGCAGACACCGCTGAGGGACATCCGGAAGTCACGGGAACTGCGGGTGCTGTCCGAGGCGGACTTCGACTTCTGGCAGACCTACGGCTACGTCGTCGTACGGGAGGCGATCCCGGCCGCCGCGGCGCGCCGTCTGCTCGACTTCACCTGGGACTTCCAGGGCCTCGACCCGGACCGGCCCGACACCTGGTACGAGGACCGGCCCTTCCGGGACGACCTGGACCGGGAACTGCACGTCTACGGGTTCGTCGAGGCGTACCACCACCAGCTCGTCTGGGACAGCCGACAGGCGCAGCGCGTCTACGACGCCTTCGTCGACGTGTGGGACTGCGAGGAGCTGTGGGTGACCCTGGACCGGCTCAACCTCAACCCGCCCAACGTCAAGAACCGGGACCGCGCGCTCATCGCACCCACGGACAAGGGCTTCGACATCGAGCTCCACTGGGACGTCGACACCACCCTCGGTGTCCTGCCCCAGCGGGTCCAGGGCATCATCGCGCTGAACGACACCCGACCGGAGGCGGGCGGCTTCCAGTGCTCGCCGGAGCTCTTCTGCCGGTTCGAGGAGTGGAGGAGCGGGCAGCCCGCCGACCGGGACCCGATCAGGCCGCACACCGACCGTGCGGAATTCCCCGTGGTCCGCCCGGAGCTCGGGGCCGGGGACCTGCTGATCTGGAACGGCCTGCTCGCGCACGGAGCGGCCCGCAACACCTCGCGGGACAAGGTCCGCGCCGTCCAGTACCTCTCCATGATGCCCGCGCTGGAATCGCACGAGGAACTGCGGCGCTCCCGGATCGAGTCCTGGCGCCACCTCCGCACCCCGGAATGGAACAGGACGCTCGTCGGTGACGTCACGAAGCACGAATCCCTCAGATACGGCACTGCCACGCTGAACGACCTCGGCGAGAAGCTGCTGGGACTGAAGTCCTGGCGCGGGCGGGAGAACGAGCGGTCGACCGGGGGGCGGGCATGCGCAGAATCTGTCTGACCCTTCCGACGAACAGGGCCTGCGCCGCGACGATCTCGGCCGTCGGCGAGGAGGCGGACCACGCGGCCGAACACTTCGGCGTCGAGGTGCACCTGCTGATCCTGGACTCCTCGAACGAACGGGAATTCGCGGAACACGCCCGGGTCGTCGCCGGGGCGCGCCGGGCCCCGCACGTGGTCGTGCACCACCTCGACGAGGCGGAGCAGCGGGACTTCCTGCGGCGGGTGATCCGGCGTTCCGGCGTCGCCGAGCCCGACCTGATGCTCGACCTCATGCTCCCGGACGGCGTCTCCTACGGCGCCTGCACCAACCGGGCGTTCCTGATCGCAGCCGCGCTCGGCTGCCGGTCGGTGCACCGCCGGGACTCCGACAGCACGTACCAGGTCCTGGACGGCGAGACCGTCTTCCCCGTCCACCACGAACTCGCCTCGCTCGGCAGGACCGCGGCCGATGCGGAGGCCGGGGTGAGCGAGACCGTGCTCGGCCCCGAGCACGCGCACAAACCCGTGGCGATGGTGGGAAGTTCCTTCGTCGGCGAGCTGTCGGTGGACATCGGCGAGATCGCCCGGCTGGACAGCGACGTCTACCACGACGTCGTCAGCCTGTGGGCCCCCGGGCACTGGTCGGACGAACAGAAGCGGGAACTGGTCGAGGAATCCTTCCGGGGTGCGGGCACCGACCCGTTCGTCCGCGACCACTCGGTCCTCACCCACGTCGATCCGATGCGGGTGGACATGTGCAACATCAGCTTCCTGGACGAGGTGTACGAGCGGGTGCCGCTGCCGCCCGCGACCGACACCATCGGCAGCGACTACTTCCTCATGCACCTGGTGCACGACGGCACCCTGCCCGGGGTCCTGCACAACCGCAACATCGTGAACTTCCACACCGCGGAACGCAGGACCGACGCCGGGTTCATGGCCTACCAGATGCGGTTCGCGAAGTTCTTCCTCTCGATGCTCTATTTCAATTTCATCTACGGGAGGATGGCGGCGGCCGGTCCCGCACTGCTCGACGAACGGCACCACGTCCGGCCGGCGGCGGTGGCCGCGCTCGCCCGGGAGAGCGCCCTGGCGGACCGGGCGGAGAACGTGCACCGGCTGGACGTCCTCGACCGCTCCTACCGGAAACTGGGCGGCAGATACGCCGAGTTCGCCGACGTCCTGATGGCGAGCGGCCGACGGCTGCTCGAAGAGGCCCGTGCGGACATCGAGGACTTCGCGCTGCTGACCGAGTCCTGGGAACCCCTGGTGCGGGCGAGCGGGACCACCGGCCTCCACCCGTCGGACCGGTAGGCGGAACCGGACCATCATGCACCTGAACACACATCTGCGCGCCGCGCTGGCGGCGGCCGACGACGACCGGATCGTCTTCGACCTCACCGGGATAGCGGCGCAGTACGAAGCGCTGCTGCGCGAACTGCCGGGAATCTCCGTCCGCTTCGCCATGAAGGCCTGCCCGGTGGACGAGGTTCTGGCCTGTCTGGCGGAGCGGGGTTCCGGCTTCGACGCGGCGAGTCCCAACGAGCTGGCACAGGCCCTGCGGACCGGTGTGCCGGCCGACCGGATCCACTACGGCAACACCATCAAGTCCGACCGGAACATCGCCGAAGCCCATCGCCTCGGGATCAGGAGCTTCGCGACCGACAGCCTGGAGGACGTGGCGGCGATCGCGGCCCACGCCCCCGGCGCCCGGGTCTTCTGCAGGCTGGCCACCAACGGGAACGGGGCACTCTGGGGCCTCAGCCGGAAGTTCGGATGCTCGGCCGCCGACGCGGTGCTCGTGATGGAGGCGGCGCGCTCGGCCGGTCTGGTCCCGTCCGGCCTGTCCGTCCACGTCGGTTCCCAGCAGATGACGCCGGAGGCGTGGCAGGAGACCTTCGAGTCCCTCGCCGACCTGCTCACGGTGCTGAACCGGCGGGGCATCCTCCCCGACCACGTCAATCTCGGCGGAGGGCTGCCCGCACTGGGCTACCTGGACAACAGGGGCCGGCCCCTGGACCCGCCGGTGGACAAGATCTTCGCCGTGATCCGCGAGGGAACGCAGCACCTCGCGGCGGTGTCGGAGGCACCGCTGGACTTCCTCATGGAGCCGGGCCGCCATCTGGTGGCCGACCACGGCGCGATCAGAGCACATGTGGCACGGCTGTCATCCCGGCAGCAGCTCGACGGCGCACGCGAGAACTGGCTGTACCTGAGCTGCGGAAAGTTCAACGGCCTCTACGAGACGGACCAGCTGCAGTACCGGCTGCTGTTCCCCTCGCACGACGGCGGCGACCACGTCCCGGCCGTCGTCGCGGGCCCCACCTGCGACAGCGACGACGCCTTCGCCCACGAGCACAACCGCGTTCCGGTACCCAGGGAGGTCGCCTCGGGGGACCCGGTGTGGATCCTCTCCAGCGGCGCCTACGCGACCGGATACATGACACGGGGATTCAACGGTTTCGATCCGCTTCCGTACGCGTGGACGCGCGGCGACTAGAGGGGTCACGAGGTGCGCATACGACACATCTCCCACGAGGACTGGGACGGCATCACCGCGCTGGAGGCCGACGAGTACACCGCCGACGGACTGTCGGAGGGCCGGGCCGCGCTGCAGTCCAGGGCCGGCGCCTCGCCGGCCACCTGCTTCGTCCTGGACCACGCCGGCCGGATCGCGGGATATCTGCTGGCCCTGCCCTACCCGAAGTCCGAGTACCCCGACCTGGACCGGAAGGAGGGCATCGTCTTCCACTCGCGCAATCTGCATCTGCACGACCTCGTCGTGGCCCGGGAATTCCGCGGCAGAGGACTCGCGCGGAACCTCCTGCGCCACTTCACCGCGACAGCGGGGTCGAAGGGGTACGAGGAGGTGTCCCTGGTCGCCGTCCGCGGCAGCGACACCTTCTGGGCGGCACACGGATACCGGGCCCGTCGGGAGATCGCACCGCCGACGAGCTACGGGGCGGACGCGGTGTACATGTCCAGGACGGTGCCGGGGGCCAGGACGGTGCCGGGGGTCCGGGCCGGAAGAACGAACCTCGCCGATGCACCGGCACACGGGGTACCTCTGGAAGACGAAGTGAGCTGATTTCACATGTCTGGCGTTCGTGACGAATTCCGCCGAGCACAACTGGCGATCGCGGCGTTGTTCTGTTTCCTCGGGTTCCAGTACGCGACCTGGGCGTCCCGGCTCCCCGCGCTCAAGGCGGAACTCGGCCTGACGGAAGCGGAACTGGGCCTGCTGCTGATGGCCTGCGGGGCGGGCGCGGCGGCCTCGTTCCCCCTCGTCGCGGTCCTGATGAGACGCATGGGCTCGCGCCGCCTCGCACTCGTGTCGGTCGGCTGCCTGAGCCTGCTCCTGCTCGCGCTCTCCGCGGCGCCCAACTATCCGGTCGCGCTCCTGGTCATCTGCTGCGACGGGGTCGCCGTCGGGAGCCTGAACGTCGCGATGAACGCCCAGGGCGCGGCGCTCGAAGCCGCCCACCGGCGCACCGCCATGGCCGGACTGCACGCGACGTTCAGCGCCGGCTCCCTGTCCGCCGCGCTGCTCGCCTCCGGTGTGAACGCGGTGACCACGGACGTGGCGGTGCACTTCGGGGTGGCCGCCGCCGTCCTGTTGCTGCTGGTCGGACTGACCCGGAAGGGACTGCTGACAGAGGATCAGCAGGCCGCGGACCAGCAGGCCGCGGACCAGCAGGCGTCGGAGAAGGGCCGCCGCAGGCTCACCATGCCGTCCCGCGTGACGATGTGGATGGGCTGCGCGATGGTCTTCGGCACCGTGACCGAGGGCGCCATGAACGACTGGTCGGCGCTCTACCTGGAGGACGTGGTCGGCGCGGCGTCGGAACTGGCGCCCCTGGGCATCGCGGTCGTCTCGGGGATGATGGTGCTGGCCCGGGTCTTCGCCGACGGCTGGCGCAGCCGCTGGGGCGACGGCCGCATCGTCCGCGTCGGCAGCGCGGTGGCCGGTACGGGGCTGGCGCTCGCCCTGACGGCCGGTGGAGTCGTACCGACGCTGATCGGGTTCGCCTGCGTCGGACTGGGCGTCGCGGCCGTCACGCCGTGCGTCTACGTGGCGGCGGCGGGACAGGGCACCGACGCGCTGGCCCTGGTCGCCGCCATGGGAACGACCGGCCTGCTGGCCGGGCCCGCGGTGATCGGCTTCATAGCGAACGCCGGCAGCCTCGTCTGGGGCATGGGCGCGGTGGCCGCCTCGGCGCTCCTCGTCTCCCTGTGCGCCACCCGGATCCACTGGCCGCGGCCCGCCGGGTCCTGACACCGCCCCACCCCGGGCCGGACCGACGGCCGTTCGCGCGGGACCCCTTCGTGCACGACGGTGCGGACCACGAGATACCGTCGTGCACGCCGGTTCGGACGGCACCCGGCCGTGCCGGGTGCGGCCGGGACGTATCGGCGGTGCGTCCCGCGCGGCGGCCGTCCGGTGCCCGGACCGGCTTCGGGGCCGGCGCGGGGCGTGGACAGTCAGCAGGCAAGGGGAGATCGTGATCGAGAAGATTCTGCCGTCGGGAGTGGCAGCGGCAGAGGCGTTCTCCGACCTGCCCGACGCCGTGCTGATGCCGGCCGAGGAGGAACTGGTCCACCGCTACGTGGAGAAGCGGAAGCGGGAGTTCACCACGACGCGTCAGTGCGCGCGCCGCGCGCTCGGGGAGCTGGGCATCGCACCCGGCCCCATCCTCAAGGGCGAACGCGGTGCCCCGGTCTGGCCGCCGAACACGGTCGGCAGCATGACCCACTGCACGGGTTACCGCGCCGCCGTCGTGGCGCACGCCGCGGACGTGCTCACCATCGGCATCGACGCCGAACACAACGCCCCGCTGCCCGAGGACGTGCACGACAACATCGCGCTGACGGCGGAACAGCTGCGTGAGCACGAGCTGCGCAGGCAGAACCCGGACGTCCACTGGGACCGGCTGCTGTTCAGCGCGAAGGAGAGCGTCTACAAGGCGTGGTTCCCGCTGACCCGCCGGTGGCTGGGTTTCGAGGAGGCCGACATCGTGCTCCACCCGGACGGCAGCTTCACCGCCGAGATCCTGGCCTCCCCGGCGACGAAGGGAACCGGTGCGAACACCCGGACGCCTTCCGGCGCGGTGCCGGAGCCGGCGGCCGGGGCACCGAAGGACCCGTCGGGGTTCCGCGGCCGGTGGCTGGCCGCGGACGGCCTCCTGGTGACCGCGATCGTCGTGGACAGCCCTTAGGGCCTCTCGTTCGGCGCGCGTCGTTCCCGTAACCTCTCACCGCATGAACGCAGATCACCGGAGCGAGGGCCGCAAGCGCGCACGCGAGGCGGGCATCCCTCTGACAGGCGAGCCCGGTCCGTGGAACGCGATCACGGACGTGCCGGGCGTCGAGGTCGGATACGTCACCCTCGTCGAGGGCGACGACGTGCGCACGGGAGTGACCGCGCTCCTGCCGCGCGGCCGGGAGGGCGTGGGCACGCCCTGCGCGGCCGGCTGGCACTCGTTCAACGGCAACGGCGAGATGACCGGCACCGCCTGGATCGAGGAGAGCGGCTCGCTCGCCGTGCCGGTGGTCGTCACCAACACGTACGCGGTCGGCCCCGTCCACCGGGGCGTCGTCGAGTGGGTGCGCGCCAACTGCGGCGGCATGGCGCCGGAATGGCTGCTGCCGGTCGTCACGGAGACCTGGGACGGCCACCTCAACGACATCCACGGCGCGGCCGTGCGGCCCGACCACGCGGCGGCCGCGATCGAGGCGGCGGCCTCCGGCCCGGTCGAGGAGGGCTGCGTCGGCGGCGGCACGGGCATGCGCTGCTACGGCTACAAGGGCGGCTCGGGCACCGCCTCGCGGGTGGTGCGGTACGGCGAGGACCGGTACACCGTCGGCGCCTTCGTCCAGGCCAACTTCGGCGCACGGCGCGAACTGGTCGTGGCCGGGGTGCCGGTGGGGCGCGAACTGTCCGATCCGGTGGCGGAGCCACCCGCCGCGGAACCCGGCGGGGAGCGCCCGGTGCCGCCCGGCGCGGGCTCGGTGATCGTCGTGGTGGCCACCGACGCCCCGCTGCTGCCGGGACAGTGCAAGGCGCTGGCCCGCCGGGTGACGCTGGGCCTCGCCCGTACCGGCACCACCGGCAGCCATTTCTCCGGCGACCTCTTCCTGGCCTTCTCCACGGCCAACCCGTCCGCGCTGACCAGTACGTTCCCCGAGAACGACGGCAGCGCGCCGTACGAGTCGATGCGCTTCGTGCCCTGGGGCCGGATGGACCCCTTCTACGAAGCGGTGGTCGAGTCGGTGGAGGAGGCGGTGCTCAATGTGCTCACCGGCGCCCACGCGATGACCGGCCGGGCCGGACACCACGTCCCGGCGCTCCCGCTGGACCGGACGGCCGAACTCCTGGCGGCCCGCGGCCTCTGACCCGGGGCACACGGGCCCGTAGGAGGGTGCGACGGGCCCCGCGCGGCAGGGGCGCTGGCTCCGTACAGGTTCGTCGGCCATACTGCCCGCCGTGGAGCAGCGCATAGATCCGAACACTCAGCCCGGGTACGCCGCAGGGACAGACCCGGCGTACATCCCTGGTCTCACGGCCCCCGCCACCGCCGTGAAACCGGACACGAGCCGGCAAGCGGCCCCGGAGACGGAACCGGGGGCGGAGCCGGAAAGGACGGACCCGGAAAGGACGGAGCCGGAACGGAACGCCGGGGAGCGGGCCGGGGAAGGCACGTCCGAGGCCGACTCCGGGGCCGACGCCGAACCGGCGGCGGAGGAAGGGGAGAAGGCGGACGGCCCCGCGGCGGACGGACCGGCGTTCGAGGTGAGCGACCGCCGCGGGTCGATCACCGTGGACCGCACCGGCGTCCGGTTCCGCCTGGACGACCAGGAGGCCGACTTCCGGTGGGACGAGATCGGGGCCGTCGAGGTGAAGACCCCCCGGTTCGGCCGCCGGTTCACCGTCACGGTCCACATGTCGACCCGCCGGTGGTTCAACGCCGAGGTCGAGGCACCGGCCAGGAGCGACCTCAAGAAGTGGGCGGAGGAACTCGACGAGGTCCTGGACGCCTACTTCGAGGAGTCCTGAGCACGACGCGCATCCGGAGGGGCCGGGTGTCCGGCCCCTCCGGGAACGTGGCGGCCGCGGCCGGGAAGCGACCGGCCGGTCAGCCCTCCGCGAGCACCACCGAGCGGGTCAGGTGACGCGGGCTGTCCGGGTCCAGGCCGCGGGCGGCGGCGCGGGCGATCGCCAGGCGCTGGACGCGCACCAGCTCGGCCAGCGGGTCCAGGCCGCTCTCCACCCACAGGGCGCCGGTCGACCGCACCTGCTCCGCGAGCCCCTCGGGAGCGGTGCCGAACATCCAGGTCGCGGTGCCGGTGGTGGCGATGCTGATCGGACCGTGGCGGTACTCCATCGCGGGGTACGACTCCGTCCAGGACAGCGACGCCTCCTTCATCTTGAGCGCCGCCTCGTTGGCGAGCCCCGCCGTCCAGCCGCGGCCGAGGAAGGTGAACTGGGTGCACTCCAGCAGGCCCTCGGGCAGCGGCTCGGCCAGCGCGGTCTCCGCGTCGCGGACCACGTCGTCGGTGTGCAGGCCGAGGTGGGCGCGGAGCAGGGTGAGCAGCGTGGTGGCGAACCGGGTCTGCACGACGGACCGCTCGTCGGCGAAGTCGAGCACGACGACGTCGTCGGCGGCCGTCATGACCGGGGTGTCCGGGTCGGCGGTGACGGCCACCGTGCGGGTGGTGCCCCGGAGCCGGCCGAGCAGCTCCAGCACCTCGGTCGTGGTCCCCGAACGCGTGAGGGCGACGACCCGGTCGTAGCGGCGGCCGAACGGGAACTCCGAGGCGGCGAAGGCGTCGGACTCGCCCTGACCGGACTCCTCGCGGAGCGCGGCGTACGCCTGGGCCATGTAGAACGAGGTGCCGCAGCCGACGACCGCGATGCGCTCGCCGGTGGCGGGCAGTGCGCCCGCGTCGGTCCGGGCCAGCTCGGCGGCACGGCGCCAGCACTCCGGCTGACTGGCGGTCTCGGTCTCGACAAAGGACACGTCTGCACTCCGTACTCGTAGTGGATGCTCGTTTGCGCACGTTACACGCGCTGTATGAACATCTTCAAGCAAAAAACTTGCAGGATGCTTGACTGGGCGGAGCCTTGTGCGACGCTTGCGCGTGTCCGGCGACCGTATCCAAGGGGATGGGTGCCCGAAGGCCGGGCCGGTGAGGAGAGTTCTCTTGTCCAGGGATGCCCGGTGGAACGCGCTGCTGGAACTCGTCGGCAAGAACGGCCGGGTGGAGGTCGAGGACGCGGCCGCCACGCTGGACGTCTCGGCCGCGACCATCCGCCGCGACCTGGACCAGCTCGCCGAGCAGCAGCTGCTCACCCGTACCCGCGGCGGCGCGGTGGCGCACGGCGTCAGTTACGAACTGGCCCTGCGCTACAAGACCGGCCGCCACGCCCCCGAGAAGCAGGCCATCGGCCGCGCGGTCTCCGAACTGGTGGCGGTCGGCGAGGTGGTGGGGCTGACCGGCGGCACGACACTGACCGAGGTGGCCCGTTCGCTGGCGATGCGCTCCGACATCGTGGGCGAGGGCGCCATGGGGGCGGGCGGCCAGCCGACGCTGACCGTCGTCACCAACGCGCTCAACATCGCCAACGAGTTGGTGATCCGCCCGCAGATCAAGATCGTGGTGACCGGCGGGGTGGCCAGGCCGCAGTCGTACGAGCTGACGGGCCCGCTGGCCAGCGGAGTGCTGGGCGAGATCACCCTGGACGTCGCCGTGCTGGGCGTCAACGCGATCGACACCGAGCGCGGAGCGTACGTCCACCACGAGGGCGAGGCCAGCATCAACCGGCTGCTCGCCCAGCAGGCGCAACGGGTGGTCGTGGCCGCCGACTCCTCGAAGATCGGCAAGCGGGCCTTCGCCCGGGTCTGCGATCTGGGGCAGGTCGATTTCCTGGTCACCGACAAGGGGATCGCCCCCGAGGCGACCGCCCGCTTCACGGAGGCCGGCGTCACGGTCGTCGCGGTCTGAACGACGGCCGCCCCACGGGGGCGGGCGCCCCGCGCCCGGGGTGCCCGCCCCCGTTTTTGCTGCGCACCGTCGGTGCTGTGCGCACCGTGCACGCTGCACGGCAAATCTATGCCCGTTCGTGTTTGATAAGTGCGAGAAATGAACAACTCTTGCCACTGGTGTGCACTGTCGTGAACTATGAGCCCGTCCCGTACGGACCCGCCCGCACCACGGTGCGGACCCCGCACCACCAGTACAGACAGAGAAGGGACCACCGTGTCAGACCTGCGACTCGGCGTCATCGGGCTCGGCCTGCGCCGTTCCATCGCGACCTCCGCCCACCACCCCGGACAGGGGTCGGCGGTCACCGCCGTCTGCGACCTCGACCCCGAGGTGCGGCGGCGCGAGGCCGAGCGGTTCGGCACCGATGTCGCGGTCGAGGACTACAAGCTGCTCCTCGGCCGGGACGACCTCGACGCGATCGTCGTCGCCACCCCCGACGACACCCACGAGACCATCGCCGTCGACGCGCTGCGGGCCGGCAAGGCGGTCTTCGTCGAGAAGCCGCTCGGCATCACCGTCGAGAGCTGCGACAACATCCTGCGCGCCGCGTACGAGACCGGGACCAGGCTGTACGTCGGACACAACATGCGCCACATGGGCGTCGTGCGGCTGATGCGCGACATCATCGCCCGCGGCGACATCGGCGAGCCCAGGACGGTCTGGGTGCGCCACTTCGTCGGCTACGGCGGTGACTACTACTTCAAGGACTGGCACGCCGACCGGACCCGCACCACCGGCCTGCTGCTCCAGAAGGCCGCCCACGACATCGACGTCCTGCACTGGCTGGCCGGCGGCTACACCCATCGCGTCAACGCGCTCGGCGACCTCCTCGTCTACGGCGACCTGCCGCGCCGCGAGCCGGACACCCCGCGCCCGGAGAACTGGCTGCGGGAGTTCGACTGGCCGCCCACGGCCCGCAAGGACCTGCACCACATCGTGGACGTCGAGGACGTCTCGGTGATGAACATGCAGCTCGACAACGGCGTCGTGGCCGCCTACCAGCAGTGCCACTTCACCCCCGACTACTGGCGCAACTACACCGTCATCGGCACCGAGGGCCGGCTGGAGAACTTCGGCGACGGTCCCGGCGACGAGGTCAGGGTCTGGAACTCCGGCCCCAGCGGATACCGCCGCGACGCCGACATCACCTACCGGGTGCCGGACGCGGGCGGCACGCACGGCGGCGGGGACACCCGGATCATGCGGGAGTTCTGCCGGTTCGTGCGCGAGGGGGGCGTCACCGACACCTCGCCGGTCGCCGCCCGGATGAGCGTCGCCGCCGGCGTGCTCGCGACCCGCTCCCTGCGCGAGGGCGGTGTGCCGTACGAGGTGCCCGCACTCGACCCGGAACTGATCGCCTACTTCGAGGGCGGCCAGGTCCGCTAGGGCTGTGGCCGGAAAGGTTTGCCGGAAAGCTCGCGGCGTCCGGTGCGGTGCATCGCAAGGCGGAGCATTGCCCGCGTACTGGATGTACTCGGGTGA
>NZ_JBSFFY010000092.1:0-18753 GCF_053596315.1 Streptomyces sp. NPDC001732
GTGGGCTCTCCTGCGCGACGACAGGCTGTTCACCCCCGTCCCGCCCGTCGCGCAGGAGTCTTGACTTCGTCATTGAGACTCCTGGCAGACACGGGTGATCCTGGTCGAGAACCCGTCCACCAGGAGCTTCGTCGTTGTCCAGGACCGTCCAACGCGTGGTCACCACCGCCAGATTGGAAAAGGCTGCTTGCTGGACGGCGTACAGCGGTGTTCGCCTGGACACCAGAGGAGGCTCCCTGCAACAGGCACCGCGCAGCGGTGCCTGTTGTCCTACGGCTGGTGTCAGGCACTGAGCAGTTCTGTGGAGGTGGTGGCGGCTTGTAGGACGTCGGGGTCGGGGACGATACCGATTCCTGGGCCGGTGGGGACGGTCAGGTGGCCGTCGTGAAGGACGAAGGGGGCAGTAATGTCGCGGGTGTAGTAGCGGGCCGTGGCCGAGATGTCGCCGGGCAGGGTGAAGCCCGGGAGTGCGGCCAGCGCCAGGTTGGCTGCCCGGCCCAGCCCGGTCTCCAGCATGCCGCCGCACCACACCGGTACGCCGTTTGCCAGGCACAGGTCGTGGATCCGGCGGGCCTCCAGGTACCCGCCGACCCGGCCGGGCTTGATGTTCACGATCGAGCACGCCTCCTGCCGGATGGCGGTGGCCGCGTCCCGGGCCGAGGTGATCGACTCGTCCAGGCAGATCGGGGTGTCCATCCGGGCTGCCAGCCGGGTGTGCGAGAGCAGGTCGTCCGGGGCGAACGGCTGCTCGATCAGCGTCAGCCCGTAGTCGTCGAGCCGCCGCAGGTGGGGCAGATCAGCCGGACTGTAGGCGGTGTTGGCGTCCACCTGCAAGGGGATCTCCGGGCCGAACGTCTCCCGCACCGCTCGCAGCGGCTCGACGTCCCAGCCTGGTTCGATCTTCAGCTTGACCCGGGCGTAGCCCGCGCTGAGATAGCCGTCGACGGCACTGATCAGCTCGTCGACGGTGTCCATGATGCCGACTGACACTCCGACTGCGAGCTCGGTCCGCGTCGCCCCGAGGTACTGGGCGAGGCCAATGCCGGTGGTCTGCAGTTCGGCGTCCAGAACTGCCATCTCGACCGCCGACTTGGCCATCGGATTCCCCCTGATCGGGCGGAGCAGCTCGGGCACCAGCGCGGCGGTCAGCTCGGGTACCGGGAACAACCGGGGCAGCAGGAACCAACGCAACACCTCCCGGGCCCCGGCCAGATACTCCGCGCTGTAGGTCGGTTCGTCGTCGGTCACACACTCGCCCCAGCCGACGGCTCCATCGACCGTGGTCACCTTGACCAGCAACGAGTTCCGGTGTTCCTGGGTGCCCAGTGAGGTCCGGAACGGCGCGACCAAGGGCAGGGCCACCTCACGCAACTCCACCTGCTGCAGCTTCATTTCGACACTTCCTTCCGTTGCAGGATGTACCAGCCCGACCGGACGAACCCGTCGATCCGATAACCGTTCTCCAAGGCGCCACCGAGTGACTCGCGCATCGCGGACCGCCAGCGCCGGGCGGCGGCTGGATCCCTTTGCCGCAAGGACTCCGCATCCACCGGGGTGGCACAACGCAGTACGCCGCAGGTCGCGGCGCGCAGTACTGGCTCGCCGTTGCCGTCCGGTTCGAGTACGGGCACCGCGGCGGCCAGGCTTGGCAACGGTTCCGGTGCATGCGACGTCGCCTGCACCGGCCAACTGACGAACAGCCGGTCGGAGTCGCCGCCGTCGTTGATGCCGTCGTCCAACGGCCCGTAGAAGTCGGGCAGGTACGCCTCCGCGACCGCCCCGAGCCTGTGCAGGTTGAAGTAGGCGTTGCGGCGGATCAGCGGATCGTACGTCCACGAGATCGACGACAGGCCCGCCTCGGCAGCCCACTCCCGCTGGTGCGACTTCATCGCCGCGCCGATCCCACGCCCATGCATTCCCGGTACCACGCCGGCCACGTGCGAGTGCAGGCTGTCTCCGACGGTTCGGAACCCGGCGGTCACGCCGACCATCGCCGTCCCGAGGTACGCCGCCGCGACGTAGCCGCCGGTGTGCGCGAGCGCGCACATCACGTCCAGAGCCAGTGGTGGCTCGGCGGTGTCCGGGGTGTTCCACACGGCACGTAGCAACGCGTCGGCCTGCTGAAGTTCGGGTACGGTCCGAAGCAACTGGATCCGGACGTTTGCCCGTTCCGCGACGGCGGATGGAAATTCGACCATGTGACGAGTCTGCTTGGCGGACCGCCCCGAACCATTGGCGTCCAGGCCCAAGTTCACTGGGCCTCCTTTGTTCTGATGTCCGGCAGCCGTAGCCGCAGCTGCAGCGCCAGCGCCAACCGCAGGTCCGGATCGTCGATGTCGATCAGCTCGGCCAGCCGGCGCAACCGGTGCCGCAATGTGTTGGGGTGCAACGTCATGACGTCGGCGGCCCGTGGCACGTCGTAGTGCTCGGCGATCCAGCAGCGCAGCGTTTTCTCGTAGTCCGTTCCGTGCCGGGCGTCGTGGTCGAGCACCGTCGACAGCGGCTCCGCGTCCATGGCCGGTCGGTACCGGAGCGCCTCGTAGACGTCGCGCAGGAACATCGAGGCGGCCAGCTCGTCGTGCCGTCCGATCTCCCCCTTGCCGAACGGTCCGCACACCACCTTGAGCGCCTGCCTGGCCTGACTCATCCCTGTTGGTATGTCGGCAAGGCCGGTAAGGGTGCGGCTGATCCCGGCCCGCCAGCCGCCGCCCAGGGTGTCCCTCGCCCGAGCCAGCACCGTCGCAATGATCAGCTGGATCACGGGCGCGTCGGACGCAGTGTCGACCACTGCCACAGCCTGGCCGTCCAGCGCTCCTGCAGCGGCTCCCAGCCGGTACGCCGAGAGTCCCATCCGCAGCAGGTCGCCGACGTGCTCCGCGGCCGAATCCAGCGACACGCCTCGCGCGTGATCGGCCGGGTTGCTGGAGCGGCCGATCACCAGCACGGTCGCCGGGGCATCGAAGCGCATCCCGAACGAGTCGGCGAGCTCCCGGGTCGCTCCCAAGCCGCGGAGCAACCAGCCCAGGCGCTCCACTCGTTGCCGACGCTCGGCATCCGCCGCGAGGCTCACCCGGGCCAGGTGGGGCGCGGCCAGCCGTGCACCCTCGGCAAGGACGTCTGACGCCCCCTCTGCCAATGGTTCATCACCCTGTAGCACCCAGATGGTGCCCAACGCCTCACCACCGTCTCGTATGGCGATGGCGAGTCGCGGCCGGTACTCCTTCGGCTCGTAGCTCCATGCCGCGGTATCAGACCGCAGGACTGCGGCGTACTCCTCAGCGTGGGTCGGATGGTCCGGTACCCGGCGGCCGAGGATGCCGTCGCGACGCGGGTCGTCGACCAGCTGACCCGGGACCGTGGAGTAGGCCAGCACGCGCATGGACAGATCCTCGATCGCCACCGCGCCACCGGCGCGCACGGCTATGTCGTTGGCCAGGGCAAACAAGTCGACGGATCGATGGCCGTTCGGCTCGAATACCGGGCTCGTGATCGCACGCAGCGCGTCGATCAAGGTGTAGAGCTGTCCCCAGGAGATCTCGGTACTGCGTTCCAGGAGCGCCACCCCGGTCCGCTCGGCAGCCTGTGTCAGTGCTGCCGTGTCCGTGGGGCCGGCTCGCATGACCACCGCCGTGGCGTGTTGCTCGGCAGCCCATTCCAGTACGTCGGCGGTCAGCCGGCCGGGTACCAGTACGATCGCATCGGTCAGCCCTGTCGTGGGGGCGTCGGTGTCATAGATCGTGGGCGCACCGATGGCGACCGCCCGGCCTTGTGGCAGCGCGAGCGGCCGTACGACCTCGGTTCCCAGGCTGTCGAGCACGACCCCGAGCGTGATCCCGCCCGGGGCGGTCATCGCCTCGCCGATCGCAGCATCCGGCCCCGTCGCTCACCGGTGAACTCACCGTCGACGATCACCTGTTCGCCGGCCAGGAACACATGCACCATGCCGGTCGGCCGCAGCTCGGGATTCTCATAGGTCCCGGCGTGGCCTGTCCGCGCAGGATCGAAGACCACCAGGTCCGCGACGGAGCCGCGGCCGATCCAGCCACGGTCGGACAACCCGAATTGGCTCGCGGTGGCGGAGGTGACCTTCCGGATCGCCTCGGGCAGGTCCACCACACCGCCGTCACGTACATAGCTGCCGAGGAAGGTGGGGAAGGTGCCAAAGGTCCGGGGATGGTTCGGACCGATCGGGATGTCGCTGTCCGATCCGATGGCGACCAACGGATCGGCCATGACCGCCAGTACATCACCTTCGTCCATGGTGTGGCAGACGACAAACGCGTGCGGGTCGGCGATCAGCAGCTCGCACAGCACGTCCCATGGATCTCGTCCGGCCAGCACTTCGGCGAGTCGGCGCCCCTTCACCATCGGATCGGTGTGCCGCAGGATCTGCATGTCCTCCGGGTGGAGCTCCCGCCACAACCCGACGCCGATCCCCGGCCCCGGCCCTTCGGCCGTCGCTCTGATCGCCGCCCGGGTCACCGGATCGGAGAGCCTGGCGCGCAGCGCGTCCACGTTGCCCTCGCAGGCCTCTGGAGGCAGCATCGCCGACAGGCTCGTGCAGAAGGCCCGGTACGGGTACTGGTCTCCACGTACGTCAACGCCGCTGCGGCGGGCCTCGGCCAACTTGTCCAGGATCAGCCGGGCCGCGCCGTGGACGGCGCGGCCGGAAGCCTTGCAGTGCGACACCTGCAGCCTGATCCCGGCTGCTCTGGCGATCGCGACCGCTTCGTCGAGTGCATCGGCCAGCCCCTCGCTCTCGCTGCGCATGTGGGTGGCGTATGCCCCGTCGTACCGGCGGGCGATCCGGGCCAGGGCGGTGAGCTCGGCCAGGTCCGCGTACGCGCCGGGCACGTACTCGAGACCGCTGGACAGTCCGCGAGCCCCGGCTGCGAAGGCCTCGTCGGTGAGCGCGCACAGCCGGTCCAGGCCCCCCGGCGGCAACTGCTTCTCCATGCCGGCTACCGCCAGCCGCAGCGTGTTGTGGCCGACCAGCGGGGCGAAGTGGTTGCTCAGCCCGGCGGCCTCCGCGGCATCGAGGTAGTCCGCGAAGGTCGTGAACGTCTGCTCGCCCAGCTGGATCGGGCTCAGCCCGGCGGTCTCGGGATCTGTCGGTCCCATCGAGAAGCCGCAGTTGCCGACGACCTCCGTGGTGACGCCCTGCAGCAGCTTGAAGGGCTGCGCGTCGGGCAGGAACGGAACGCTGTCGGAGTGGCTGTGCGGATCGACGAACCCGGGGGCTGTCACCAGGCCGGCCGCATCGATGGTCCGTCTGGCTGCCCCGAGATCCTTGCCCACGGCAATGATGCGGCCGGCGGTGATGGCGACGTCGGCGGTGACTGGCGTGGAGGCGAATCCGTCGTGGACCTCACCGCCGGAGATGATCAGGTCATGCATGGGCTGCCTTTCCGGTCGGCGCCGGTGGCACTGAGGCCACCAGGCGGCGGGTGTATTCGTGGGTGGGGGCATCGAGCACCTGCTCGGTGTCACCCACCTCGACCACCTGGCCGTGCAGTAGCACTATGACGCGGTCGGTGATCTGCCGGACCACGGCCAGGTCGTGCGTGATGAACAGCAGGGCGGTGCCCAGCTCGGTATTGATGCGGCGCAGCAGTTCGAGGATGTGGGCCTGGACCGACACGTCCAGCGAGGCGGTCGGCTCGTCACAGATCAAGAGCGCGGGACGCACGGCGAGCGCCCGCGCGATCGCGACCCGCTGCTTCTGGCCGCCCGACAGCCGGTGCGGCCGCAACCCGGAGTACGCCGGTGGCAGGCCGACCAGCTCGAGCAGCTCGCCGACGGGGAGACGGTCCTCCGGCCGTGCCTGACCGGCCGCCTCTGCCAGGGTGGCGCCAACCGTCATCGCCGGGTTGAGCGAGGTGGACGGATCCTGGAACACACACTGCACCAGGGTCCGCGCAGTTCGCCGTTGGCTCGTGGACAGTCGTCGCAGCCGGGTCGTGTCCGTGCCGTCCAGCAGGATCCGCCCGTTACTCGCTTCGACCAGGCCGAGCAGGCACCGGGCCAGGGTCGTCTTGCCGGAGCCGGACTCGCCGACCAGCCCCAGCCGTTCACCCGGGGCGATCTGGAGGTCAGCACCGTCCAGTGACTTCACCTTGCCGTAGCTCTTACGCAATCCCTCGACCAGTAGGAGTGGGCCGTCTGACGACTTCGGAGGCTTGACCGCGATCGGCTCGTCGATGGGCAGGGCCGCGGGCGGCTGCACGTCGTACCGGCAAGCCGTGTGGTGGGCGACGGCAACCTCTCGCAGCGGTGGACGACCGGTGAGGCAATCGTCTTGTTGCTGTTGGCACCGGTCGGCGAACGCGCACCGGTCCGTGACGTCGGCCGCGCGCGGCACCGAGCCGGGAATGGCTACCAGCTGCATGGAGGTGCGTTCCACCGCTGGAAGCGCGCCGATCAACCCGGCGGTGTAAGGGTGGCTCGGGGCGGCGGCGACGGTGTGGCTGTGGCCCGCCTCCAGCACCCGACCGGCGTACATCACCTGGACCCGGTCGCACAGCGCGAACGCGACTCGCAGGTCATGCGTGATCAGCAGCACGGCCATCCCCCGGGCCGCCTGAATCCTGGCGAGCAGCTGCATGATCTCGTGCTGAATGGTGGCGTCGAGGGCTGTGGTGGGCTCGTCGGCGATCAGCAGCTCGGGATCCCCGGCCAGCGCTGCCGCTATCGCTACCCGTTGCCGCATCCCGCCGGACAGCTGGAATGGGTACAGCTGGGCCACTTGCGGATTGTTGATGCCGACCTCCGCGAGTCGACGGGTGATCTCGGCGCGATCGCGGCCGGCACCACGAGGAAGCGACTCGGCGATGTGTGCACCTGCGGTCAGCAGCGGGTTCAGCTGGGCGAACGGGTCCTGCATGAGCAGGCCGACGCGTCGGCCCCGCACCTTGCGCAGCACCTTCTCCCGCGCCCCGATGAGTTCGGTCCCGGACAGCTGCACCGAGCCGTGGGCCAGCAGTGGTGGGGGCAGCAGTCCGGCTATCGCGCGGGCGGTCAGGGACTTGCCACTGCCCGATTCGCCGACCAGTCCGACGGTTTCGCCGGGTGCGACGGTCAGGTCGATGTCGTCGACGATCCGCCGGTCCCCGAGGGTGATCGTGAGCCCGTCTACCTGTAGCAGCTCGCTCATTCCGGGACGCCTTTCCCGGCGCTGAGCCGTTCGAAGATGCTGTCGCCGAGCAGGGTGGCCGCGATGGCGGTGATCATGATCAGCAACGCCGGTGTCACGGCCGCCCATGGATTGAGGTCCAGCAGGGTGCGGTTCTCCTGGATCATCAGGCCCCAGTCGGGCGTGCCCGCCGGCAGTCCGATTCCCAGGAACGACAGCCCGGTCAGCGCCACCAACGCACTGACGAAGCTGAGCAGCAGATTGGCTGTCACAGTCGGCGCCAGATTGGGCAGCAGGTGCCGGAAGACGATCCGCCGGTCCGACAGGCCCAGAGTGCGGGCGGCATCGACGTACGCCAACTCCCGCTGGCCCAGTGCCAGGCTGCGGATTATCCGGATGTCGACCGGGGCGCCCAGGACGATGAGGGCGAGCACGGCGACCGTGGTTCCGCCGCCGACGATGCCCACCAGGACGATCAGGATGAGCAGCCCGGGCAGCGCGTACAGCAGGTCACTGATTCGCATCAGGACCGCGTCCAGCCGGCCCCGGTGGTAGCCCGCGAGCAGGCCGAGGGTGGTACCCAGCAGGGTGGTCCCGAGGGCGATCAACGCCGGGGCGACCAACGCGTTGCGGGCGCCTGCCAACAGCCGGGACACCACATCACGGCCCAAATCGTCGGTACCGAGCAGGTGGGTCGCGCTCGGGCCACTGGGGCCCAGCTCGACGTTCTGCAGCGCCGGGTCGTGCGGAGCCAGCCAGTTTCCAAGGATCGCGGCCAGCACGGTGATCGCGAGCGCCAGCACCGCTGTCACCGTCAGGATGCGGCCGCCGGCGAGCCTGGGCCGCCGGCCACCTTCTCGGACGCCCGACAGGGGCGTCGTCGCCGCCGCGCTCATGCGGCGGCTCCGTGCCGGACCCGGGGGTCGACCACCAGGTATATCAAGTCCACCAATAGGTTGACGCCGATGACCACTGCGCCACCGAGCAGTACCAATGCCTGGATCAAGGGGATGTCCTTCTGGTTTACCGCCTGCACCAGGAGCGATCCCAGTCCGGGCAAGCTGAAGGTCTGTTCCACGAACACCGCTCCGGTCAGGTTCGCTGCGGCCAGCAGTCCCGCGACGGTGAGCACGGGCAGAGCGGCGTTGCGCAGGGAGTAGCTTCCCCAGGTCCGCATCCGGCTCAGGCCCCGGGCTCGGGCGAACGTGATGTAGTCCTGAGCACCGACATCAAGGGTGGCGGCGCGGGTCTGCCGGACCAGTACAGCCGCTTGACCGAGCGACAACGCGATCGCCGGCAAGATGTAGTGGCTCAGATCCCCGCCCCCGTACGTCGGGAACCAGCCCAGCGCGACGGCGAAGCCGTACAGCAGCAACAGGCCCAGCGCGAACGGCGGGAAGGACAGCGCGACCAGCGCGACCAGCGTGACGCCCTGGTCGAGCAGCTTGCCGCGGCGCAGCCCGGCCGCCATGCCCGCCGGAATTCCGAGCAGCAGGGTCAGGACCATGGCGTAGCCGGCCAGCGTGGCGGTCACCGGGAGGCGCTCGCCGAGCACCGACAGCACCGGCTGCCTGGCGAATACGGAGGATCCGAAGTCACCCGACAGCACACCACTCAGCCAGTGCCAATACTGCACCGGGAACGGCTCGTCCAGCAGGTACTGCGCGCGGATCGCGGCTATGGTCTGCGGGGTCGACGGGCGATCACCCAGCAGCGCTTGCACGGGTCCGTCCGGGGTGAGGGACAGCAACCCGTAGGTGAGCACCGACATCACCCCGAGCAAGACCACGGCGGACGCCAACCGTCGGGCAACCAACTTGGCGGTGTTCATCTAGGCCCCCACGGGCTTGATCTTGGTGAAGATGTTCAGCGTCCACACCCCGACGTTCTCGGTGAACCGCTTGTTCAGCGCGATACCGGAGTCCACGCTGTACAGCGGGATGTACGGCGCCTGCTCGGCGGTCTCGGTGAGGATCTCGGTGACTGCCTGTTTGCGCTCCTCGCCGTTCTTGAGGCCGAGCACCTTGTTCACCTTGGCGTCCAGCTGGGGGGTCCAGAACTGGGCGAAGTTGAAGCCGTAGGGCTTCGCCCCGACGCTGGACACCAGGTCCGGTAGCAGCTCGCCCGGATCCGGGGTGGCGTAGGCCAGGTCGCTCAGTCCCAGGGTGAGTCCATCGTGTCGAATCCGTTTGGCGCGGTAGGAATCGTCGGGCAACGGGTTGAGCTTGAGCTTGATGCCGATCTTGGCCAGGTCTGCCGCCAGCGCCTGCATCGCGTCGGCCGTGTTGTTACCGCTGCTGTAGTTGGCGGGCAGCTCGAAGCCGTTGGGGTACTTGGATTTCGCCAGCTCCGCCCTGGCGGCGGCCAGGGCGTACGGATACTGGGGCAACCGGTCGAGCGTGCTCTGGAAGCCGTCCCCGTAGAGCGCTTTGAGCATCGGGTGGGTCAGGATCGTGGTCGCGGGTGTTGCCTTGTCGCCGACCACCAGCCGCTGCATCGCCTCCCGGTTCACCGCGTGCGCGATGGCCCTGCGGACGTGTACGTCCGACAGCTGCGCATACTTGACGTTGAGGGCGAGGTAGGCGATCGAATTGCCGGCGTAGAACCGGGTCTTGACGTTCTCCAGAGGATCCCACTTGCGGGTATCACGCGGCGGAACCTGGATGGTCCCGTCCACCTCCCCGGAGGAGATGGCCAGCCGCAGCGTCTCCGGGTCGGTGATGGTGGTCACCTTCACCGTGCCGATGGCCGGCTTGGGGCCCCAGTACTTTTCGTTGCGTTTGAGGGTGACGCCCTCGGTGCTGGAGAACTTGGTGACCTTGTACGGCCCGGTGCCCAGGGTCCCGACGGCCGGCGTCCCCAGGTCCTGCGGGTGCCTCTCAGCGAGCTTCTTGGGCACCACTTGCCACATCACAGCTACGTTCGGCAGGAACGTCTGGGTCGGGGACTTCAGCACGACGGTGACCTCGTCCGGGCCGGTGGCCCGCACCGACTTGACTGCGGGCACCATGCTCGCCGCCTCGGACGCCACCTTCGGGTCGGTGTGCCGCAACAGTGAGAACGCGACATCCTCGGCGGTCATCGGAGAGCCGTCGGAGAACACCACGCCCTTGCGCAGCTTGAACACGTACGTGACCGGGTTCGGCTCGGTCCACGACTCCGCCAACTGCGGGACGACCTTGCCGTTGTCGTCCCTCGTCACCGGCGACTCCAGGATCGCGAACTGCACCAGGGTGCCGGGGCCGGTGAAGCCATGGGCGACGTCCAGCACGTTCGGCGGGCTCGTGGTTGCCATCGTGAGCGTGTCCGGGTCGCCTGCCCCGCTGCCGGCCGTCGTGGCGCATCCGGTCAGCAGCAGGCTTCCGGTCAGGGCACCGCCGAGCAGCCCGCAGGCCGTCCGGCGGCTTGGCAACGTTGGAGTCATGGGGAGTCCTCGTCGTGGGATGGATCGGGTGAAGTGGACGCCGGTGAGGGACACGTTGGGGCGGTCGGCGCAGAGTGAGCAGTTGGTGGGGGCTGTCAGGTGGCGACGTTGAGGCCGGGGGGAAGACCCATGGGGGCGGTGTCATCAGGCTGCCTGACGAAGCGCATCCGGCGGACGCCGTGGGTGCTGATCAAGAGGTCTTCACCGCTGGGACGCAGGCTGATCAGGCCGCCTGCGCTGAACGCACCGTCCGGTGCCGGTTCGATCGTCTCGACGAACTCCAGACCGAGCTCGAGCTTGCCGTCCGTGGTGACTGTCGCCAGGATGCCCAGCTCGGGACTGCGGTAGACGGCCGGTGGCAGCGTGGGGCCGGCAGCCGAGGGTGGACAACGCCAGTACTCCGTGGCGCGGCCCGGTCGATACACCGACCCGATCCGGAGGGTGCCGGACGACACCTGCACCCAGAAGCCGGCGCTGTCCTCCAGGCCCTGCCAGCTGCCGTCGACGGCCGGCGCGAACTCGCCGGCAGGCGACCCACCACGGATCTTGATCCGACCGTTGCCCACGGCGTCGATCCGGATGGTGAGGTCGGATTGCGGATCCAGCCAGTGCCCCGTCAGCTGGGCAGCGGGCTCGCCGGCCACCGGGGCCGCCACCAGTTCGATGGGATCGTCCTCGGGCAGCCCG
This sequence comes from Streptomyces sp. NPDC001732, assembly GCF_053596315.1. NCBI lineage: Bacteria > Bacillati > Actinomycetota > Actinomycetes > Kitasatosporales > Streptomycetaceae > Streptomyces > Streptomyces sp. NPDC001732. The sequence continues at coordinate 11,244 of NZ_JBSFFY010000092.1, forward strand.
GCGGCCAGCCGGAGCACCTGGGTGGCCAGCTTCGACGGGTTGATCGACGAGTTGTTGCTCAGCAACGCCACACCGAGGTCCAAGCCTGGCATGAACAACAGCTGAGACCGGTACCCGGGGACGCCGCCGGCGTGGCCGAACGCCGGGTGGCCCGCGATCGTCGTGTGGTAGAGACCCAGCGCGTACGGCCGCTCCTCCCCGTCTTCGGAGTCGACCCGCTGCAACAGCCCGTCGCGGATGTCGACGCCCAGAACCCGGCCGTCCTGCAGGAATCCGAACCACGGCCCCAGGTCGCCGACGCTGGTGGCCAGGCCGCCATCACCGACCGCGGACTCCTCGGTGTCGGCGCGCCGGACGGCATCGCTGGTGACGTCGTACCCGTAAGCGAATCGCGGCAACGGCTCCTGGCTGTTCTCGCGGAACATGGTCTCGGTCATGCCCAGCGGCGTGAACATCCGGTCCTTGGTGAACTCCCCCAGCGTTTGGCCGGTGAGCCGGTGCACGAGCGAGGCGACCAGGACGTAACCAGTGTTGGAGTAGGAGAACTCGGTCCCAGGTTCGAAGTTGACCTCAGTCAGCCCTGCCACGAAGGCCAGCGTCTGATCCTGGGTGATCCTGGTCAGCGGGCGGCCGGCGATCGTTGTCAGGGCCAACCACTCCCGCAGACCGCCTGTGTGCCGCAGGCATTGTCCGACGGTCACCGGTACCGCCAACCTCAGTTCGGGCAGGTGGGTCCGGATGTCGTCGTCCAGCGATAGTCGTCCCTCCCGGCACAGCAGCAACGCCGCCGTGGCAGTGAACTGCTTGCTCATGGAAGCGATGTCGAACCGTGTCCGGGTGTCGATCGGCGCCTCGAACTCCACGCTCGCCAGCCCCGCCGATGCCTGGTGGATCAGCTTCCCGTCGGTGTAGATCCCGACGGCCAGTCCCGGGTCTCCCGGTCGCACCGCCAAGCCCACGAGCTCGGACAATTTTGTTGAGATGTCCATGCGGCACAGACTCTCAGCCCGACTGCTCAGAAGGATTGTCCTAACCGGCAAAGTCCGCTCGCCCAACATTGGCCGAAAGGACATGTCCATGCGCCTCCTGCCGTCAGGAGCATTCCTTTGTTGAGCACGCTCCTGGACCTGGAAGTCGTCGACGTGCGTCCGCCGCCGGGCGATCCTGAGTTCCCCGTCCCGCGGCTGGAGTCGAAGAAGTCGCTTGTCCGGGCTTTGTGGGCAGCTCTACCAACGCTGCCAGGACGCATGGGGGACCCGGTCGGCGTGCTCGGTCGGGTCCCCCACGCGTCCTGGTGTGTGCGGGTCCGCGCATCCTTTGTCTCTGCTGTGCTGCTCAGAAGCCCGGCAGCGTCTCCGACCAGACGCAGACTGCGGGTACGTTGCCCGGGTTGCTGTAGCGGTGCGGCAGGGAGGAATCGAAGCTGACGCAGTCGCCGGGCTGGAGGCGGTGGTGGATTCCGTCGACCCAGTAGTCCAGCTCCCCGCTCAGCAGCAGGCCGACTTCTTCTCCCCCGTGGGTGTGCGGATTGGTGCCGGAGGAGGCTCCCGGGGCAACCTCCAGCATCATCATTTCGAGCTTGCCGCCGTGTTTGGGATTGAGGAGGGTGTACGTCACCCCTTCTACTCCCGCCCGGGTGAGTTCGACGCGCTCTTCGGGGCGGGTGAGCACACGGCGCTCCCGGTCGATCGTATGGAACAGTCGGCTGAGTGTCGTACCGAGGGCGTCGACGATCGTACGCAACGTGTTGATCGTCGGGCTGTTCACGTCCCGCTCCACATTGCTGAGGTAGCTGCGGGAGAGACCCGTCTTCTCCGCCAGTTTCTCCAGGGTGAAGCCTCGCTCCAGCCGCTCGCGCCGCAGGAACTTACCGACCCCCTCGCCGGCTGAGGACTCGGATGCGTCGGGCGCGCGCTCATCGTTCGGCACAGGGCCCTCCTCCACTAAACACAACGCACCATCCAACATAGTATTTGCAACTCGTCATAAATAATCTACGCTCCGTCGCATATACACGTCCCCCATCGTCCTGCGGCAACGCGCCGCGCTCGGAGGAGCCAATGGACCACGAGATGCCACGAGGCGGACACCCAACCGGGCAGCTGCCGGAGCTCCGCCTCGACCAGCAGGCGCTGGAGCACAACGTCCGGCTCATGGCGGCCTGGTGCCGCGATCACCACGTCGAGCTGACCCCGCACATCAAGACCACCATGACGCGCTCCATCGTCGAACGGCAGCTGGCCGCGGGGGCATGGGGCGTCACGGTCGCCACCGTGACGCAGGCCAGGATCGCCCTTGGGTGGGGAGTGCGGCGTGTGATCATTGCGAACGAGGTGGTCCACCGCCACGACCTCTCCCTGCTGCGCCGGTGGCTCGACGAGGAATCAGAACTGGAGCTGTACTGCTTCGTCGACTCCTTGGCCGGTATCGGCCTCGCCCAGCCGCTCACGACCGGCGCACGCACCCCCCTGCGCGTCCTGATCGACATCGGAACGGACGCAGGCCGCACAGGCGTGAAGGGACCGGTCGAGGCGGCTGACCTGGCCAAGGCCGTCCGGGCAGCGCCCGGACTCCTCCTTGCCGGCGTCGCCGGCTACGAAGGCGTCCGGCCCAACCGGAGGGATACCACCACCCTTGCGGCCGTCGACGAGCACTGCCATCGGGCGATCACGGTGTTCCGCAGCCTCACCGCGCTCTTCGAGACCACGCAGCCCGTCTTCAGCATGGGCGGCTCGGCCTTCCCCGACCGGGTCGTCCACGCCCTGGCCAAAGCCGCACGCCACCCCGACCCGCTCCTATGCCGTGCGCCGGAGTAGCTACACCTTGTCCCCTATCTGATGGAGCACTGCCATGTCTGTCCCCAGCGACATCCAGACTGAACTCGATCTCGGCTCGGATATCGTCAAGTTGACACGCACGTTGGTCGACATACCGTCCGAGAGCGGTGGGGAGGCGGCACTCGCCAACGGGGTGGAGCGCGCTTTGAGGACTCTGTCCCATCTGAGGGTCAATCGGATCGGCAACTCCGTGGTCGCCCGCACCGAGCTGGGACGAGCCGAGCGCGTGGTGATCGCCGGGCACCTGGACACTGTCCCGCCATGCGACAATCTGCCTTCTCGTCTCGCGGACGGGTTGCTGCACGGGCTTGGTGCATGCGACATGAAGGGCGGGGTCGCTGTGGCCCTGCACACCGCGGCGACCATCGCAACACCGGTCCGGGACGTCACCTACGTCTTTTACGAGTGTGAGGAGACATCTGGCGACCGCAACGGGCTGGGCAGGATCGCCGCCGAGCGCCCAGACCTCCTCGACGCCGATCTGGCAATCCTCATGGAGCCCTCCAATGGCACGGTGGAGGGCGGCTGTCAGGGCTTCCTCACGGCGGACATAGTCGTACGGGGAAGGCGGGCGCACACGGCCCGTTCGTGGATGGGCGTCAACGCGGCGCACCTCGCGGGTGATGTGTTGCGCAGACTGGCGGAGCACATCGCTGAGGAGGTGGTCATCGATGGGCTGGTGTACCGGGAGGGGCTGAGCGCCGTGGCGGTGCGGTCAGGGGTCGCCGGCAACGTGGTCCCTGACGTGTGCGTGGTCACGGTCAATCTGCGCTACGCGCCCAGCCGTACCACTGCGGAGGCAGAGGCGTACGTGCGTGGGCTCTTTTCCGAGTACGAGGTTGAGGTGACCGAGGTGTTGCCGGGCGCCCTGCCGGGGCTCGACCGGCCCGCCGCCGCGTCGCTGCTCGCGCGGCTTGGCACCGAGCCGCAGGCGAAACTTGGCTGGACCGATGTCGCCCGCTTCGCTGCGGCAGGCGTGCCTGCCCTGAACTTCGGTCCAGGCGACCCGTCTTTGGCCCATACGCCTGGTGAGTACGTTGAGGTCTCCCAACTGCGTGAAGTCCACCGCTCCCTTCGGGACTGGCTCATCGGTTGATCCTCACAGTCGACATCCGTCCGGGACGCTCAGCCGCCTACCCACAGTCGGGCCAGCGTTCATAGGTGCAGCCAGAGGACGAGCATCTCGTCGGGATCGGTAAGGTCGATGGAGAGGTGACGCTGGGCCTGCTTGAGCCGATACCGGCATGTGTTGGAATGCGCAGCGAGCAGTCTCGCTGCGCCTGCCATGTCGAGGCCCGTCTCGAAGTAGCAGACGAGGGTCTTGGCGTAGTCGGTACCGTGCTGCTCGTCGTAGGCGAGAAGGGCCTGCCATCGTCCGGTCGCCAGATCGGCTCGGCGGGACAGGATCTCGGCGAGCCGTAGCAGGGTCACCCGAGGTCGTACGTCCTCGATGGTGGCCACGCTACGGTTCTCGTCCAAGACCGTCAGGACATGATCGGCATCGTCGCGTGAGCGGGAACGTACGCCAGGCCCCTGACCGCACTGCCCAGTCCGGCCCGTACGGACATGCGCAAGGCATGGGTGGCCTGGCGGGTGATGTCTCGACGAGCTGGCGCTGCGGTCCGCCACCGGCGCTGGCATCGGGGAGCAGCGCGTGCACCACGTTGTCGACAACAACGCAGGCGTGCCGCCCGTAGCGGGCCTCGCACCGGAGCCGCACGTGGTCGAGCAGACGAAGCGTCGCCTGTGCTCCGTCGGCGGAGGCCACGGTGGGGTCGTCGACCGCCAACGCCACGATGCGGACCGGGCTGTCCTCACCAACCGGCAGGCGCGAGCCGCAGCACACCGGGCGTCCGGGCGAGTACTGCGGCACCAAGCGCCGACAGGCAGCCACACTGAACGCCACGAAGCCCCACCCCCCAGCATCTCCGACTTCGACCACGCCCGCCTGCGCGAACCGGACGCCGCATGCGCGGAGATCCGCGACCTTCAATGCGCACTGCGTACCTCGACCCAGAAGGCCGAGGAACCATTCAAGTGCCTGCCGCACCTCCAGCGCCGCATCGACCAGCTGACCCCGGCCGTGGTGGGCCGCACAAAACGCCTGGGCGCGTAGTGGGAAGTGCTGGGCCAGCTGCTCGGCATGAAACATGCCGCAGGCGACGTGGTTCTTGCCGATCGCTGGGGTGGGTCTGTCCCAGCCGTCGGCGGGGCGTTCGCCGCTCCGAACGTTCCGCGTCCTAGCCGGTTTTCAGTGCGGCGTGCACGAGCGCGAGTAGGGCCTATGTCTGCGTCTTGGCTCCCGGCCGGTGACTCCCTCCGGGGGGTCTCCGACGCTCTGCGGAGTCCTTCGCCGGGCAGCCACACTTCGGGCCCCGAGGTTTCCGCAGTACAGAGGGGGGGCTGGCCATACTCTCGACCGACCCGTTACCCGGATGGTGCGGCAGGCTTCGGACAGCGAGGCTGAATGCATACGGATCCACCAAGCAAAAGGGAACCCTCTGTGTTCAGTTTCAAGTCGCCGCGCCGTCGTACCGTCCGCACCGCTGCCGTCGGCGCTCTCGCGGCTGCGGCCTGCGTCACTGTCATGGCCGGCAGCGCCAGTGCCATCGTCAACGGGTCGGACTCCACCGAGAACTACCCGTTCATGGCGACCATCCCTGAGTCGGCCCCGGAGCAGGGTCTGATCGACGGGAACTGCGGGGCGTCGCTGATCGATCAGCAGTGGGTGCTGACGGCGGCCCACTGCCTGAAGGTCGAGGGCATCAACATCAAGCTGGACGGCATCGTGCGGGTCGGCAGCGACCACCGCAAGTCCGGCGGCACCGTCCGGAAGATCGACCGGACCTTCGTCCACCCCGGCTACGTGAACGGCGACAACAAGGCCGCCAACAAGAACGACATCGCGCTGATACGCCTGGACCGCCCGGTCGCCCAGCAACCCATCAAGATCGCCGAGCAGCCCGGGAAGCCCGGCACGCCGACCCGGCTCCTGGGCTTCGGCACCACCGTCGACACCGAGTTCAAGTTCCCGGACCGGCTGCAGGAACTGAACACCCGCAGGGGTGCCGAATCCGAGTGCGCGCCCGGCTACGCGGACCGGACCCGGCTGTGCACGATCACCACCGTGCCCAAGGCCATGGCGTGCTCCGGGGACTCCGGCGGACCGCAGGTCCAAAAGGGCCGGGACGGCCGCTGGGAACTGATCGGCGTCACCTCCGGGCCCGGCGCCCCGAACGTGCCGTGCTCGCAGGGCCCCGGCCTCTACACCAGCGCCCCCGCCTACGCGGGCTGGATCAACAGGACCATGAAGACCAACAGCGCTCCGTCGACTGCGGCCAAGGGCGCCAACCTCGCCGAGACCAACAGCGCTTCGTCGACTGCGGCCAAGGGCGCCAACCTCGCCGAGACCGGCACGAACGACAACACCGCAGCGATTGCCGGCGTGGCCGCCGCACTGATCGTCGCCGGTGGCGGCACCGCCGTCGCGGTACGCCGCCGCAAGACCCGCCACGCTTCCTGATGCTGTTGTCAAGCAGCCGTAGTCACTGGAGGTGCGACCTGACAGCACCGTCGGTCACGGATCAGAGTCCACAGAACGTTGACGCGTCGGCGGGCGAGAGCGAGCACGGCCTGGACGTGCTTCTTGCCCTCCGCGCGTTTGCGGTCGTAGAACTTCCGCGAGTTCGGTCGCAGCGGACGCTGACCAGCGCGGAGGTGTAGAAGACGCGCTGGAGCCGTCGGTGGTAGGTGACTGGTCGGTGCAGGTTGCCGCTGACCTTGCCGGAATCGCGGGGTGCCGGTGCGACGCCGGCGAAGGCCGCCAGGGCGTCCGGGGAGTCGAACTCGTCCAGGCTGCCGCCGACTGCGGCGAGGAACTCCGCACCGAGCACGGTGCCGATGCCGGGGATGCTCAGGACGATGTCGGCGAGTTCGTGCTCGCGAAACCGGCCCTCGATGAGCTTGTCCATCTCGGAAACCTGCTCGTTGAGGGCCGTTACCTCCTCGGCCAGGGTGGGGGCCAGCTTCGCGATGGTCTTCTCCCCGGGGACGGCGGTGTGCTGGCGTTCGGCCGCCTCGACCGCGGCCTCGGCCAGGGATCCGGCGTTGCGGACCTTGCGGTTGGCCAGCCACTTCGTCAGCCGCGCGATGCCGGCCCGGCGGATCGCGGCCGGCGTCTGGTAGTCCGTCAGGAGTCTGAGCGGACCGGTGTTGGTGACCTCCAGAGCCCGCTCCAGGGCGGGGAACACGCTCAGCAGGGTGCCCCGCAGGCGGTTCACCGCGCGGGTGCGGTCCTCGACCAGGTCGGCCCGGCGTCCGGTCAGCAGCTTGAGCTCAATGGCGGCTTCGTCGCCGGGGCGGAGGGGTCGCAGATCGCGGCGCATTCTGGCCTGGTCGGCGATGACGTAGGCGTCGCGGGCATCGGTCTTGCCCTCGCCCCGGCAGACCCTCGGGTTCGAAACTCCCGCCGATAGGCTCGCGGCAGCTGTTGTATCAACCGGTTGACTCCGCCACAGCCTTCTTCGCGAAGGAGAGCGATCGGTGAGCGGGATATGCCGGTTCATCCATGCGGAGAAGGCGAACTTCACGGTCGTTCTGCTGTGCCGGGTGATGAGGAGGGCCCGCTCCACTACTACGCCTGGGTCGCCGGGCTCGGGGCCCGTCAGGCCCGG
>NZ_JBSFFY010000093.1:0-18309 GCF_053596315.1 Streptomyces sp. NPDC001732
GGACCTGGCCGTGGACGAGCTCGAGAAGGACCGGCTCCTGGACATCGCGGCCAGCTGCGGCGGAACCCCCGTCACCTACACCCCCGCCCCCTGACGCACAACGCCGAGGCCGCGACCGCCGTCGCCACCATTGGAGGAGCGGTGACCGTAGTCGGGGAAGCCCAGGCGGGAGCGCGCTCCCGCGGGTAGCCGGGTGGGCCGCCCCGGAGAATCTCGTGGGCGGCCCACCTTGTCATTTCAATCAGTGGCGACGAGGCGGACGTCCATGCTGATCGGGGCGTTCCAGTCCGGCGCGAGTCCCACCTTGTGCGGGTGCACTCATGCCGGTTTCCGGTCCTCGGTGTACCGGAAACCGGCGGGGCAGAACACCCGAATGTGCACGGCGCTCACCCTGTAGCGGTACGGGCTGAGCGCCGTCGCATGTCACATCCCATCAGGTCCGCTAGGTCCAGCAGGGGCAACATCTGGTGTCGGGCCGACGCGTGTGAAGGTGGTGCGTCCGGTGGCCGGGTTCAGCACCGCGACCTTCAGCGGGGTTCGGGCGGCGGCCTGGATGCGCGAGAGCCACGTCTGGTCCGGGACCAGGATCGTCAGTTCCGCCGGCCACTCGACGAGTGCTCCGGGATCAGGACAGACCACCCCGGCCAGCTTGAACGTGTCGCTCGTCCACTGCGGCCGGGCGTAGACGAGCAGCCCGTTGCCACGAGAAGGGCTCTGATCGCCGTACAGGATCGCTTTGCCCGAGGCGGAACGGACCATCTGGGCGAAGGACTCCCACACCCCGGCGTCAAGCCCCGCGTGCTGGAAGAAGCCTGCCAGCCGCTGCAGCTCCGCCCGTCGCTCCTGCAGTTCCGCCTGCCGCTCCAGCTCCCGCCGCTCGGCGGCCGCGGCCCGCTGCTCGGCTTCCCGACGACGGCGCTCGGCAGCCTCTACCCGCCCGACGGCTTCGGCATCGGCTTCCATCCGGGCACGCGCAACGGCCAGGTGCTCGTACGCGGGCGCCGTCCACCACACCGTGCCGTTCAGCCCGGTGTGGGCACACACCCGCCCGTCGAGGATCCACTTGACCGCGTCGCCGAGCGGGCAGGTGATGTGCACCCACTTCGCCTTCGCCTTCAGCGCGCGCGGCGCCCAGGCGTAGCGCGCCATCCCGTGCCACACCGTCCAGCTCTCGCCCCGCTGATGCGGAGAGCGCACCCTCAGCGAGGGCACGACGCGTTCCCACGGCCGGTCCTGCAGGGCGACCCAGCACACCGCCACACCGTCCCGGGCATAGCGGTCCGTACGCATCTGCGCCTCTTCCTGCGTCATGGGCGACAGCTGCGCCTCCAGCGCCATGAAGGGGCGGTCGTGCTCGTCGAAGACCATCACGTCGGCCCGCCAGTTCCGGGCCTCGCCGCTCACCTCCAGTTCGGCTCGCCAACCCGCCGCCCGAGCGGCCATGGCCAGCTCCAATTTCAGGAGGTGGTGCTCCGCTGACTCGTTCGCCAGCTCGCAGTTCACGGGCCGGACCTGGTGGTAGAAGTGCCGGATGACCTGCCTGGAGGCCCGGGCGAAGACCCGGCCGCCGCACTCCGGACACGCCAGAAGCAGCCCCTTGACCCGGTGGACGTCCGTCCAGGCGCGGCCGCACCCGAGATCGTCCATGGACGCGTCCAGCCGACCCCACACCGGGTGTACGGCGGTGTACCCCATCAGGCCCCCCTCGCGTTGCCCCACGGCAGCCAGCGTCCCCACACTGAGACGATCTTGTGCCGCGAATCCCGCAGAAGGGCGGGAACCCAGCGCCTTTCCGGCCGGTCCTGACCGGCCCCGGCCGCTGCACCGCCTGGCCGTCGCGGACACCGAGATCTTTCCGCCCTCCGAGCGGGAATGGATTGCGGAGCTTGGGCGTTGAGGGGGTTGGTGATGGATCCGCCGAACTAGTGATCCGAATGACCTGCTGTTCCGAGGCAGCCCGCACATGTCCGTGACGGGGCGACGAGAGCAGGCAGCCGCCATCTGTGTGCGCGATTCGGCCGTGCGCGCGTGATCACGTCTGTTCTCGTCAACAGGGGTGGTCGGGCTCTCGGCTGCCTGCTGGCATCGGAACTGACCTCCCCTCCATGTGCCTGAAAAGGGAGAGGTCTCATGACCGTCAAGGTCCTCTCGATTGTTGTTGTGCTGTGTGTGGCACTGATTGCTGCTTTGGTGTCCGGAATCGTGGTCGTTTCGCGAGGCGCGACCGTGCTGGCCGGGTTGGGTTCTGGCGGCACAGCCTTTCTGGGTGTGGCCACCCTCGGGCTCGTGGTGGTCGGCTTCCTGATGTCGTCGTCTTCCTGAGACCAGGAGGTGCAGGCGCACGATCGGACGCCGTTGTTCCTCATCACCCAGGCCGTGCAGCATCCTGCGGATCTCCGCGTGCAGCTCGACGTCGGCGGCGTTCACTGACGGCCGGGCCGGATCCGTCGCAAACGGATCCGGCCCGGCCGTGGCGCAGTTCTGGGTGGGCGTCTACAGTCGCCGCTTCTGGGACGGCATCGGCACCACCGGCTACGGAGAGAAGGTCCTGGAGCATCAGGACGGCGGTGGCGTTGTGGGGGTGGGCCGCACCCGGAGTTGAGCGGCACGCCGAGGCCAGTCTTCCCGGGGCGTCGGCGAACCGAGCTGATCTACGCCGATGCGTTCTCCGAGCGGGTCCGCTTGGAGAACGCATCGGCGGCGAGTGAGCAGTGCTCTGCGGCCAGTGTGCCTCTGAACCGGGGCCTTATCGGCGGTTGATGATGGCCACGGCTGCGACGATGGCTCCCGCGACGGTGCCGGCGGCCGCGACGGGGTCGGTGAGGGCTGGGTGCTTCCACAGCAGATACACCAGGCCGGCGCTCACAGCCTCCAGCAGGAGCACAAGCGTCAGGAGCAGCAGTGGCCACAGGGCCCAGTCCCGGTCCTGGTGTCCGGGCTGGGGGTGGGGAGGGGCGCTGGCCGGGACGGGCATGGGGATCGGAGTGAGGGACGGGTTGGCCGGGAAGACGAGGACGTAGTTGGGCGTGACGGACATGTCGGTCTCCTATTTTTGGGCGTCCGGGATCCCGGACGCCAGGGTGGACGGTGAGACGAGCCCGGGCAGCACGACGGCACCCTTGAGTGGGGCGACGTTCAGCTCGGAAACCTCATGGCCGCAGGAGGACTCCTGCGTGCGGACAGCAAAACGGCCCCGTCTGCTCGTGGAGATAGGGCCGTTCTCAATATGAGGTTTTTGGCATGGGGCATTAAGAGCCCCGGTGAAACATGGTTGTGCACACCGAAGTGCCTCCAGTGCATTGCCCGGGCAGGGCGACGCACGCAGGGAGGCCTGCGGCTCAACTTTGTGACTGTGTGTCACTCAGTTACGGGCGCCGAGTTTGCCGCAACTCGTCGTCCCTGTCAAGCACCTTGGAGACGCGGTGCGGCAGGGCGTGTATTGAGAGAAACGAACGCCGAGAATGGCCTCGACGCGGTCGACGCCCTCACCGAGGCCCTGGACGTGCCGACCCCGAGCTGACACAGGTACTTGCCGCCGTGGCGGACGCTACCAACGGCGCCCGTCGGTGCCTGGGCATCGCCGCCGAGAGCCGGGCGCCGGAGCCGGGCGCCACCGCACCGTCGGTGCCCGCCGCGCACAGGCCGCCGAAGCGCCGCAACCTCGGGCCCGGCTTCCAGGGCATCCGTACGGCCTCCTGACATCCGTACACGACGACGGGCCCGGTTAGGGCTCCCGGCTTTCTGGGGCGTGAACGCGAGCCGTCCCAGACCTGGGGAGGCCCGGGAGGGCTGATGGGTGCTCAGGGGGTCTACGCGGCGAATCCGATGTTGGTGACGTACTCGTACTGGCCCCACTGCGAGCCGAGGTCCGGGAGGACGTCGAGGGTCCAGGCGTCGTCGAGGCCCTGGTGGTCGCCGGTGGCCCAGGCCTTAACGATGCGGTCCCAGCGGCGGATGTTCATCGTGCGGTACTCGACAACCCGCTGGAGCGGTCGGGCGACCTGGGGCTGGTTGAGGGGGTGGATTTCCACCCGGGTGCCGCCGGCGGCGTTCAGCCGGGTGAGGAGGTGCCGGGCGACGTTGTGGCGGCGCACTTGGCGGTAGGCGGCGTCGATGCGGTCGAGGTTGGCCCGCGAGGGCTGGCGCCCGCCGTCGAGCCAGGCCCTGAAGGTGCGGTCGGTGACGGTGAGGCCGGCGTCCCGGGCCGCGGCGCGGCTGTGGTCGGTCCTGGTGAGGTAGTGCAGGCGTGCCATCAGGCCGCGTTTCGCGGTGACGGGGGTGGCGATGCCGCCGGCCAGCCGGTCGAGCTGGCGGACGACGGCGTCGGTGCCCTTGATGCCCCGGGCGCCGAACTTCCCGAAGTCGATGTTCTTCTCCGGCATGCTTGCACCTCTTTTCTCTGAACTTCCTTGTTTTACCGGCTAGTTGAGATTCTACCTTGTTGCTCTGTTTATAGTGGAGTGTGGGGATTTTTGGGTGTTAGCCCTTTGCTGCCCGGCGGGCTTCACGGCGCACCTGCCGTGCGTGGGCCGCCTCGGCCCACGCCTCCTGCCGTGCCAGCCAGAGTTCGCGGGTGTCCCTGCAGCCCTGGCACACCAGGCGCAGGGTGTGCGCCCGCAGCCGGGTACGGCGGTCCCAGCCGATCGGGAGTACCCAGCCGCGGGCGAGCCAGCGAACCGCCCACGGGTGCAGGCAGAGCTCGGCGACGAGGAGGCGGAGGTCGCCGGTGGAGGTCACCATGCGGTCCATGTGGTGCAGGCGGTCCAGGAGGAGGCGGGCCTGGGCCCGGGGGTTGTGGGGGTAGTGGGCGAGCAGCTGGTGCTGCTGCTCGGGGGTGAGGCTGTGCCAGTGCCAGATGCAGCGGGCCCTCCTGGTCCTGAGTCGGGTGATGAACCGGGCGGTGAGGGTGTGTGTGGTCATGGGTCAGCACTCTGCGGCTGCGGGTCCGTGGACGGAGGACGGGCATCGGGGCGGGGGCTCCGGCCGCACCGCGCGACGGGAACGCCCCACCGGCAGGGCAGTTACGTTCCGTGCTGGGCGTGAGGGTGCGCGCGTGGCCTCCGGGGTGTCACGCTCGGGCCGCCGAACTACCCCGGAGGCGAGCCCGAGGAGCCCTAAAATCGGACATACATTCACTTTTCATGGGCGGCGTGACACTTTCCAGAGGCGAGCGTGACACTCGTGTCACGCTCACGCTCCGTCAGCGTGACACGGCCCAACCTCCCCTGCAGCAGGGGGTTCCGCGCTCGGGCCCGCTCCTGTCCCGTTTCCGGCGACCTGGCCCCCGTCTCAGATGATCGGGCCCGTCGGTGTTGCCATCTGTGAGGAGTGGCAGGCCGTCAACCGAGACTGGACTCAGCCAGTCACGTGTGTGGTTGAGCGTGGCCGTTCAGATGCTTCTGTGCCGCGCTGATGAACTCCTTGGTCGCTGTAGAGAACGCCTGGAAAGCCAGGGCGAACGTCTGGCGTTCCTCTTCCCTGCTGCGGCCCGGGGGCATGCCTGGTGAGAGGGACTCCACACTCAGGACCGCCCCTGCTGCCATGAGGCGTTCGGCGGCAGCGATCACGCCGGGAGGACCTTCAAGCAAGACCAGATCGCCTGCATCGTTCATAGACTCGGCAGCGAGCCGCACCTCCTGAGCCACCTGCGAGATGCTCTGTCCGTCGTCGCGCCGCAGCTCACTACCGCCGGATGCATTCATCCTGGCAACTGCTTGCCCCATCGTCATCGTGGCATGACTGACGCGGCGGGCGGCCCTCATGAACTCGGCGTACGCGTCACGTTGGGCTGTGCGCCGGACAGCGTCGATCGGCCCGTGATGGGCACCGCGGCCTCCCGCCCGACCTGCTGCCCATGCAGCAGCGGCGGTGACTAGAACGGTTGGGGCGCCGATGAGTGCTGCTACGACCTCGGGTTGCATAGCAATGCATCTTGGCAGTACCCGCTGAGCCGTCCTGAACCGCCCATGGACAGCGAGTAGCAGCTCTCGTTCGGGGACTTCGTGTAACCAACTGCCCGATCAACTGAGACAGCAGTCCCCACCCGTCGTTCCGGGACCCGATCAACTGAGATTTCCGCCCGGCAGCCGTCTCAAACGATCTGGTCGCCGCAGGCCACACCCCTGCGCACGGACTAGATCATTTGAGACGGGACAGCTCCCCTGACCCCGGCGCACACCCCCACGCGGGCGCCGTACGCCCCTCTGAGCCGCGAACGGACCCCGCTGTCCTGTGCCACCGATCTTTGACCGATTGCCACTGAAGTTGGACCACTGCGCGGTTCGTGCCATCGAACCTTGACCGCCCTGGTCAGACTGCTCCAGGGTCCGCTGGCTGCTTCGTACCGTCAGCGGGCTCCGGTGCTGCCCGGGAGCTGGAGCTGAACTGCTCGCCGATGTTGTTCCACATGAAGCCGTCCGGCCAGTTCGGCTTCGCGGCTGCCCAGCCGAGCAGCGCCGCGAGGACCTTCTCCTGGGAAACGGTCATGGTCTGGAAGTGCTGCTCGGCCACGCCGTCCCGGTATTCGAGCTGGTAGGAGTTGTTCTCACGCAGCAGGACCTGGATGTACCAGCTGCCAGGCTGCTCCTCGTCCACCCGCTCCACGATCATGTGGGCGTTGCCCCACCGCAGGTTGGCCAGCATCGTTCCGATGGCGGGCTTGGTGGCGCGTTTCACCACGTGGCCGCGCTCGTTGGTTGCTATCAGCATGGCCGGATCATCCGGCAGGGGACTGACACCGCCTCGTGGGGCTTTGACCGGGGCGGTCAAGGTTCGATGGCACGAACCGCGCAGTGGTCCAACTTCAGTGGCAATCGGTCAAGGATCGGTGGCACAGGACACCCGCTCCGAGGGGATCCCGACCCCGGAGCGGGTGACAGGCGCTCAGAACGGCGCGGGGCCGCTGAGGTCGACGGACCCGGATACGGCGGCCAGCTCCGGGTACTGCGCGGCCAGCTCGGCCCGGAGTTGCGCGGTGCGCTCGTCGGCGATCCGCCGCTTCCATGGCTCCTCCATCAACACGGTGTCTTCCGCTCGGGGACGAGAGCGGCAGCGGAATCGCTGATCCTGACCAGGCCTTCTGGGTTCAGAGGGGTCCTCGGCTGGGTTCTGGGGCGATCACAGCGAGGCGTTCGCCTCCCTTTCGGGCTTCTCTCAGGAGATCGTGCCAGTCGGTGGCGGGCAGCCAGTTCTTCTCCATGAGGTGGGCAGTCCAGTCCAGAAGGTCGGCCCGGGTGCGGAGCTTCCCGGCGGCAACGCGGTAGTGGCTCCCGCCACGCTCCGGGTCGCAGCCCACGTGGGTGGCCTGCCAACGCGCCTGATCCGGCCCCTCCAGCAGATCCACAAGGTCCATGGCGAGAGCCCTGTCGGCGGCCCGGGCGTGCTGCGCCTTCCACTCTCGCTGGACCGCGTTCACTTCGGCGGTGTGGGCCCACAGGTACCCGGCATCGTCGGAAATCCTGTGTCCGCAGCCCTGGCACACCAGGAACAGCTCACGGGTCACGCGTCCTCCTTTGGCTGGCCTTGAGGTAGTTGCTGTCGCTGCCCCTGAGACGGCACCCATCTCCCGAGACGACACCCCCTACCCACCGGACAGACCAGACCGCTTCTGCACCGCCAGGTTCAGCCTTCGGTCCACGAGATCAGCAAGTCGGGCAACCCCGGCACGCTCGCTCGGCGTCAGGTCGTCGATCGTCGCCTCGATGGCGTCCCGGAGCCGCTGGCTCACAGCAAGCGCGGTATGGAATTCGACCTCGTCGGCTCCGAGCATTTCGAGGTACCCGAGGTCGACCAGTCGTCGGACAGACTCACGGGTCTCCGTATCCGGCATGCTCAGTTCGGCAATCAGCCAGTCCAGATCGCCGTACGGGGCGCAGATGTCCAGCAGCCACCGGCAGCGCAGGTACACGCCGAGATCGGTCGCGGAGAGGCGAGGGTCGGTGATGGGGTCGTGGGAGATGACGATCACGTCCGGCCCGCCCGTCTCGCTGTGCAGCCGTACCGGCTCGGGACCCGGCATGTTCACCGTCCCGCCCTGGCCCCGGCGCGCCGGGCAGCGCCCATGAGGTCGGGCAGGGAGCGTCCCGATGCCTTGCGGAGCTTGGCCGCCAGGATCGGCTCCATGTTGTACTGCAGGGCTTCGGCCATGCCTGCCTGGACCTCGTCCTCGGTGACCGGGGTCCGGTACATCCGCTTCAGCATCCCCGCCGTGTACGCGTCGAAGGTCTGGCTCACCCCGCCGCCCTTGAACGTCAGGCTTCCGTCATCGTGCTGGATCGCTTGGGGAGCATCGGAGGGCGGCACCAGGACCTCGGTGAGCAGCCGGAGCGGCGCGCCGTCCGGCATGCGGGTCTCCAGCACCGTGACGGCCTGGTGCAGCGGCTTCCACATCTGCACGACGTGCGGTTCGGCGGGCCGGTGCAGGATCATGCCCAGCGGGTCAGCGATCGCGATCCCTTCGCCCGGTCCCAGCACGGTGAAGCCTGCCTGCTGGTAGTACGGCACCAGGAACAGGGTGCTGGTGGTGAACGTCCCCAGCATCAGCCGGTAGTCCAGAGAGGCGTAGTGCGCGACGGCTGTCTCGATCAGCCGGTGCCCCAGGCGGCATCCGCCGGCCTGCGGGGCCACCGACAAGGCCTCCATCTCCACCACCTGCTGGGCCACCCACGAACGGTGCTCCGGGCTCAGGAGCTTAATCGAGCCGATCCAGCCCAGCGGCGGAGCAGCCGACAGCACCCCCACGACCTCGCCCCGGCGGCGCTGGGCGATCCACGCCGAGCGCACACCGCACGAGGGATCAAGCTTTTGCCGATGAGCTGCCAGGCGGGCGAGTTCCGGGCCGGTGTCCGGTCGGATGAACTCCACCCTGCCCAGCAGTTCCGCCACGGCATCCTCGTCGGCCGCCCTCGGCTCACGGATCAGTAATCCGCCGTTCGTGGTGCGCTGTGCTCGAACAGCGGCTCGCGCTCGCGATGCTCGTCCCATACCCCCTCAACGAACCGGTCGTTGTTCTGGCACGCTGCGGCTTCAGACCGGCCGTGACGGCCGTCACGGCCGTCCCTGATTCCCGTGCAGCCGGTCGGACAGAGCGTAGGGGGCGGGAGCGCCTGGCCGCGGGCGAGCCGGCGGACGGCTCACCGGTGTGGGGGCCGTCCGTTGGAACCGCCGTACGTCCTTCTGGGCCCCTGACACGGGCCCCCGACCCTGCGGAGGCCCGGGGCGGCTGGCGGCGGGAGGAGGGTTTGGCTGCGGTCAAACCAGGAGCCCGTTCTCCCCGAGGTCGGCAGCTGCCGCGCCCAGGAAGGCGTTGTACGCATCGTCTGCCCGCGACTGCAGCAGGTTGAGGTCGGGCCTCTCCGGGTCCAGGCCCTCGCTGGACAGGAGCTCGGCATAGCTGGGTGATGGCGGCGTGAGCGGGCCGGTATCCAGGTCTTCCCCCTTGTGGGCCTCGATGGCCCGGCAGGTCGCCCTGCTGAGGAGAACAAACCTCTTCCTCAGCTCCGTCGCAGCATCAGCCACTGGGCGCGTGGCGTCCAGGTGCAGAAGGATCCGCTGCCGGTCAAACTCCATCTGCCGGAACCTGAGCGCCTTTTTCCAACGCTTGTGCGCGTCCTCGATCCACTCCTCGCGCTGCTCCGGGAACCGATCGACGCGTCCGAGCGGGATGAGCGTGGTGGCGAGCATGTCTTTGTAGCGCCCGGACGTCTCGGCGAAGCTGGTGTAGGTGGTCCGTCTCGCCTCTCGTAGGGCCCGGAGGGTCTCGGTCCTGGTCTGGTGACGGGCGGTACTGCGGCTGAGGAGTGCTGCGGTGGCACCCGTCACCGCTGTGCCGAGGGATCCGACGGTGGCGCCGAGCACGGCGGCGAGTCCTGCGTCCATCGCGCCACTGTGACGGCCGCCGTCCGGGCAGTGCGAGATAGAGATCAGCCATCCGCATCCGGACAGCGCCGCGGCACGCCTGGGGCGGGTCGGCGCCGGAAGCCGGCCGGGACGCCAGTCACCTCTCGTGGGCCGACGCGAGGGTGACGGGATGCACTCGCGTCTGCGGGTTCAAGGAGTGGTTTACGGCCAAAGACGAGGTTATCTGCGGCATCCCGTCGCTCGGAACGCGACTGTCAGAGCTGACCGATGTCCCCTGTCCCGTCAGGTTGGCCGCCATCCGGGCCAGATCATGCAGGAGGAGCGATTCTCATGCCTTTCGTTGCTCTCCACCCAGAAGCGGGCCGCCTTGACGCCACCCAGCCCGGTCTCGGGGCCGGTCTGGAGTGGTCCCGGGTCTACAAGGTCTCGCCCCGCGTCGCCCTCACCTGCCCCGAATGCGCGTGGGGTGTGCACGCCAAGCACTCGCCGAGCCGGGTGCGGTTCTTCTGCCATGACAGCGGGCGGCCGCCGGAGTGCTCACTGGCGAACGAGTCCTGGGAACACCACATGCTCAAGCTGGAGATGGCCGGGGCCATCCGCGCGGCCGGCTGGTTCGCCGAGCTTGAGGTCGCGGCAGCCGACGGCTCGTGGCGGGCCGATGTGATGGCGGTCTCGCCCGACGGCGAGCGGCGGATGGCGTGGGAGGCTCAGCTGTCCCCGATCACGGTGGAGGACATCACGGCGCGGACCGACCGGTACACGGCCGAGGAGGTCGCGGTGTGCTGGGTTTCTCCCCACAAGCGGCCGCCGGTGTGGCTGGGGTCCGTTCCTTCCGTCCGGGTGCGGGCGCCCGAGGAGGACGGTGAGTCCTGGGTCGTGGACGACGGGCTCGGGGGCTTCGCCTCCGGCAGGTGGGTCTTCCAGGAGGCGGAGCTCGCCCAGTTCGTGAGGTGGGCGCTCCGCGGGCAGTTGCGTCCGTGCCGGAGTCTGCCGCACCACTGCGAGGTGCTGCGGTCTGTTGACGGGGAGAGCCGCTGGTTCCTCCGCGATCTGTGGTGGACGTCCCGTCAGTCCGCCGAGGCGCAGAACTCACACGAACGGGAACGGCTGCAGCGGGAGGAGGCCGCTCGGCGGCGGGAGGCCCGCAGACAGGAGCTGGAGGACGCGTCCCGGGCACGCCGCAAGGCCTGGCTGGCCTCGCCGGCGGGCCAGAAGGCGCAGAAGAGGCGCCAGGAGATCAGAGACCAGAAGGAGGCCCAAAAACGCGAGCAGAAGGCGGACAGCCGCCGGGCCCGGGCGCAACGCGACGAGGAGATTGCCCGCCACCGGGCGGAGGTCCGGGAGCGCCGGGAACGCCGGGAGCGGGAGTTCGCGCTGGCGCAGGAGCGCGAGGCCCAGCAGCGGGCTGCCATGCAGGAACTGGAGGTGCGGGCACACGCCGTGGCGGAGGCATGGTGGGCGCGGCTGTCCCGCTCCCAGGTGGAGGAGCTGTTCAGGGCCGTCTTCGACGCCGCGTGGGAGCGCGAAAGGCTCCGGGTGCGGATTCCCGAGGGCGGCGGGGTCGCGGCGAGCTTCGCCTACGGAGTCCCGGTCCACGCCTCCAGCCGCCTGTACGGAATCGTGCGGCCCTGCCCGGAGCTGCTTCCGCTCTCCCCTCAGCTGGTCTACCACCAGGTGTTCGTCCGCGATGGGCGGGAAGCACAAGCCCTGGAGGGAGGCGGTCTGCGGGCCGCTCGCATCACTCACTTCGGGTTCGCCGGCCAGTCGTAAACGGTCCTGCCCGGCGCACAACAACGCCGCCAGGACCCGGAGACACCCGGAACCCTGACGACGTGTGTGTTCGGGGGAACCCGCTGCCACGAGTTCTGACCCAGTTGGTGCATATCGAGTTGACTACGGCCGAGACGACCGAAGGAGAGGAAGAAGAGGGCATGAAGGGGCCCAGTACCCGCCTATCAAAAAGGACATAAGGGTGCCTTATTCCTAAAAAAGACAGGCGTGCTGCAGTACAGAAACGCGACGCGTCTCCCCGTGCACAGAGGGCATACGTCTCGCAGGTACGGCGCAGCGATGCGGCTCCCCATGACCTCACATAGTCCTCTCCCTACCACATTATGTGTGTGTGAACAGGTAGAGAGTGCCTCCACTCCGGGGTCTCCCGCTACAGCCCATTTCAGTTCGTCCCACCTTCTCGTGGAACGGCTCTTCCCGGTCTGTCGCAGGTCAGAGGGATGAAGGCCGTCGAGAGGCATGGCTCCAGGCTTCAACTGCCCCGTGATGTCCCGGTACTTCGACTCGTACTTGCTAGGCGCGGCGCTTGCACGACGGGAGAATTTGCGGGAGGTGTCGGATCTCCCTGGCCCTGCCAGGCCGGGAGATCGCAACGACACCGATCGAGTTGACTACGCGACCGAGAGGTGAACGTGAACCGCAATCCGAACACCGCACGCACTCAGGGGGAGAAGTCCCCTGTCTCCCAGCTGGTGCCCGCCGTCCCCGCCGTCATGGTGGTGCTCGTCCTCGGTGTCTTCACCGTCCTGATCCTCACGGGCATGCCCCTGGAGACGGCCGCCGTCACCGTGGGCGTCGGCGGCATCCTGGGCATCGAGCTGGTTCGCCGGCTGATGAACCTCTTTCCCACCCGCCGATAACGATGGGGCGCCGGACGAGCGCCCCTGCTGAGGTGACCAGGAAGGAACTGGCGGAGTGGCTCCGGTCGCTCCGCCCGTCCTGGTTCACCTACAGCCAGATGGCGCACCAGTCGAAGCAGTTGGGTCACCCCGCTTCAGCGGCAGCACTGTGCCGGGCGGACAAGGGCCGCAGCCTCCCTCCGTGGAAGACCGTCGAAGCGTATGTCCGGTCCTGCGAGGGGTCGGTGTCCGAGGCCAGGAAGCTCTGGGGGCGCGCGGCCCGGGCCGCGACCCAGGTACGGAGTGTCAGGGTCTCCCTGCCGAGGACCGCACCGGCTCTCCCTTACGTGACGGAGCCCGCCGAGCTCCTCCTGGCCATGCGGAGCCTCCGGATCGCCGCGGGGCAGCCGTCCCTGCGCGAGCTCGTCAACCGGGCCGCTGTCCCCGGTGGGGGCGGGAGCTACCTGCCGCGCACCACCATCGGGGACGTGCTCAGCGGCAAGCGCGCGTGCACCGAGGTCGTGCTGCTGCACTTCGTAAAGGCATGCGGCGTGACCCGCGAGTCCGAGATCCACCAGTGGATGAACGCATGGAAGCGGGCCTACCAGCCGGAAGGAGTCGCCTCCCGGTACAGCACAGCATGCTGAGAACCCCGGATGCGGCCGCGGGACCCGAGCACCAGCTCGGGCCCCCGGCCGACCAGGCCCGGTTCAGGTCCTGCGGTGCTCGCGGCGGCGGTCCCGGCAGGGCCCGCACAAGGGGTTCCCTCCGACTCCGTACCGGTGGGTGAGCTGGCGGCAGGCTGCGCACGGACCGACGTGCCCGGGCGCGCAGCCCAGGGAAACTGCCGTGGCCCGGCGGTCCCTCCGGGGCGCATTCGCCGGCGGCGCGGTCGGCGGGGGCGGGGGTGGTGCCTCGGCCGGAACGGGCTTCTCCGTGTCTGCCCGGGGAGCGGCGAGAGTGGCGGGGTCGTGGAGGGTGATGCCAGCGGGCATGAGGGCCTTGGTGTCACGGGGGAGGCGTCCGCGGCGTTCCTTCTCCTCTGTCCGTTCCTGGTAGACGCACTGGCGGCTGAGGGGGAGGCGCCCTGGCTCCGCGGGGTCGTTGTCGTCGACCGTTCCCGGTTCGGGTTCGGCCACGGTGTCGCTGGTGGCGTCGAGGTACCTCTCGCGGTCCTGGGCGGTGACCCACAGGTGTGCGGCCCGGGCGCGGCGTCCGGGCTGTGCGGGCATGTAGAGCGGGACGAACTCGTTGGCGGCCGCAGCCGTGACGAGCCGGTCGAGGTGCATTCCCAGCACGGGTACCCAGGTTCCGTGCCACTTGGTTGCAGCGTCCGTAGCCCCGGTCGGGGCAGGGCAGAGGGTTGCGGCTGTCGCACTTCTTGAGCTTCAGGTCCTTGACCCCGCCGCGGATGAGGAGCGCGTTGCCGCTGGAGAAGGCCTCCAGCGGCATCTTGTCGATGCGGGCCCAGGGGGTGCGTTCGATCAGCGGCGCACCGATGTCGTCGGTGGTCCACAGCGGGGTCAGTCCGTCGGCGCGGGCAATGTCGCTGCGCTTGGTCACGGAGTGGGCCGTGGCGTAGGAGAGCTGGATCTCACAGCCGAGCTGCAGTCCGTTCTCGCCGTGCACAAGAACGTCGGTGCGGCGGCGGCCGTCGGGCGCGCACGCTTCGAGGTCGGCGGAGAACCCGGCCCGTTCCGCGACCCGGGCGATGCGTTCCTTGAGTGCCTTGTGTCTCGGGCTTTCCGGGGCGGTGGGATGCCGGACGCCCGTGCTGTAGTGGACGGCGACGGGACGCCCTTTCTGGAGCCGGAGAAACATCCATTGGGGGCAGCCCGGGTCGTTCTCCCGGCACTCCAAGCACTCCAGGTCGCCTCTGACGGTCTTGCCGTGCAGCGACTCCCACAACCGCCGGTCCCCGGCGGAGGTGAGGTCCAGCTCGGAGAGGTTGATCGCCCCGAGTTCCTTGTGGAACACACCATGAGCCATACCCACCGACGCTACGCCCCGCCACTGACAATCAACAGAGGGTTACATGGATATGGGCCGCCCTGGCCTGGGAGCCCAGGCCGCACGAGGGCGCCCTCCACCGGGAGGACGCCCTCGCGACCACTCAGACCCGCTGCGCCGCACTGTCAGGGCTCACGGAATCGCGTTGCTTCTTGCGGGCGCGGTAGGCGGCCTGTTTGCAAGCGTTTGAGCAGTAGCGTTTGGGGCGGCCGCCCGTGGTCATAAAGATGTTTTCCGGCAGGAACTTACGGCCGCAGGTGCAGGTCACGACAATGGCCTGCACTGCCGCGTCGGCCCATCTGCGAAGTTCCCGCGACCGCGCTACGAAATCGCCGTCGACCTCTTCGCGAAGGCGGTGCGCGCTGCTGGGATGCCTCAGTCGGCTCAGGGCCTTGTACAGCAGTTCCCTGGCCTGTTCCTCGGTAACGCCCAGGCGCCGGGCTGCTTCCTGCATCGAGAGTCCCCAGATCACGAGCAGGACCACGATGCCGATCTCACGCCGGTTCTTGATCGAGTTCAGGGCAAGCCCGATGCTGCTGATGTCCGCCCGCTCCACTGTGGGGTCACGGTATGGACGCTGACGCCTCATCGGTTCCCTTCCCCGGGAAGAGCGGGCGGGTTGAGTGCAGGGGTGGCTGCCAGCTGGCCGGCCACGATGGTGACCGGCGGGGGCAGGGCCTCGCTCCCCTGAGGAAGAGCTGGCTCGGAGGGGGGATTCTCCCGCGTCTTCCCCCAGGGAAGGAAGCAGGCCAGGCTGGCGACCACATCGCCGAGCCCGGCCAGGACGGCAGGGAGGTCTTCCGGACGTGACTTGTCGACCACGCGCCGCGCGATCACCAGGACCGCGATCACCAGGATTGCCAGCGCCGTGAGGACGACACAGGCCACGCTCACGAACCACCACGGGTCGAACACGAAGAACCTCCGGAAACAAAAGAAGCCCCGGCGGGAACCGGGGCCTACTGATGGGAGCGGGTACAAAAAAAGCCCCCGCTTCCCTGGCGGGAAGTCGAGAGCATTGTTGTATGTGGGCACACTGGTGCCGCAGTAGGAGCACTATCAGGCAGGACGAACTGGACGCGATCGACCCGGGATGGTGCCCGGCGTGGGACACGACATGGCAGCGCCGTCTGCGCCTGGTGCAGGCGCACGTCCGGGCCGGTGGGGCGCTCCCGGCCACCTCCGGGACGGTGGTCGTCCAGGGCGAAGACCTCGGACGCTGGGTCACCGCGCAGCGGGACGCGGACCAGTGGGGGCGGCTGGTGCCCGCGCAGCGGCTGCTGCTGGAGAGCCTCGGGATCGAACCGGCCGGGAAGAACGAGCGGGCAGAGCGGGCGGGGCGGGGGCACGACGCCAAATGGGCACTCGGCCTCCGGGCCGCGCAGGCATTCCACGCCCGTGAGGGGCACCTTCGGGTGCCTCGGAAGCACGTCGAGCACCTGGCGGTCGAACCGGGCGCGTCGGACCGTCAGGGGGGCGCTGGCGAGGCTGTGGTGGTGAAGCTCGGTACGTGGGTCGACAACGCCCGGCGGCGCGGCGACAAGCTCACCGAGCAGCGGCGGGCGGACCTGGATGCGCTCGGGATGCGCTGGTAGTCGGGGAGGGGGCGGGAGGGGGTGATGAGAATCTGTGGAATCGGCCAGCCCCGCTCGCATTCCTCGCTTGGTTGATGGAGCAGCAAGAGCGCGGATTGCCAGCCAGTTGATGCAGTCAGAGGCGGGGATGGCTGCGGGTTCTGCCATGTGATGGCAGTGGTTTGCCGTGTCAGTGCCAGCAGGGGGCGGCAACGGTCAGCACCGTTGACCCTGCCTCTCGGCGGCCGACCGCGCCCCGTTTAGGATCCGCCGTACCGCCGCATCGGCACCCGCAGCCTTACGGAGTCCCATGACCGTCCCCGCCCCGCAGCCTGCCGTCCGGCCGGGCTTCGCTCCCGCCCTCGACTTCGCCTTCGAGGTCCGCGCTTTCCTCGCCCCCGCCCGGCACATCGGACACGGCGCCGGCGAAGCCACCGAATTCGTCCCCATCACCGGCGGCACCGTCGACGGCCCCCGCCTGCGCGGCACCGTCCTGGCCGGCGGCGGCGACTGGTGCGACAAGCGCGGCGGCGTTTATCAGCTCGACGCCCGCTATCTCGTGGAGGCCGACGACGGCGCGGTCATCGACATCACCAACCGCGGCTATTACCACGAGGAGGACCCCGACAGTCCGTCCCAGCACGAAGGCGCCCTCCAGGTGTCCGAGGCAGGCGTGTACTACCGCACTTCCCCGGTCTTTCGCACCGACGCCCCCGCCCACCTCTGGCTCGCCCGCACCGTCTTCATTGGGCTAGCCCGCGGCAGCGACTCCGAAGTCTCCATCCGCTTCTACGCCGTGGCGTGACCGCCATCGCGGCAAGTCGCAAAGGGAGAAGGCGGGCTGGGGAGCTTCGGAGAGCAACTCCGGGCCGTCGCCGAGCGCGGAGTGGGGAAGTTCAAAGATCCTCATCAGGGGCGGGCATGTGCCCGCCCCTTTCGCGTGTCGTGTTTCGTGGCCCGGCCGTCCGGCCCGGCGCCGCCCCGCCCCCTGCCCCGGGGGTACCTCTACCCCTGGCTATCGCGGGGATAGAGGTGTCGGCGTGGGGTGGGGGCTTGCCCGCCGGGTCTGATCTGCAGAAACGAGCGGTGTCCGATTTGGGGGGTTCACACCTGCGGTCACACCTGCGGTCCCCCGCCGGGTGCAATCCTCCGGCCCCCGGTAGAGCCCCCTTCCGGTGCAACCCCGGTCGGGGGCCGGGGCGAGGACGGGGGCAGTTCTCACAGCGGGCGGCAAGCCTTCTTCGTGGGGTGGCTTGCCGCCCTGCGGGGTGGCTTGCCGGGCCCGGTGCCGGGTCGGGTGGGTGGTTCTTCCCCTCGCGTACGTGGGCGGCATCCTGCGCGTCCTGACGGCCCGGGATGCGCGTACCGGGGTGTTCCCCGTTGCCGCTCGCTCCGTGTCGTCCGCTGGGGGGGGGTGCCGCCTCGGGGGCCGGGGGCTGGTCGCGGGAGAGGGGGGTCACAGGCAGTCGTTGGTGACGTCCCAGCAGGTCTCTTCCGGGAAGGGGTCCTCACTCTGTGACGGAGAGGGTGTGAAGACTGGCGGCGGGGGTTCGTAGTTGGTCGGTTCCCGATGGGTTGGCTGGGGCCTGGAGCTGTTGGAGGGCTGCTTGTTTTTGGTCGGGCCCGGGGGCGTGGCTCGGGGGGTGCTGTCCGGTGGGGCGTGCTCTGCCGGGGTCTGTGCCGTTTTGTCCGGGGAGGCTTTGTTTGTGGCTGGGGTGCTGGGTGTGTGGGCCCGGGGTGTGCTGGTTTTTGTTGACGGGGCTGGTGTGTGTTTCGCGGGTGTGTGTGGCTTGCTGGTGTCATCGTCGGGGGCCAGGGATATGCCTGTCACGGCGGCTGTGAGGAGAAGGATTACGGCGCTTGCCCCGAGCACAAGTTTTGGCCGCCGGTGAAGGGGTGTTGCCTGCGCGGGAGTAGTTTCTTCCTCCGCCGGCTGCGGGGCCTCCGGTTGCGGGGGAGCCGGGTCGCCGTGGTCCGTTGAAGGGTCCGGTGCCGCGGCAGTGGCGGCAGCGTGTGTGGTTGCCGGTACGGACGCGGCGGATGCCCCGTTCTTTTTGGTCCAGGAACCCTCCTGCGGGATCTTGCCGGGGCTTGCCCCGGCGGGTGGACCGCCGTCCTTGTCCTGCGTGGATCCGGCGCTGGGGCCTTCTGCCAGGCTGTGCGCGGGCGTGTCTGCCGCTGCCGGCCTGGCGGAAGTGGCGGCGGAGGAGTTCTCGGTCTCGACAGCCAGGCGGCGG
>NZ_JBSFFY010000094.1:0-18011 GCF_053596315.1 Streptomyces sp. NPDC001732
ACGTCCGAATACATCCAGTATGCGGACGCCCCTCCGCCTTGCGATGCACCGCATCTGACGCCGCGCGCTGATCCACCGGGGATTACGGGACAGCCTTCAGGGCGAGACCGTCCATCCGGTCATGGTCCGATCCCGGGAAAGTGGCCTACGTGAATGGCACGGCACGGCACGTCCCGGCGTCACGGTTCCCCCAGCTGCTCGGCAACTGGCGCGCCGACGACGGACCGCTCGCGCGACGTTTGGCCGATGTCGTCGGCCGACTCCTGAAGCGCCAGGAGACGGTCATCGGCCGTCGATGTGCTCAACTCGGGTCCCAGTGGGACGACTTGATCGTGCGACTGGCTGGTCTTCCGTGGTGTTGCTTCCCGGTCCTGCAGGGCGGTCTGTCCCTGTGGCTCGAGCTCCTCGACGCCGACTCCCGCCGGTTGGCCGGCCTGGCGGCCACGCGCCACCTCGCCCTCACGCCGGGCTTCCGCTTCTCTCCCGGCGGCGCACTGGACCGCTATCTGCGACTTCCCTTCAAGAGAACCTCGCCGCCCCCGCATCCGCAGCGGCGGCCAGCTCGGCCTGTTGTCCGCGTCCTCGCTCATCAGGAGGAACGGCTTGCGCAGCCCGTTGGCAGGGCGATGAGACTGCCGTCAAGGTTCGCGCCTGCCGTGATCGGCACCCCTGCCGCCATCGCCGAGGCCGCGGTCGCATTGCCCAGGGGGTGGCCGAACATGCCGGTCCTGGAAAGGCCGAGGATGTCGCCGAGTCCGTGCGGGAGCGGTCCCAGGCGGCCCCGTACGAACCGCGACGACTCCTCCAGGCGGCGAGCGTGCCAGCCAGGGTGCGGGTAGTCAGGATCGGTGCAGGTGGGACAGGGGTGCCAGACCTCCGAGGCGGTGCGGTTCACGCAAGGGCGGCACGTGTCGGAGGCCTGAAGGCCTTTGTGTCTGCTTGCAGTCGAGTCAGCGGGTGTTGTGGCCGCGCAGTGCGTCCTGGAGCCAACGGCTCCAGGAGAGGGCCGCCGCTGCGTGGTCATCGGTTCGGGGGGCCAGGCGGACACGCGGTCCCACGATCTGGATCGCGGCGATCACCTCATCGCGGAAGTCGCGTACCGGTGCGGCGATCGAGTACAGGCCGGGTTCGGCCTCCTCGTCGATGACGGAGTAGCCGCGCTCGCGGGTCCCCGCGAGGCGGTGGAGAAAGTCGTCGACGCCGGTGGGGGTTTTGGGTCCGTGGCGTACGAAATCGGTGCGGGCGAGGACGGAGGCGACCTCATCGTCTTCGGCGTCGTACAGCAGGGCCTGGCCGCAGTCGCTGCAGTACGCCGGGTAGGGCCGCCCGATCCAGGAGCCGATCTGGTTGCTGCCCGGCGGCACCCGTTCCGCAATGGTGACGGTGGCGTCGCCGACGAGTATGCCGAGGTAGCAGCTCTCGCCCGTGTCGGCGGCCAGCCCTTCCAGCGCCGTCTGCCCGTCCGTGCGCAGCCGGTGGGCTGTGAGCTCCTGTGCGTCCGCGTACAGCCGCCAGTGCGGTGCGAGGGTGCGTGAGGCGGCGTCGCGCAGGAGGAATTCCTCCTCGGCCATGGCGTTCAGGGCCCGGGACACCTGACTGCGGTCGCGTCCCATGTCGCGGGCCAGGTCGCTGATCGAGACGCCGCGGTGGTTGGCAACCGTACGACCGGTGAGCGCGGACAGCATGTCGAAGCCCCGGCCCACACTCGATTCCATGCGCGGCACTCTACCCGGCGCGGAAACCCCAGCGATGACCTCGGTGATCATCCGGCGAACTTTTCCAAACTGTGCAGTATTCACATCTTGTCGTGCACTTAACGCACGCATAGCATCACGGTCAATCGGAGAAGGGAACCCACACACATGACCACCGCCACGACGGCATCGGCACTCAATGGTGTGTCCGAACGGCCACCCCTTGGGGACATCAAGCTCCGCTCGGTCCGGTCGGTCCGGGTGTACTGGCCGGTCACCGGTGAGACACTCGCCGCCCTGGGAGCGGGCCACACCGAGACGCTGCGCGACGACGCGGCATTCGGCTCGCTGCTGCAGGTCCTGCGTTCTTCACCGTGTGCGGGCGACTTCGGTGTCTACAGCGACGTCTTCGAGGTGGGGGTCGGAGTGGAGGGCTTCACCACGGAGCCGGGCGCCCGGCCGGCCTTCGGCTCCGTCGGCGACAGTTCCCTCTCTCCCACGCTCACCGTCACCGTCCACATCGACGCTCGTACGCCGGACGACGAGGTGTCGCGCGTCCTCGGCCGCATCCTGGATGCCCATCCCTGGGAAGTCCCGGTCGTCGAACTGTCCGCTCCGTTCGACCTCGTCCACCGCGCCTGATTCGACGTCGCCGACCTCAGGCGCTCCTCCCGGCCGGGGCGCGCGGGGCCACCCATCCCGCGCGCCGCAGGCCCCATCAGTGGCACCACCCCTTCGCCATGCGTTGCCGTCCCCAGCCGCTGCCACCCAAGGACACCTCATATGTCCCTGCCTCTCACGCCGGGAAGCCCCCCGGCGCAGCCGCACACAGCGCCTTCGTCCCCTCATCGGTCCCCCGCACCGCCCGGACCCCCGTCCGACGCGCCCGGCCAGGCACTGCGCCGCTCCATGACCGCGCGCCACCTTGTCATGATCGCGATGGGCGGCGTCATCGGCTCCGGACTGTTCATCAGTTCCGGCTTCACCATCTCCCAGGCCGGCCCTCTCGGCGCCGTGCTCGCCTACCTCGTCGGCGCGTTCGTCGTTTACCTGGTCATGACCTGCCTTGGTGAACTCGCCGTCACCTACCCCGTCTCGGGCTCCTTCCACATCTACGCCGCCCGTTCCATCAGCCCGGCGACCGGATTCGCCACGGCATGGCTGTACTGGCTCACCTGGGCCGTCGCCCTCGGCTCCGAGTTCACCGCCTGCGGTCTGCTGATGCAGCGCTGGTTCCCCTCGATCGGCGTGTGGGTCTGGTGCGTGGTCTTCGCCGCGGTCGTCTTCGCCGTCAACGCCTTCTCGGCACGGGTCTTCGGTGAGACCGAGTACTGGTTCTCGCTGGTCAAGGTCGTCGCCGTGGTCGCCCTCATCGTCCTGGGCGGTGCCGCCCTGGCCGGCTTCCACCCGCTCGCCGACAGCGACCAAGCATTCCCGTCCCTCTTCGAGAACTTCGCCACCGACGGCGGCCTCTTCCCCCACGGTTTCTCGGGCATCCTGGTCACCGTCCTCGCAGCCTTCTACGCCTTCTCCGGGTCCGAACTCATCGGCGTCGCCGCGGGCGAGACCGCGGACCCTGCCACCGCCGTCCCCAAGGCGCTGCGGGTGACCGTCGTCCGGTTGCTGATCTTCTTCGTCGGTGCCATCGCGGTGATCGCCGCGATGATCCCGTACGAGAAGGTCGGTCTCGACGAGAGCCCTTTCGTCACCGTCTTCTCGACCGTCGGCATCCCGTACGCGGCGGACCTGATGAACTTCGTGATCATCACGGCGCTGCTGTCGGCCGGGAACAGCGGACTGTATTCCTGCGCCCGCATGCTGTTCTCCCTGTCGGAAGAAGGACAGGCACCACAGGCCCTGCGCCGCCTCAACTCCCGCGGCATCCCCATGACCGCGCTGCTCCTGAGCATGCTGGGCGGCCTCGCCTCCCTGCTCAGCAGCGTGGTCGCGGCGGAGACGGTCTACCTGGTGCTCGTCTCCGTGGCAGGCTTCGCCGCCGTCGGCGTCTGGATGTCCATCGTCGCCTCCCAGTTCCTGCACCGCCGGCGGTTCGTCAAGTCCGGCGGAGACATCAGGACCCTGGCCTACCGGACCCCGTTCTACCCGGTCGTGCCGGTACTCGCCTTCACCCTCTGCCTGGCATCGCTCATCGGTATCGCCTTCGACCCGGCGCAGGTCACCGCCCTGTACTTCGGCATCCCGTTCGTCGGAGCCTGTTTCCTCTACTACCACCTGCGATACGGCGCCGGGCAGTCGGCCAAGGCGACGGAGACGGGATGTTCATGAACCCGACCTGTCTCCTGCTGGACCTCGACGGCACCCTGATCGACTCGGCGCCGGGCGTCACCGCCAGTGCCGCGGCCGCGCTGCGCAGCGTGGGTGCAGGGGTGCCGGACGAGCCCACCCTGCGCTCCTTCGTCGGACCGCCGATGTACGAGTCCTTCCGGTACGTCGTCGGCCTCGACGAGGAGACGGCGCGGCGGGCCCTGCACACCTACCGGGCCGACTACGCGGAGCACGGTGCCCTCGACAGCTCCCTGTTCACGGGCGTTCCGGAGATGCTTGACGCCCTTGCCGGGCTGGGGATGACGATGGGCGTGGCAACGTCCAAGGTCCAGGACCAGGCCGAACGCATGGCCCGGCACCACCGTCTGGACGCCCGTCTGGCTGCAGTCTGCGGCATCGACGAGTCGGCGGGACGGACCACCAAGCGCCAGGTCATCCGGGCCTGCCTCGCCCGGCTGCGTGCACGGGGGGTCGATGTCTCCAGGCCGCTCATGGTCGGCGACCGGGCGTACGACGTGCAGAGCGCGGCGGCCGAGGGGATCCCCGCCGTCCATGTGCGGTGGGGCTACGGCGGCCCCGAAGAGGCCGCGGGTGCCGTCGCGTCCGTAGCCGAGCCCTCAGAACTGGCCGACCTGCTGACGAACGATCCGACCTGACGGGCCGAGCGTCGGCCTGCGGCCCCTCAACAACCCACCACACCGGCCGGCCCGTGCGCGTCGCACGGGCCGGCGCCCGCCCACACCACAGAGACAAGGTCGAACAGCACATGGACCGCTTCTCCGAGCCCCGCCTG
Organism: Streptomyces sp. NPDC001732; assembly: GCF_053596315.1. NCBI lineage: Bacteria > Bacillati > Actinomycetota > Actinomycetes > Kitasatosporales > Streptomycetaceae > Streptomyces > Streptomyces sp. NPDC001732. Next base: position 4,774 of record NZ_JBSFFY010000094.1, read on the forward strand.
TGGGCCGCCCTGCGCGAGCTGACCGAGACGTCCGTCCACACGGACCTCACCCACGCCTTCCACCCGGGCCAGCCGCACTTTCCGGCGTTCCCGGACGAGCGCCGCGAGATGCCCTTCGACATGAAGCGCGGCGACGGCTTCAATGTGCACCTCTACACGCTCGTCGGCCAGTGGGGCACCCACGTCGACCCGCCCGTGCACTTCGTGGACGGCGCACGCACGCTGGACAACATCCCCGTCGAGGAGATGCTCCTGCCGCTGGTCGTCCTCGACATCTCCGACCGTGTCGAGGCCGATCCCGACTCCGTGCCCACGCTGGACGACGTGACCGCATGGGAAGGCCGCAACGGCCGCATACCAGCCGGGTCCTTCGTGGCCCTGCGCACGGGCTGGAGCCGCCGCTGGCCGGACCCGTCCGCCATGGCCAACCGGGACGAGGCGGGCCTCAGCCACGCGCCGGGCTGGTCGGGCCCGGTACTGCGCCATCTTTTCGAGGAGGTGGGCGTCACCGCCATCGGTCACGAGCAGACCGACACCGACCCCGGTCTGGCCACCTCGGCAGGTGACTTCAGCCTGGAACGGTATGTCCTGGAACGCGACCGGTGGCAGATCGAGCTGATGGCCAACCTCGACCGGGTCCCCGAGGCGGGCGCCCTGATCGTCGCGACCTGGCCGAAGCCGCAGGGCGGTTCCGGCTTCCCGGCCCGGGTGTTCGCCCTCCACGGGGCGGAGCGCACTGTCCGATGAGACAGCCGGAGCAGTAACCGATGCCCCCCGCCCCGGCGGCCAGCAGGCCGCCGGGGTCCTTTCACGACCAGGACCAGGAGCCGAGACCATGGACGCCGTCGATGAGAAGATCATCGCTGAACTGACCCGCAACGCCCGCATCACCCACGCCGAACTCGGCCAGCGTGTGCAGTTGTCCAGGAACGCCGTGCGCCAACGGGTGGAACGTCTCGAACGGCAGGGGCACATCTGCGGCTACACCCTGGTCCGCCCGTCCGGCACGGCGGCCGCGGATCTGGTCCGCGCCCATGTGCTCGTCTACCGGAAGGACCGGATGCGCGGCGGGGATGTCCTCGCGGCAATCAGGCGCATCCCCGAAGTCGTCACCTGCGACGTGCTCAGCGGTGAGTTCGACCTGCTGGTCAGTCTGGAGGCCCGGTCCCTGGAACGCGTAAGGGGCATCTGGGAGCACATGGCCCAGATGCCCGGTGTACGTGACACGGTCACCACTCTCGCACTGTCCCGCGTCGTCGACCGCAGCCGGTCCTGAATCGCAGGGGCGAGGGAGCTGCTGCCCCCGGCGGACCGGCGGGCAGCAGCGGTACGCGGGCTGCCCTGCGGGGCCGGCCGCGTCCCATGCCCCAGGGGCTGCGGGCGTCCCGTCAGACGCCCGCCCGGAGCAATTGCTCGGCGCTGTCACGGTCGAGCAGTCCGCTGTCGACGACGACGTCCAGCACGTCGGCACCGGTGGCCAGTGCCTGCCGGGCGGCCTCGGCCGCTGCCGCGTACCCGATGCGAGGTGTCAGCGCCGTCACCACCCCGACAGACCCTGCGGCCTGCCGCGCCAGTCGCTCCTCGTTGGCTGTGATCCCGACCACGCACAGGGTGCGCAGAGTGGCGCAGCCGCGAGTCAGCCACGCAATGTGCTGGAGGAGCAGGTGGCCGATGAGCGGCTCGAAGGCGTTGAGCTGCAACTGCCCGTTGTCGGCGGCCATGGTGATCGCCACGTCGGCCCCGGCCGTGGCGAAGGCGATCTGGTTGACCAGTTCCGGGATCACCGGGTTGACCTTGCCCGGCATGATCGAGGAGCCGGCCTGGCGCGGCGGCAGGTTGATCTCCCCGAGGCCGGACTGCGGGCCGCTGGACAGCAGCCGCAGATCGCTGCAGATCTTCGACAGCTTCACTGCCGTGCGCTTGAGGACCCCGGACACCTGGAGGAACACACCAGTGTCGGAGGTCGCTTCGACGAGGTCGGACGCCGCCTTCAGGTCCAGCCCGGTCAGTGCCCGCAGATGCCGGACAGCGGCCTGGGCGTATCCGGGTGCCGCGGTGACGCCGGTGCCGACCGCGGTGGCGCCGAGGTTGGTCTCGGCGAGCAGCGGAAGCGTTTCGGAGATGCGGGCCGTGTCCTCGGCCAGAGTGACGCCGAACGCGGCGAACTCCTGGCCGAGTGTCATCGGGACCGCGTCCTGCAACTGGGTGCGGCCCACCTTCACGACATGCCGGAACTCCCTGCCCTTGGCCGTGAACGCCTCGGACAGCAGGCCGAGTTCAGCGGAGAGGTCGGCGAGAGCCGCACTCACGGCGATCTTCAGGGCCGTCGGGTAGACATCGTTGGTCGACTGGCATCGGTTGACATCGTCGAGCGGGTGGAGGACGTCGTACCGTCCACGGGCACAACCCAGGCGTTCCAGGGCGAGGTTGGCGATGACCTCGTTGGCGTTCATGTTGGTGCTGGTGCCGGCACCGCCCTGGACGACGTCCACGACGAACTCCTCGTGGTATCGACCCCGTTCGATTTCGGCGCACGCCTCGGCGATGGCCCGTGCCTTGCGCGGCTCCAGAGCACCGACCTCATCATTGGCCATGGCCGCCGCGTGTTTCACGGCGGCCATGGCCCGCACCAGGTGCGGATGGGAGGCCGCGGAGACACCGCTGATCCGGAAGTTCTCCAGAGCGCGGGCGGTGTGCACGCCCCAGTACGCCGCCTGGGGGATCTCCACCTCGCCCAGAGAGTCGGACTCGATGCGAAAGCCGCTCACCGGCCGTCGCCCGTCCCGTTGAAGCAGACGACCTTGGGCTGGGTCATCTCCTCGTAGGCGAACCGCACCCCCTCACGGCCCATGCTGCCGTACTTGAAGCCGCCGAACGGCATCGCGTCGAAGCGGTAGTCGGAGGAGTCGTTGACCATGACGCCTCCGGCGTCCAGCCGCCGGGCAGCCCCCAGGGCACGGTCCAGCCGGGAGGTGAAGATACCGGCGTGCAGGCTGAACTCGATCTCGTTGGCCCGCTCGACGGCCTCCCCGAACGAGTCGAAGGGCTGGAGGACGACGACCGGCGCGAACGCCTCGTCCTGCCACACCGCAGCCGTGCCCGGGACGTCCTCCAGGACCGTCGGGGCATAGACACTGCCGTCGAGCCGATTGCCGCACAGCAGAGTCGCCCCCTGCTCGAGCGCCGCGTCGACAAGGGCCTTGGCAGCGGCTGCCGAGCCGGCTGTGATCATCGGCCCTACGTCCGTACGCTCGTCCGTCGGGTCGCCCGCCCTCAGCCGCAGTGTTCGCGCGACGAAGGCATCGCGGAAGGCCGCATACACCTGGCGGGCGACAAGGACCCGCTGGACGCCGATACAGTTCTGGCCGGCCGCCCAGAAGGCACCGGACACACAGCCCTCCACGGCGGCGTCCAGGTCCGCGTCCTCCATGACGATCACGGGCGCGTTGCCGCCGAGATCCATCGCGAGTTTCTTCAGTCCCGCCGAGCGGGCGATCGCCTCACCGGTGCGGAAACCTCCGGTGAAGGACACCATCCGCACGTCGCGCGAAGCAACGAGGGCCGCACCCAGCTCGGGCCCGCCGTTGACGACGGTCACCACCTCCTCGGGCAGACCGGCCTCGACCAGGGTGTCCACCAGGCGCAGCGCCGACAGCGGGGTCAGCGCGGACGGTTTGAGTACCACCGCGTTGCCGCCCGCGACGGCCGGCCCCAGCTTGTGAGCGACCAGGTTCAGCGGGTCGTTGTACGGGGTGATGGCGGCGATGATCCCCAGCGGCTCCCGGGTGAACCACCCCTGGCGGTCCTCGGAGCCCTCGTACGCGTCGAAGGGCACCACCTCACCGGCGTTGCGCCGGGCCTCGGCGGCCGACAGACGCAGGGTATTGACCGCGCGGGCGGTCTCCTTGCGGGCCTGGACGAGGGTCTTCCCCGCCTCGCTCACGATCAGCCGGGCGAAAGACTCGGCGCGTTCCTCCACCAGCCGGGCCGCGCCGTCGAGGACCTTGGCCCGGGCGGCCCGCGACATGGCCCGCGCAGTGGTGCGGCCCTCACGGGCCCGCAGCATTACGGCTTCCAGGGCGTCCGCAGCGACGGCACAGACCGAGCCGATCGTTTCGCCGGTGTAGGGGTTGCGCACAGGCGCCATGCCGTCGCCGAGGTGCAGCGCGGTGTTGATCACGGTCTCAGACACGGTTCGTCTCCTCCAGCTCACGTGCACTGTCCACCGGCGCGCCGGCGCATGCCCCGCCGGTGGCTCCCTGGGTTCGGGTGCCGCGGTCGTTGTGGCTCTCATGGATGCTGATGATGTCCGACAGCAGCGCGTACGCGGTCTCCGTGCGCCCCGCGCCGGGCCCGGAGACCGTGACGGTTCCCAGCAGGTCGGTGTGGAAGGCCACCGCGTTCACCGGTCCTGAGACCCCGGCCAGCGGGTGGCTGTCCGGCAGCGCCACGGGGGCGACGCGCGCATCCACGGTGCCGTCGGGGCGCCGGGTCGCCGATCCGACCAGTTTCCAGCGCAGTCCTTCGGCCGCGGCTGCCTCTATGTCCTCGGCGGTGATGCCGCAGATGCCTTCGCAGGGCACGTCGGTGCGCTTCAGTTCCGTGCCCAGCACCTCACCGGCCAGGATCATGACCTTCAGCTGGACGTCATGCCCCTCCACGTCGGCGGTGGGGTCGGCCTCCGCGTATCCCAGCGCCTGGGCCTCGGCCACCGCGTCGGCGAAGGCCATGCCGCTCTCCAGCCGGCCGAGGATGTAGTTGGACGTGCCGTTTATGACGCCCTCGACGGCCGACACCCGCAGCCCCCCGAACATCCGCCGCGCCGTGCGCAGCACGGGCGTGCCGCTGAGCACTGATCCCTCGCACTCGAAGGCGACGTCATGACGCCGGGCCAGTTCCTTCAGCTCGCGCCCATGCAGTGCCACCGGGCCCTTATTGGTGGTACAGACATGCTTCCCGGCCTCCAGCGCCCATCGCACGTGCGACAGCGCGGGCTGGCCGTCCTCGGGATTGGTGAAGGTCGCCTCGGCGACGATGTCGGCCGGGACCTCCCGGATCACCCATTCGTTGCGGGGATCAGGGCTGCCGCCCGCCATGCGGGAGAAGTCCAGTTCGCCGGGCGTGGCCGCGAGCAGCGGAGCCAGTTCGATGCCGTCGGCGCGCACCAGCGAACCGGCACGCAGATCGGTGATGGCCACCACGCGCAGACCGAACCCCAGTTCGGCGGCAAGTGCGTCGCCCCGCTCGGTGATCAATTCGGCGAGCGCGCGGTTGACACCGCCGAATCCGATGAGGGCGAGGTCGTATCGGATCATCTGGTTCTCCTTCACGTGGACCCTGTGCGTGCTGAACAGCGTTGCGCCCGGGGCGGTCATCCAGACCGTGCCGATGCGGCCGAGACTCATGACGATCCGCTCCTGCGACGAGCGGATCGCTATAGTGCCGACGTGACAGCATTCGGCCCCGACAAGCGATCCGAACGGTCCCAGCAGGGCGGTGACCGGCCCGGTCCCGGAGGATCTGGGCCGTCCGGGAGCAGCCGGCCGGGCAGGAGCGACTCCGGGAACTCCACGGCCTCGTCGCTGCGCACCGGACTGCGCCTCGTCGACGCCGTAGTCGACCGCGAGCGGTCCGGGCGCACCGGGTTCAATGTCAGCAGGCTCGCCGACGAGATGGGCCTGGAGCGCAGCAAGGCCTCACGGATGACGCAGGAGTTGTGCGACAAGGGCTTCCTCGAACGCCGCGAGGACTCCACTCTGCGCGCCGCCCACGAGTTCTTCGCCCTGGCGGCCTCCCTCAACCCCGGTCTGCTGCACAGCAGCCGGGCAATTCTGCGCCGCCTCGCGATCCGGCACGGGGCCAGCGCCCGGCTGTCCGTCCGGGACGGTGTCCTCGTACGGCTGCTGCGTGCCGAGCCCTCGCCCGCCATGGCCGACCAGTGGCTGACCAGGGCGACGCTGGTGACCCCCTGCTGGTGTACGGGCGCGGGCCGCGCACTGTTGTGGGACCACACCGAGGAGGAGATCGCCATGCTGCTGGCGGGTTACGAACTGATCGGAGTCGGCGGCCCCAACGCCGCCCACTCGGCCGCCGAGGTCGCCCGGGCCAACGCACGCGACGCGCCCGGAGGCCTGGTCACCGCGCACGGGGAGTTCGAGCACGGCATCACCGAGTACGCCGCGCCCGTGCGCGACGCCCGGGGCCGGGTCTTCGCCGCCGTCGCCGTCCTGGGGCGGCAGAACGACCTCGCCCCGCACGAGGAGCTGGTCCGCACCGATCTGACGGCAGCGGCGGCCGAGTTGGGGAACCTGTCCTGACCAGGCCCTGGAGTCCTAGCTCAGACACCAGCCGCAAAGTAGGTCGCGGGTAACTGGACACGCCCCGTTTCCCTGTCCTGGGCACCGTCGTTGGTCTGATCGAGTGATCGAGTGATCGAGGCCAAAAGGGCGGGCGTGCGGCAAGAGCGGTCGCCAGAAGAGCTGTTGTCGAACTGGGCGCTGGTAGACGGCGACTGGGACCTGGTGGCGAACAAGAGCGGGGCGACCCGGCTCGGCTTCAGCCTGTTGCTGAAGTTCTTCGAGCTGGAGGGCCGGTTCCCGATGTGCTGGAAGAGGTCCCGCCGGCCGCGGTGGAGTACGTCGCCGATCCGGTGAAGGTCCCGGCCCCTGACTTCGCGAAGTACACGCTGGTCGGCCGGACCGCCGGGTACCACCGCAAGCAGATCCGCGAGGCCCTGGGGTTCCGGCCATCGACGGTCGCGGACGAGAAGGCGCTGACGGAATGGCTGGCCGTGGAGGTCTGTCCGGTCGAGCTGGTGGAGGACCGGCAGCGCGAGGCCCTGCTGGCCGAGTGCCGGACCCGGAAGATCGAGCCGTCGGGTCGGACCCGGGGCGAGAAGGTACTCGTCGCGGCGCGGGGCAGGTGGGAGAAGACGTTCTGCGCCCGCACGATCGACCGCCTGGGCGAGGCGGGCACGGCTCGACTGCTGTCCCTGGTGGCAGAGGACAACGAGACGGGGACCGCCCTGCTGGCCGCGCTCAAGCGCGACCCCGGCGCGGTCGGCCTGGACTCCCTGCTCACGGAGATCACCAAGCTCAACGACGTGCGCAAGCTCGGGCTGCCCGATGGGCTGTTCGCGGACTGCTCGGAGAAGCTGGTGGCCGCCTGGCGGGCACGGGCGATCAAGACGTACCCCTCGGACTTCCGCGCCACGGCGGAGGACGTACGGATCACGCTGCTCGCGGCGCTGTGCTCGTCCCGGCAGGCGGAGATCACCGATGCCCTGGTCGACCTGCTGGTCGCTCTGGTCCACAAGATCAACGCTCGTGCCGAGCGGCCGGTGGAGAGGCAGCTCACCGCCGAGTTGAAGAAGGTGCGCGGCAAGGAGGGCATCCTCTTCAAGCTGGCGACGGCCGCCGTTGACAAACCGGACGAGGCCGTACGCCGCGCCCTGTTCCCGGTGGTCGGGGAGAAGACACTCCGTGAGCTGGTCGCCGAGGCGAAGGCGAACGAGAAGATCTTCAAGGCCAAGGTCCGCACCACCCTGCGCTCCTCCCACAGCTCGTACTACCGGCAGATGCTGCCGCCGCTGCTGAACACCCTGGGCTTCACGTGCAACAACACCGCCTACCGGCCGGTGATGGACGCGATGAAGCTGCTGAAGAAGTACGCCGACGTCGACGGCAAGACCCGCTTCTACGACACCGGCGACGACGTGCCCATGGACGGCGTGGTGCGTAAGGACTGGCGCGAGGCGGTCGTCGACGACAAGGGCCGCATCGAGTGCATCCCCTACGAGCTGTGCATCCTGGTCGCGCTGCGGGACGCGGTCCGCCGCCGCGAGATCTACGTCGAGGGCGCCGCCCGCTGGCGCAACCCGGAGGACGACCTGCCCGGCGACTTCGAGGCCACCCGCGCCGTGCACTACGCCGCGATCCGTCAGCCGCTGAACCCGAGGGCGTTCATCGCGGACCTGAAGAAGCGCATGACCGCGGGCCTGGACCGGCTCTCCGGCGCGCTCGCGGACGGGAGCGCGGGCGGGGTGAAGGTCACCACCCGCAAGGGCGAGCCGTGGATCACCGTTCCAAAACTGGAGCCGTTGGCCGAGCCCACCGGCCTGGCTGCACTCAAGGACGAGGTCACACGCCGCTGGGGCGTCCTGGACCTCTTGGACGTGCTGAAGAACGCCGACTTTCTCACCGGCTTCACCGACGAGTTCGCCTCGGTGGCCGCCTACGAGCGCATCGAGCGTGACGTCCTCCAGCGCCGCCTGCTGCTCGCACTGCTCGCGCTGGGCACCAACATGGGCATCCGGGCGATCGTGGCGACCGGCGAGCACGGCGAGAGCGAGGCGGCACTGCGGCACGTGCGTCGGCACTTCATCACCGTCGACAACCTCCGCGCCGCCGTGGCGAAGCTGGTGAACGCCACCTTCGCCGCCCGCGACACCGCATGGTGGGGCCGGGGGAACGCGTGCGCCTCGGACTCGAAGAAGTTCGGATCCTGGTCCTCGAACTTCATGACCGAGTACCACGCCCGGTATGGCGGCAACGGCGTGATGATCTACTGGCACGTCGAGCGGAAGAACGTCTGCATCTACTCCCAGCTCAAGAGCTGTTCGTCGTCCGAGGTCGCGGCGATGATCGAGGGCCTGCTGCGGCACTGCACGGATGCCGAGATCGAGTCCAACTACGTCGACACCCACGGCGCCTCGGCAGTCGGGTTCGCCTTCACCGAGCTGCTCAACTTCCGTCTGCTGCCACGGCTGAAGAACATCGGCAGCATCCGCCCGTACCGTCCGAACGATGCCCCGCCCGGCTGGCTGGCGCTCGGCGACTCGCTGACGCGGCCGATCCGCTGGGAGCTGATCGAGCAGCAGTACGACCAGATGGTGAAGTACGCCACCGCGCTCCGACTCGGTACGGCGGAGGCTGAGCAGGTGCTGCGGCGCTTCACCCGTGGCGGACCCAAGCACCCCACCTACGCCGCACTCGAAGAACTCGGCCGCGCGGTCCGTACGGTCTTCGCCTTCGACTACCTGGCCGGCCCCGGCCTGCGCCGGGAGATTCACGGCGGCCTGCAGGTCGTGGAGAACTGGAACAGTGCGAACACCGTGCTCCACTACGGCAAGGACGGCGCCCTCACGCGCCCGGACAAGGAGCACGCCGAAACCTCGATGCTCGCCCTGCACCTGCTCCAGTCCGCACTCGTCCACGTCACCATCCTGCTGGTCCAGCAGGTCCTGGCCGAACCGACCCGGGCATCGAGGCTGACCGACGAGGACCGGCGCGGCCTGACCGCGCTGTTCTGGTCCAACGTCAACCCATACGGCACCTTCCGCCTCGACATGGACAAGCGCCTCGACCTGGGGATCATAGTGCCCCGACCCCAAGCCCCGGCGGAGGCCGTCGCCCATTTGACCGCGGAGACACGATGAAGGACTTCGCCGACCTCATCGCCACCCTTGGACGAGTAACGTGGCGGGCGCTCGACCTGATGCGCGTCTGCGCCGCTCGCGACCGCGCCGCGATTGTGGAGCATTTCGCGCACCTGGGTTCTGTCGTCAAATGCCAGGCCCGCATCAGGAGTGATGCGAGGGTGACGGCCGCTTCGTAGGACTGGGCGGTCCTGTCGCAGCGGGTGGCGATGCCGCGCCACTGCTTGAGCCGGTTGAAGCACCGTTCCACGACGTTGCGGTGCTTGCAGACCTCGCGGTCGAAGCCCGGCGGTCGGCCTCCGTGGCTGCCGCGCCTGGCCCGGTTGCGGGCCTGGTCGGCCCGTTCGGGGATCGTGTGCGGGATGCCGCGGCGGAGCCGGGTGCGGATCGCTTTTGAGCTGCAGCCCTTGCCGCCCAGGACGTGATCGGGCCGGACACGAGGCCGTCCCGGTCCAATCCGGGGCACCCGGATCGCTTCCATCACGGCGGTGAACCGGGTGCAGTCGTTGATGTTGCCGCCCGTGACGACGAAGGCCAGCGGACGGCCCCGCCCATCGCAGGCCAGGTGTATCTTGCTGGTCAGACCGCCTCTGGACCGGCCCAGGGCCGGGTCGCGGAGCCCCCTTTTCGGGCCCCGGCCGCGTGCTGACGGGCGCGGACGACCGTGGAGTCGACCGGCACCAGCCACTCGATGCCCCCCGCCGCGTCCGCGTCCGCCTGAGCGGCCCGCAGCATCCGACCGAACGTCCCGTCCGCCGCCCGCCTGCGAAAACGCGTGTGCAGCGTGGCCCACGGCCCGTAACGCTCGGGCACGTCCCGCCAGGCCGTCCCGGTCCGGAACTTCCACCCGGTCCCATTCAGGACCCTGCGGTCGTCCAGCCGCTTCCGCCCCCGCAACGGCTCGGGCAACAGCGGCCGGACGAACTCCCATTCGGCATCGGACAGTTCATGGCGACGTATCACGACACCATGATCCATCACCCGAGATCACTTGAAGACACTGCCCAGGAGACGGACCAGCTGGCGTACCCGCCGTGCTCGTCGCACTGCCTCGACTGCCAAGCACCTCGTCACCGCGGTCGTGCGCGTGCCGCCCTGACGCCGGGTTCACTGTGCGAGCCCAGGAAGGCGGTCTGCGAACCGATGGCCTGAGCGACGACTTCTGAGTGCGTCAGCTGAGGATGGTGCCCCGCGCCGGCAACCACTGTCACGGTGACGTGCGGGAGGGTGTCCAGCAGCGACTGTCCCTCAACGGTGAGCGGATCGTTGGAGCCCAGGACGATGTGGACACGCCCTGGGTAGTGCTGCAGCTTGGCCTGGAGGTCGGCACGCCACTGCGGGTTCGCCGTGGCGGCCAGAAGCCCGGCGGCGGTGGCCCCAACGGTGCCGCGGCGAAGATCCGCGACAGCCGACCGGAGCGCGGCCGCGTGGCCCGTGGCGCCGGTCAGCCGCTCGGCCAGCGCCTCGGGGGAGGTCCGCCTCAGGTACCAGCGGGTCAGGGCCGGCCGCCTGGCGGTGCGGGGCGGGTGCCCCTGCAGGAAGAACGGTGACACCAGCGTGAGCTGATCCACCGCATCGGGGTGGGCGGCCGCGGCGTCGACGGCGGCCGCGGCGCCGATGGAGTGACCCACCAGGTGACGGGCACCGGTCTCGGTGACCAGCGCGGTCAGCCAGGACTGCCAGTCCTCGCGGCGTCCGGCGCTCATGCCCAGTCCCGGCAGGTCGACGGCGCGCGCGTGCCCGACCGCCGTGACGACCGGTGCCCAGGTGTCGGCGTTGACCGGCAGACCGGGCAGCACCACCGTGGGTGCGCCTGCCTTGCCGAGCTCGAAAGTCCGTATCCCGCCCAGCTTGGTGAATCGTCTGTCACCTGCGGGGGCGTCGCCGAAGCGGTGGGCTGCAAGGTGGTCGGCCCAGCGGCGGATCGTCGTGGCGGTGTCCGGCATGGCCAGCCCGTGCCGGGTGGCGAAGGCACGGGCCGAATCGGTCGGGTAGCGGTCGGTCGACAAAAACGTCAGGGTCTCCGGATCAGCCTTGGTGAGCCACTGGGGCAGCCGCTTGAGCAGGGACACCGGGACCCGTGTCCTGGGTGCCTTGACCCCGTAGTGCTCCGCTATGAGCGTGAGCAGGTCGGGCAGTGCGGGCGTGTCGTCGTCCAGTGTCCAGTACGCAGTGTGGTGGGCGGCCTCGTCCATCGGAAGCAGCGTCATGAAACGGGCGAGGTAATCGACCGCGACCACGGGGAGGAACGTGTGCCCGTTGCCCGGGAGCGCGGGAAGCGAGCCGTGCCAGAGGTCTTTCATGTTGGAGGCGAGTCCGAGGTACTGGTCGGACTCCCCGGTGGCGCTGTCGCCGATTACGCTGGGCGGGTTGACGATGGACCAGGGAACGCCCGACTGCTCTGCCAGGTACTGGAAGACGGCGTCCGCCTCGGCCCTGGACGCCTCGTAGGCGCCCAGGGCCCGGTAGGTCTCCTGTCGGTACTCCTCGCTCCACAGGGCGGCGTCCTGCCCGCCCACGCGGTATCCGGAGACCTGAACCAGGCGGCGCAGGTTCGGCAGCCGCGCCGCGAACGCGACGACCGCGCGGACGCTGTCAACGTTGGCACGACGCGCCTCATCCACCGACATGCCGAACCGGTAGGCGCCGGCGCAGTTGTAGATCTCGGTGATGTCGTCGCACTCGCCGTCGATCAGTGACGCCTTGGCGAAGTTGACCCGGAGGTCGGTCGGGACCTGGTCGTACCCGCGCCCGGCCAGCCACCGAGTCAGCCGCTGGTAGGACTCATGGCTCCGGTTGGCCGTGCTGACTCGAACGCCGGCCTGGCCGAGCGCGAGTACCAGGTGGCGCCCGATGAGGCCGCTCGCACCCAGCACCAGTGCATGCCGGTTCTCCTGGATCATGCCGAAGCCTCCGCGCTCTGTTCCAGCAGCACGGCGATCGCCTGGGCGGCGCAGTGCAGCGGCTCGGTGGACCGCTGGGCACGCGAGACGATCACCGCTCCTTCCACCATGCTGACCACGGCTGTCGCCAGGGCCCGGGCGACGGGACGAGGGCGGCCCTGCGCACTGAGCAGGTCACTTACCGGCGCGATCCATGACTCGAAGGCATGGGCGCAGGCGTCTCGCAGACGTTCGCTCTGCGCACCCATTTCCAGTGTCACCACCGAGACCGGGCATCCCAGCTGGAAGTCGCTGTCGTTGAGCATCCCGGCCAGTTCGTCGATCACACGGCGTACCACCTCACCCGGCGTGGCCGCCCCTCGCGCCGAGTCGGCGACGAGAACGCCGAATCGCGCGGCCGCCAGCTCGACGGCCTTCTCTCCGAGGGCCTCCTTCCCCTGAGGGAAGTGGAAGTAGAGCGACCCTTTCGGGGCGTCCGCGTGCTCCACCACCGTGTTGACTCCCGTGCCGCTGTAGCCGTGCCGCTGGATCAGCTCCAGCATCGATTCCGCCAGTCGCGAGCTGGTCCTGGCTCCCTTGGTTCCATCCATGACTTAAGAATAGACCGGTCTATAGATTTTGTGAAGCGCCTCAAGTTCTTCGCGGCGATGTCCACGTCGGAGCCGAAAGCGGGAGGGGCGGGTGCTTCATGAGTGGTCGCTCGTGAAACAGTCGCCCGTCCGGCGGCCCACCTGCGGCGATCATGTTTCATGAGTCGTTGCAAACGGCTGGATGTCTGGGATACCCCCATGAAACGCTCCGGGGCGTGAGTGACGACTTCAAGCGCGTGGAATCGCACGGCTGCCCGATGTCCACCTGCGCCGCCCCCGCCGGTTCCCCGTGTCGGACCGGCAAGGGGA
>NZ_JBSFFY010000095.1:0-16651 GCF_053596315.1 Streptomyces sp. NPDC001732
CGCAGAATCCAAATCCGGCCCCACCTGATCGACGGCTGCCTCACCGCCACGGGCCTGGCTATCAACCCACCGACCCCACCCTGAAAACCTCAGTAACCCCGCTCCAGGCATCCGCGGCACAAGCCCGTCCCCCGATTGCCACGCCACCGTCTCCGCCACCAAAACCGCTGGTATCACCATGAACTGTCTCGCCTTCCCACGTAATCCGGAGTCGAGACGTGATTCTGGCACGGCCCACCGACAGTGATTCGTCATCGGGGGAGTGCGCCAGCCGTCCACAGAGGCCCTGCTACTGCCGTGGGCTCCGATCTGCTGGAAGTGCGTCGCTTTGCTGGCCAGCAGGAGCCACTGATCACCATGGCGTGGCCCAAACTGAAGACAAGGCACTGAAGCCAGCGGTTGCAGCCGGCCCAATGAGCGCAGGATCCGGCTCGTACGGGGCCCAGCGACCGGTAAGGCCATCGCCGATGGACCGATCCCGCCCCTTCACGGAGAACGTGAAGAATCGCCGATCGGTCAGCGCCGGCTGGTCCGTCGAGTTTGGGATCCTCCCGGTCCCACGACGGCAACGCCCGCCCCAGCGACAGCTCCCCGACCCCGCACACAGCGCCCAGCGACTGCCGGGCCGCCGCGTCCAGCAGCACCTCCCCATCCGCACGTACGGCCCCGCTCTCATGACGGGGCCGGTGGTTCACCGCCTGCCAACGAGCCAGGAACGACTGCTCCTCCATTCCGTAGCAAGCAGCGATACGGCACAGAAAGGAGAACGTCGTCTCCCCGGCGAGAGGAGGCAGCCGTAAGACCCCAGCATTCACCGCAACCGCCCTGCCGTGCCCGCCGTCCACTGCATGCCGAGGGCATCGAGTTCCGCCCGCCGCTGTTCGGGGAGCTTCCCGGCGCGTTTGCGGACGTTGTCGATCCACGTGCCGAGCTTGACCACCACGACCCCGTCAGCGCCCACCTGCGCGCCGATCGATGCGGGCTGGTCGACCACGACGAGCACGGTCCCGTGCTTGGTCTGAAGCTTGGCGAACACCTCGCGCAGTTTCGGTTCGCTGTTGGGCAGGCGCTTGTCGAACGCCTTCTTGCCGGCCGGGGTGACGGCGGTGGCGTGGTGTTCGCCCTTGCCGACGTCCAGACCGAGGTAGACATCGATGTCACCAGTGTCGATCACGTGCGTCCTTCAGTCGTGCCCCCCGGCCGTCCGTCGGCACCGATCGCCACATCCACATTACGAAGAGCCTCCCTGCCTCCCGAAGGAGTCGGTGGTCATGCCCCTAATCAGCGGTCTGTCAGTGCCTCTGGGACCGGTGACACCGCCCCCCGGGCCATACGTTCCAATGCCGTTGCTTTTGGGGCTGGCAGGGCGTTGGGCTGTTCGTGTTGGTGTCGCGTCTAGAGCGGCTGGGTTTGGGGATCTTGACCTGGTCCTGTCCGCCTGAGTTGGTGGACCGGGTTGTTGCCGAGGCGGGGTGCGTGGAGAAGCGTCGTCGCCTGTAATGAGGTGTAGCGGTTCTGGGGCGTCAGGCGCCTGAAGCTGGAGTCTCGCAAGGGGGGACGCAACCCTAGTGATCCCTGACTCTGTCACGGAGTGATCAAACCGACCCCAGGTCGCCCTGCCACGCGACAGGCTCACCATCGTGCCTCGCCTCTTCCAGCGCCGCCCTACGCCCCAGGGGCGCGCATTACCAGCAGTTCAACCGCGACCACGCCCGGCTGAGAGCCCCGGCGAACGCGCCTTCGCCCAGTTGAGAGCCTGGCGGCTGCTACGACGAGCTAGATGCTCCACCCGCCGTATCAGCACCATCGTCCCAGCTGTCCACCGCTGCTGACCTGCAACTATTCAGGTCGAAAGAGGTTCACTGAAGGAATCAGGCCGGCCTCCTCCCTATGGCTTCACATCGAGACGCACGAGCGCGCCGATCTCCACGAGTTGGTCCGGCAGTGCCAAGTCGGAAACGCCCATGACCGTGCTGGCAGGCCGGTGCTCCCCGAAGTACTCGGCGTGGAGGCGTGCTGTCGTGTCGAAGTTCTCCCGCAGGTTCCTCACCAGAACCGTGGTCTCCGCTATCTGGCTACGCTCGGCCCCGAACTGCTTCAGCACCAGGTCCAGATTCTCCAGCGTGGTGCGGACCTGCAGTTCGAAGTCGCCGGCACCCACGAAGTTGCCGTGACGGTCATGAGACAGCTGCCCCGACACATAAACCGTGTCACCGACCTGAGTGGCCTGACTGTACCCGTACAACGACTCCCACGGCATGCCGAACCCGAATGCCTTCACCTGAGAACTCATGACTCACTCCCTTGATACAGCGCGCGGGACCGTCAGTTGCAGGCAGTCCCCTGCACGCAGAAGTTACAGTTCCGTACAAACGATGCTTGTCTGGCAGCGAAGTCGAAGTGTTCTCTGCGCGCACAAACTTGGCTGCAGTGGGCCCCTTCGGTCAATGAGTGGAATCACCACGCCGACGACGAGGCGCACTGCCTCGTCGCCACACCCGCCGGCCAGCCTGTTTCTGGTGATCGGCGTCGTTTTGTCGGTTGGGGTTCGGCATTGCTTTGTCAGTGGGTTGGTGGTGTGTCCTGACTTTGGGTGCGGGGTGCGGGGTGCGGGGTGCGGGGTGCGGGGTGCGGGGTTCTGACAGCGGATGCCGATGAGTGACTGTCGTTTTCGCCGGGGTGTGGTGGTCGGTTTCCTGCTGATTGCTAGGCAGTGTCTTCAAATGATCTTCGGTGGTGGTTCATGGTGTCGTGATACGTCGCCATGAACTGTCCGATGTCGAGTGGGAGTTCGTCCGGCCGCTGCTGCCCGAGTCGTTGCGGGGGGCGGAAGCGGCTGGACGACCGGCGGGTCCTGAACGGGATCGTGTGGAAGTTCCGGACCGGGACCGCCTGGCGGGACGTGCCTGAGCGTTACGGGCCGTGGGCCACGCTGCACACCCGTTTTCGCAGGTGGGCGACGGACGGCACGTTCGACCGGATGCTGCGGGCCGCCCAGGCGAAAGCGGACGCGGCGGGCGGCATCGAGTGGCTGGTGTCGGTCGACTCCACGGCCGTCCGGGCCCACCAGCATGCGGCCGGGGCCCGAAAAGGGGGCTTCGCGACCCGGCCCTCGGCCGGTCCAGAGGCGGCCTGACCAGCAAGATTCACCTGGCCTGTGACGGCAGGGGCCGCCCGCTCGGCTTCGTCGTGACGGGCGGCAACGTCAACGACTGCGCCCGGTTCACCGCCGTGATGGAAGCGATCCGGGTGCCCCGGATCGGTCCCGGGCGGCCCCGGGTCCGGCCCGGTCACGTCCTGGGCGACAAGGGCTACAGCTCGAGGGCGATCCGCGCCTGGCTCCGCCGCAAGGGCATCGCCCACACGATTCCCGAGCGGGCGGACCAGGTCCGCAACCGGGCCCGGCGAGGCAGCCGCGGAGGCCGCCCGCCGGCCTTCGACCGGGAGGTCTACAAGCACCGCAACGTCGTGGAACGGTGCTTCCACCGCCTGAAGCAGTGGCGCGGCATCGCCACCCGCTACGACAAGACCGCCGAGTCCTACAAAGCGGCCGTCGCCCTCGCATCGCTCCTGATGTGGGCGTGACATTTGACGACAAAACCTAGGACGCGACCCAGGGCAGGATCCAGGGCGCGACCCGGGGCGCGACCTGCCGGGAAGGTCACCGGCCACGCCGGGCCCGGACGTTGTCCGCGATGCCGTCCGTCGGTTGTCCGCGCGTTGTCCGCAGACAACCAGCAGACAACGCCCGGACAACATCGCGGACAACCTCTGACCTGGGAAGACAAGTCAGACAACCAAGTCTGCGGTACCCCCTCTCAGCCCGGAATCAGGGTGAACGGACCGCCTGGCGGCGCCGGGTTACGCCGCCGGCCTGGCGGACGCCCGGGGGCCGCTCACGAGTGCTTCCGTTCCCCCTGGCGGAGCAGGGCCTCGACGATGCGCTGGGCGACGGGGTTCCCCGATGAGCCCTTGGCGTTCGTGGAGTTGACCGAATAGACCAGCGTGCGGCTCAGGTCCGCGGTGGCGGCGATCTGCGTGCTGTAGCCGTAGCGAGCGCCCGACTTGAGCCAGTAGACCGTGTTCCCGTACTCGAACCGCTGGAGTCCCGCGCTGTAGGTGGCGTCGCCGATCCCCGGCGGGAGGGTGAACATCTCCCGCAACTGGGGCTGCGGCACGATCCGCCCCCGGAACAACGCCGTGACGAGCCGTTCCAGGTCCGCGGTCGTGGAGATCATGTCGCCGGCCGCCCAGCGGTCCGCCTGGTTCCACTCCGTCACGTCCACCAGCCGACTGGTCCCGTCCGGCCCCGGCACTGACTCGTAGCCGCGGTTGTGCGGTCCCCGGATGCGCGGATCGGTCCCCGGGAAGTACGTGTCGCGCATACCGGCCGGACGAAGCACCAGCCGCTCGGCCGCAGCGGCGTACGACTGCCCCGTCACCTTCTCGATCAGCATGCCGAGGATCGTGTAGTTGATGTTCAGATACTCCTGTCGCTCACCCGGGTCGAACGCGGGCCCCTGAGCCACCGCCGACGCCACGACCTGCTCGGGTGTCAAGATGTCGAAGCGGTGCGCGTACTGGTCCTCGAAGTCGTCGCCCCAGCCCTCGCCCGGCTTGATGCCGCTGGTGTGGTTCAGCAGCCGGCGTACCGGGACGGGTTCGAACGCGGGGGTCAGCAGCCCGGGGAGATAGCGTTGCACCGGCGCGTCCAGATCGACCCTGCCCTGTGCCGCCAGCCGCAGCACGACCGCCGCCGTCACCACCTTCGTCGTCGAACCCGCCCGGAAAAGGGCACGGGGGTCGGCCGCCCGGCCGCTCACCAGGTCGTGCACTCCCGCACTGCCCCGCCAACTGCCGTCCGTGCCCCCGACCCGTACCAGCGCGGCCGTTGCGTCGGCATCGGGCAGACCGGAGATGGCCGCCCGCAGAGCATCGGCGTCGGGGCCGCTCACCGCCCGCGTGACCGCCCCGGGGGCGCGGCGGAGGCGGGAGCCGCCAAAGGCCCGGCCGTGAGGGCGAGCATGATGGCGGCGGTGAGAACAGTGCGGGGCGCACGCGGACGCATGAGCGCTCCTCGATGGTGTCGGTGCGTGATCGTCGATCATCCTGCGGCCCGCGGGCCCCCGCCGGGATCGTCCACGAGGAGGGCATCCGCCCCGGCCCTGACCCGGAAGCGCCCCCGGCCCGGCCCCGGAAGCCGTCGGGGTCGGCCCCCTGGTGGGCGGAGACGTCGCCGACGGACGACGCCCTGTTCGCCACGACCGTCGAGGAGACCGACTCCCTGCCAGAGGCTTCGGAAGACTAGGAGTGTTTCGGCTTCGCTTGCTACTTCGCCGGGGCCTTCCCCGCCGTCTTCTTTCCGGGTTTCGTCTCGTGGACGTCGGCGTGCTCGCCGGTCTCGCGGCGGGCCCGCGACGTCGACTACAACCCCGCCCGCGGTTGGCGCAGGCCGATCTCTGGTGCGCCGTGGACCCTCTCGCGCACGGCGGCGGCTCCGGCTTGGTGGCCGGCGTGGGGGCACAGCACGACCATCGAGCACGTACTGATGAAGAGCCGAGGCAGGTCCGGACCGCCGGCTCCTGCACACGTCACTGACGGACACGGCTGCGTACTGACCGGCAACGCAAGGCTGATACGATGGCGGGCATGGGACTGATTGAGGTAGACAGGTTCTAGCCACCGAACTGCCGGTGGCTTTCACTCGTGTGGGCGTCGTCCACATCGGTGAACGATCGTTTCTCGACGCACGCGCGTGAGTCCGCCCTTCCGGGCGTTGACACCGCCGCGTGAATCTCGCCGGCACGTTCGCATCGCATCGCACCGACCTTGGTCCCGGGTGCATGACTGCGAACGCGCGACTACGACCTGCTGAGAATGCAACCTCCTCCTGCCCGGCATTCGGGCAGCGGCTCCCATGCCGCAGGAGCGTGGCTCTTTGCCAGTTCCACTCGCACCTCTCGCCGCATCGACACACGGCCCCGTGGTCGGTTGTCCTGCCAGTTCCGCTGGCTCACACAACCCGTTCACGAATGGCATTCCCATGCAACATCGCACCTCGCGTTCCCGCACTCGTCATCGTCGAGCGCACTGGAAGACCGGCGCTCCGGTCCTTGCCACCTGCACGAATCCCGCCTGCGGCAAGGCCACGCCCTCGCATCGCGCCTGCCATCACTGCGGCTTCTACCGGGGGCGTGAGGTCTTGCCTCCTACCGGTGGTGACGCATGAGCACCGTCCTGACCCCAAGGAGCCGTTGGATGCGCATTCGCGATCACCTCGCGCAGACGGGCATGCCCGCATTCCGGTTTCACCAGCTCATCACCGCGTGGCAGAGCTCGACGGCCGAGACCTTCGCCGATGTCCACGCCCTCCCGGCGCGCCTTCGCGGCGAGCTCGCGGAGCGGTTCGGGCCGCTGCTGCACCCGCTGACTCCGCTGGAGGTGCAACGGGACGAGCAGGTCGAGAAGGTGCTGTTCGCATCGGACGGCGGAGCGCGGATCGAGACCGTTGTCTCGCACTATCGAGCCGGATGGGACTCCATGTGCGTCTCGTCGCAGGCCGGATGTGGTCTGGGCTGCACCTTCTGCGCCACTGGGGCGGTCGGCCTGATACGCAACCTCACAGCGGACGAGATCGTCGCACAGGTGATGCATCCACGTTGGACGCGCACGGGCCTGCCGAGGCCGGCCAGCGTCGCGTTCATGGGCATGGGGGAGGCCCTTGCCAACCCGCATGTGTTCGACGCGCTGACGCTGCTGACGGACGCCGCCTACGCCGACATGTCCGCGCGACGGGTCACAGTTTCCACGGTCGGGTTCGCACCGAATCTCGCCCGCCTCGTGGATGAGCACCCGCAGGTGACGATCACGCTCTCGGTGCACTCGCCGTTTCCGCAGGAGCGGGCGCGGATCATCCCGCTCGAGCAGACGTTCCCGCTCGCGCAGAGCCTCGACATCCTCGACCGGCACGCTGCCACGCGTCGTCGCAAGGTCTACCTGGCCTATCTGCTCATTGCCGGCGTCAACGACAGCGACGACCACCGCGCTGCCCTCGCCGAGCTGGTCCACCGGCGCTCCAGGCCCGAGCTGTTCCACGTCAGCGTCATCCGTTACAACGAAGCGGTCGGCGCGGCGCCGGAGTATCGCGCACCGTCCTCGACCCGCGTGGACGAGTTCGTGCGCGGGCTCACCGCGTGCGGCGTGCACACGACCAGACGGCGCCAGTTCGGCACGGGCATCGAGGCCGCCTGCGGGCAATTGCACGCGAGGTATTTCGCCACGCCTTCCCCGGGGGCTGCCTCAGCCGACACAGAACTGATCCCCGTCACGCCCGTCGGTTGACGGACGAGAGAAGAGAGAAGCACTGACTATGTCTACGAAGTCCGCCGTCGTGCTGCGCGATCTGACCTTCGAGTGGCCCGAAGGCACCGTCGCGCTCGCCGGTGTCAACGGCACCTTCACTGCCGGTAGAACCGGGCTGATCGGCCGCAACGGCGCCGGCAAGTCCACTCTGCTCCGGCTCATCGCCGGTGACCTGCGGCCGACTGCCGGGCAGATCGACACCGTGGGCGAGGTCGGCTACCTGCCGCAGACGCTCACACTGCGGCAGGACACCACCATCGCCGAGCTGCTCGGCGTCCACGAGATCCTCGACGCGATGAAGGCGATCGAGTCCGGCGATGTCGACCAACGCCACTTCGATGCGATCGGTGACGACTGGGACATCGAGTCCCGTGCCGACGAAGCACTGCACCAGATCGGGTTCTCCGCCGCAGACCTCGGCCGCCGCGTGGCCGAGGTCTCCGGCGGAGAGGGCATGCTCATCGCGATCACCGGGCTGCGCATCCGTCGCACTCCGATCACTCTGCTCGACGAGCCCACCAACAACCTCGACCGCGCCACGCGCGCCAAGCTCGCCGAGTTCGTCGACCAGTGGCCCGGGACGCTCGTCGTCGTCAGCCACGACCTCGAACTGCTGGAGCACATGGACAACACGACCGAGCTCTACGGCGGCACCCTGGACACGTTCGGCGGCCCGTACAGCGCATGGAAGGAGCACCAGGAGCAGGAGCAGGCGGCCGCGGCGCAGGCCGCACGCTCAGCCCAGCAGGCGCTCAAAGTCGAGAAACGGCAACGCATCGAGGCGGAGACGAAGCTGGCGCGCCGTGAGCGGACTGGGAAGAAGACCCAGAAGGACGGCGGCATCCCGAAGATCCTCGCCGGCAACCGCGCCAGCAAGGCTCAGGCATCCGCGGGATCACTGCGCTCCACTCTCGACAACAAAGTCCAAGCCGCACAGGCCGCCGTCGATGTTGCGGACGCGCGCGTCCGCGACGAGGAGCACATCCATCTCGTCCTGCCCGATCCGGACGTCCCACGAGGACGACGGCTGGCGGAACTGGAGGACGAGGGCCGAACCGTGGTGATACAGGGCCCGGAACGGGTGGCGCTCGTCGGCGCGAACGGCGCCGGGAAGTCGACCCTGATCGAGCAGCTCGTTCAGCGTGCCGAGCCGACTCCGGGGCGACCGCGCGGCCGCCTTGTCACCGAACTCATCGGTTTCCTCCCGCAACGTCTCGATGGGCTCGATGATGACGCCAGCGCGATGGAGAACGTACAGGCTGTCGCCCCAGGCACGCCGGCCGGCACCATCCGTAACCAGCTTGCCCGGCTGCTCCTCCGCGGTGACAGCGTGGACCGCCCCGTCCGCACACTCTCCGGCGGGGAGCGATTCCGGGTCTCGCTCGCCCGGCTCCTCCTGGCGGCGCCGCCTGCCCAGATGCTGATCCTGGACGAGCCGACGAACAATCTCGACATCGCCAGCGTCGAGCAACTCGCCGAAGCCCTCGACGCGTACCGCGGCGCGCTTCTCGTCGTCAGCCACGACTTCGCGTTCCTCGAACGGATCGGCGTCGACACCATCATCGAGCTCGACGGAAACGGACGGATGCATCAGCGCCGGGACCTGGGCATCTGACCGTCCGGGATCGGGCACTACGACAAGCGGGCCAGGAGGTGGGTCGTCACATGACTGCCCCGCCTCCTCGTTCGCACGCCGTTGTCACGCGCCGATCCACGCGCGCCATCACGCGCTCACCGTGACGTGGGGCCGTGGCGTACGGCTGGGTGAGCCCCGTCTTCGTCTGTGGGGTCCGCCATCTTCCACGGCGAGTTCGGTGAGTGTCAGATACGGCTGGGTGACCTGGCGGTGCTCGGCATCAACACCCTCTGCGGCAAGCCAACCGATCAGCCGTTTCCTCAGTCACGACGTCGTACCTGGATCACGGCACTGCACTGCCCGCTCAATTCCGAGATCTTCGGCGAACACATCGAGAGGAAGAAAGAGTATGAACAGCAACCGAGATCAGACGCGGCTCACGGCGCCGCCCGTGCCCTTCGCCCTTGAACTCAACGCGGAGTTGGAGAACCTGGGCACGCCCCAGGAGAACGCGCCGACGTCGGCCGACGATATCCCCCGGTGGCGTGCGCAACTCACCACGACGGACCCTTCACTCGAGGAGCTGCGCGATCACGGCAGGTTCGAGATCCAAGAGTTCCTCGCCCCCGGTCCGGACGGAGCACCGGACGTCTCGCTCCTCTTCGCACGCCCCACCGGCCTACGCCAACAAGCGCCGGTCATCTACCACATGCACGGCGGAGGCCTGATCGGCGGATCCAACCGCACCGGAATGCAGACGATCCTCCACGAGTGGGCTGAGCCCCTCGAGCTGGCGGTCGTATCCGTCGGCTATCGGCTGGCACCTGAGCACCCGTACCCAGCGGCGATCGAGGACTGCTACGCCGGGTTGATGTGGCTCGCCCGCCATGCCGGCATGCTCAGCGTGGACCGCCAACGTGTCATCGCCGTCGGCGGCAGCGCCGGCGGAGGCCTCACGGCTGCTTTGGCCCTGATGGCCCGCGACCGAAAGGGTCCCGCCATCCTTGGCCAGTTGCTGATGTGTCCCATGCTCGACGACCGCAACGACAGTCCCTCGGCACACCAGATGACCGGACTGGGAGTGTGGGACCGCCGTGCCAACAGCCTGGGTTGGACCGCTCTTCTCGGCGAGAAACGGGAAAGCTCGCAGGTCTCGTACTATGCCGCGGCCGCCCGCGCAGCGGACCTGTCCCGGTTGCCGCCCGCCTATGTGGACGCCGGTGCCGCAGAGACCTTTCGTGACGAATGCATCCAGTACGCGACGCGCATCTGGCAAGCCGGCGGAGATGCCGAACTGCACATATGGTCAGGCGGCTTCCACGGCTTCGACCAACTGGTGCCACACGCTGAAGTCTCCCGAGACGCCCGCCGGACCCGCTTCCGTTGGCTCTGCCGTCTGCTGAGACAGTGTCCTGTGCGGTGAGCCGGAGAAGTCGCTCGTAGCAGCACAGTGTTGCGGCGAGGCTGGGAAGGGCCAGGTCATTGCAGGGGAGGCGTTCGCAGTCTTCGAACGAAACGGAGATCTATCGTGTCTTCGCGTGCCCTGCGCGTCCTGCTGATCCTGACCCTGCTGCTGGTCCTGGTCGTCGTCATCGGCCTGGCGATGGGCGGACTCGCCTACATGACGCACCAGCACCCCACCCTCGCCACGCCGCTGACGGTCGCCATGGGTGGTGCGACGCTCCTGGTGACGTGCCTCGGCGCCGCCGTTGCCATCGCAGCCCTCGCCACCCGATGACGACGCACACATGCTCCCCCCGGGCCGGCCCCGCCGCGCCGCGGCTCGGGAGCCGAGCCCCCCGCACGGGAGGTGCGCCCGGGGTCGCATCTACGGGTCAACGTAGCGGTGCTGCTCGCGGTCATCATCGTGTTCCGGCCGCGCCGCCGTACCGAGGCGCGCAGTCGGCTGGACGAGAAGTTCACGGTGATCATCGTCCTGGCCCTGGGCGTGCTGAACTTCAGCAGCTCCCGCGTGGGCCCGGTGCTACTTGAGCATACGGGCCGCCTCCA
This sequence comes from Streptomyces sp. NPDC001732, assembly GCF_053596315.1. Taxonomy (NCBI): domain Bacteria; kingdom Bacillati; phylum Actinomycetota; class Actinomycetes; order Kitasatosporales; family Streptomycetaceae; genus Streptomyces; species Streptomyces sp. NPDC001732. The sequence goes on from NZ_JBSFFY010000095.1 coordinate 10,949, forward strand.
CCCGCTGGAGGTGGATCACGACGTCGTACGACTCCGCGAGCCGGATCTGCGGGGCGTCCGCGATCCCGGGGTAGGCGGCGCCGATGTTCTTGATGGTGTGCGGTGCGGCGAGCCAGGCGCGGGCCGCCGCCGGGGCGTTGCGCAGGTCCACCACGAAGTCGCGGTACCGTACCCGGTCGAGGGTGTGCTCGGTGGTGCCGGGCGCGGCCGGGCCGACGGTGAAGCGGTGGACGCCGCCGTCCTGGCCGAGGGCGTTGAACGAGCCCCGGTCGAAGGTGAGGCCGACGCTCAGGTAGCCGCTGCCCAGCTGCTCGCGGAGGAAGTCGCCCTGGACCTTCGGGTAGGCGTCGGGGATGTAGGTCTTGAGGGCGATGTGGCCGTTGTGGGCGGCGAGCAGGATCTTGTCGCCGGTCTGCTGCTGCCACCAGGCGACGTTCTCCGCCATGATCCGGTCGCGGTAGAGCATGGCGCCGGTGGTGCCCTGGGGGTCGTCCAGGTCGAAGGCGAACAGCGTGGTCATCTGGTGGATCGCGGTGGCGTGCTGGACGGCCCAGGCGTGCGCGTCGGCGTCGGCGCCCGTGCCGGGCCGCTGCTTGAGCAGGTCCACCGCCCGGCCGGTCCGCTCGGCGAGCTCCTTCCGTTCAGCCATCGGCTTCGACAGGTAATCATTGACATACGTCTCGGCGTCGGTGGCGGGCCGCAGGCCCCGGTACAGCTCGGTGAGCCGCGGGGCGAGTTCGGGGCGGGCCGCGGCCGCGTAGGCGTTCACCTTGTCGTACAGCTCGGCACCGGCGAACCCGCCGTCGTCGCCGACGAAGCGGACCGGGTCCTTCGGGTGCTTGACGTTGTACGCGCGCATCCACTGGAGCAGATCGCGGTACTCGGCGTTGTTCCAGAACCGGTAGGTGCCCTGGAACTCCTCGTCCATGATCTGCTTCAAGTCGCCCTCGCCGCGCGTGAGGTAGGCGTCGAGCCGCAGTCCGGTGCTCCACGGGGCTTCGAGTGCGAAGGCCCGGAAGCCCTTCTCCTCGACCAGGTACCGGAAGACCCGGTGCTTGACGGTGAAGAACTCGTGCGAGCTGTGAGTGGCCTCGCCCAGGCCCACCACCCGGGCGTCGCCGACCATCCGGCCGAACGGGCGGAGGTCGGCCAGGCTGCCGCGGGGCTCGGTGGTGCGCAGCGGGTGGGCCACCCGGCCGAGGGCCGCCTCGGGGGAGCCGAACGCGGCGGCGTCGGCAGAGGCCGATGCGGCGGCCGGGGCAGGCGGGGTGGCGGCGAAGGCGGCCGGGGCGACGGCCAGGGTGGCACCGAGCGGGACGAGCAGGGCGGCGAGCAGGGCCTTGTGCGTGTTCATGGGCCCAACTCTCGCCGCGCGGGGCGCCCCGGACCATCCACTGCGCCCCCCGATCGGCCCGGGGGTTAGCCCCACCCGTCGATGGGCTGGGATTGGGACCCCGGCCCCGGCCGCCGCGCCGCAGGCCCGAAATAGGGGCCCGTTACCGTCTTTGTGGCTCCGCAATGGGGCTACCGGCCTTCGGGTCCGGCATGACTTCCCCCCCTTGTTGCGGTTGATGATCCGGGGGGTGGTGTCACCGGGCCCGGAGGCATCGACGGACCGCTGATGAGGGGCTTGAGCACCGGCTTACCCAGGCCGGAAGAGCTCTCCGTAACGTGGATGTGGCAGCTCGATGCCGAGGCAAGGCCGGACGAAAGCGTGATGGAGGGGCCTGCATGTGATCGACACCGGCGACATCGACGTCTTCCTCGGCCTGGACGTCGGCAAGAGCGAACACCACGCCACCGCCGTCACCCCGGCCGGCAAGAAAGCCTTCGACAAGCGCCTGCCCAACACCGAACCCAAGCTCCGCGAACTGTTCGCGAAACTCCAGGCCAAGCACGGGACGGTGCTGGTCGTGGTCGACCAGCCGGCCTCGATCGGGGCCCTGCCGCTGGCGGTCGCCCGGGACATGGGCTGCCCGGTCGCCTACCTGCCCGGCCTGACGATGCGACGGATCGCCGACCTGTATCCCGGTGAGGCCAAGACCGATGCCAGGGACGCGTTCATCATCGCGGACGCGTCCCGCGCGATGCCCCACACGCTGCGGGCGATCGATAGCGAGGACGAGACGATCGCCGAGCTGGAGATGATCGTCGGATTCGACGACGACCTCGCCGGGGAAGCGACCAGGGTCGCGAACCGGCTGCACGGGCTGCTGACCCAGATCCACCCGTCGCTGGAACGGGTGCTGGGGCCCAGGTTGCAGCACCCGGCGGTGCTGGCCTTGCTGGAACGCTTCGGTTCACCGGCCCAGATCCGCAAGGCCGGCAGGCGCCGCCTGGTCACCCTGCTACGGCCGAAGGCTCCGAGGATGGCCGAGCGGCTGGTCGAGGACATCTTCACCGCGCTGGACGAACAGAGCGTGGTGGTGCCCGGAACCGACGCGGCCGCACTGATCGTCCCGAGCCTCGCCGGATCCCTCGCCGCCGTCCTTGACCAGCGCAAACTCCTGGCCGGGCGGATCGAAGAACTCCTGGATGACCACCCTCTTTCCAAGGTCCTGACCTCGATGCCGGGCATCGGAGTCAGGACCGGCGCACGAATCCTGATCGAGGTCGGCGACGGCAGCACCTTCCCCACCGCAGGCCACCTCGCCGCCTACGCCGGACTCGCCCCAGCGACCCGCAGTTCCGGATCATCGATCCGCGGCGAACAGCCCTCCCGCAGAGGAAATAAGCAGCTCAAACGGGCCTTTTTCCTCTCCGCGTTCGCCGCCCTGGGCGACCCCGCATCCAGGACCTACTACGACAAGAAGATCGCCCAAGGTAAGCACCACACCCAGGCCCTGCTCTGCCTCGCCCGACGCAGGGCCGACGTCCTCTTCGCGATGCTCCGCGACGGAACCTTCTACGAGTCCCGGCCTACCGCAGTGGCATGAGATCGCTCACGACTCGCGCTGCATGGATGTCGAGAGGGGCAACTCGCAGTCGAACTCGAAAGTCTCTACGGCGGCGTCAGCGGGGAACTCCGGGTGGTCGTGCCAGATTCCAGCCAAGGCGACCAGCAGGTTCCACGAGGCGGTTGCATGCAGCTCCGTCTCCCCTGAGTGCTCAGCCGGAGAGTTTCGGTGGAAGATCACCGCCGCGATCTGTTTGTTCGCGGCCAGGCGCAGGGCTGCGGCCGTGCGTCGGGCTTCGCCTTGAAGCGGAGCGGTTTCGGGGATGCGTGCCGACACGAAGCCGACCAGCCGTGCGACCTGGTCCTCAGTGATCCGTTCCACTCATACCCCCTGCGGCTAGCAACCCTACTCACCTGCGACGGCGCCAACTATCGCACCGGGCTGTGACACCACCACGGGCGACGAGAGCCCAGACAGCTTGACCAAAGAGATAGGGGCACGTTCCGGCGACGTCGCGGAGCTGATCACTCGCCGCCTCACCACGCTCACCCACAGCGGCCTGACGGCCCTCGACGAGCCCACGGTGCGCGCCGTGGTCCGCCAGGCCGTCCGCGACATCCGCGCCGCCCCGCCCCCGCCGCCCGAGAACCCGCCGGCGGCTCCCCGCTCCCAGCGTTGCGCCGCGTCGTCGACGACCCGGCCGCCAGCACCCACGCGATCGGCGAGCTGCTCCTCGAAGTCGCCCCCGCCTACCTCTCCGATCACCAGGCCGCCGACACCCTCGCCCTGTTCTGCGACGAGATCGGCATCGACCTCGACCACGGCCTCGCCGCCCGCCGCTACGCCCTCACCTCAGAAGGCGCTGTTGTATCGAACTTGATGGACGTGTTTCCCCAGGTCAGGCATGACGTCGAGGTCGGCGAGGGAGGCTCGGGCTGTCGTTTTGTCTAGTCTGTGGAGGTGCGAGATGGCGTCGGTCGTGGGGTTGCTGGAGGACCGCGAGCTAGTGCTGTGACCGCATAGGTTCGCCGGGTTGGTGGTCGTGGCGGTTGGATGTGCGGTGACATCCGATCCGATCGCTAGAGGCGCGGTGGCTGAGCCTGTCCGTGTGCGCAGACTGACCGGCCAGGAAGGGCAGAAGCTGCAGCAGATCGTGCGCCGGGGAAGCACGAGTTCGGTGCGCTACCGGCGGGCGATGATGCTGCTGGCTTCGGCCGGCGGGAACCGCGTGCCGGTGATCGCACAGCTGGTACAGGCCGACGAGGACACTGTGCGCGATGTGATCCACCGGTTCAACGAGATCGGGCTGGCCTGCCTGGACCCTCAGTGGGCGGGAGGCCGTCCCCGCCTGCTCAGCCCTGACGACGAAGACTTCGTCGTGGCGACGGCCACCACTCGCCCGGCCAGGCTCGGCCAGCCCTTCACTCGCTGGTCGTTACGCAAACTCGTCGCCTACCTGCGCAAAGTCCACGGCCGGGTGATCCGGATCGGCCGCGAGGCCCTGCGGTGCCTGCTCGCCCGCCGCGGCGTGACCTTCCAGCGGACCAAGACCTGGAAAGAGTCCGCCGACCCCCGAGCGCGACGCCAAGCTCGACCGGATCGAGCACGTCCTGGAGAGCTTCTCCGACCGCGTACTCGCTTTCGACGAGTTCGGCCCGCTGGGCATCCGCCCCACCGGGGGAACCTGCTGGGCTGGGCAGGGCCGCCCCGACCGGGTCCCGGCGACCTACCACCGCACCCACGGCGTCACCTACTTCCACGGCTGCTACTCGATCGGCGACGACACCTTGTGGGGCGTCAACCGCCGACGCAAGGGAGCGGCCAACAGCCTGGCAGCGCTCAAGTCCGTCCGGGCCGCCCGCCCAGACGGCGCCCCGATCTACGTGATCCTGGACAACCTCTCCGCTCACAAGGGCACGAAGATCCGCCGGTGGGCACAGAAGAACAAGGTCGAGTTGTGCTTCACCCCGACCAACGCCTCCTGGGCCAACCCGATCGAGGCGCACTTCGGGCCGCTGCGGCAGTTCACCCTGGCCAACTCCCACCATCCGAACCACACAGTCCAGACCCGTGAACTGCACGCGTACCTATGCTGGCGCAACGCCAACGCCCGTCATCCCGACGTCCTGGCCGCCCAACGCAAAGAGCGCGCACGCATCCGCAGCGAGAAAGGCATCCGGTGGGGAGGACGGCCCGCAGCCACAGCCGCATGAGGATCTGGCCGCCGCGGCTCAGCCCTGGCGACAGCGGGCAATGAGCTGTGAACCCCCAGCGGTGAGCAACTGCGGCATGAGCCGACGCAGCGCAGCCGCATGCTGATGGACTCGCTTAAGCGTGGCTCGCCGGGTCGGGGCCGAGCCGGGAACGTCTTGAGCGGGACCGCATCCGCTCACGACATACAACTCGTCCAGCCATACTCCTCTGGCCCTCACGCCGTCCGATGCGACCGGGGCGACCAGCGTCGTCACCATGGGCTCGTGCCCGTCCAGGAACCAGACCTCCACGTCCAGGCCGACGCTGTGGAAGACAAACCCATGGTCAGTCTGCTCCGGGCCCGAAAAACCGGCCTCCTCGACCAGGAACGCGAACTCAACGCCCACCTCCGCCCGGAACGCCTCGGCCAGACCCCCCTGATTCCCCATTCTTCGATACTCCGAGATCGTCAGCACCAGCGGAAGACCCCAACCCGGCGAACCTATGCGGTCACAGCACTAGTGCCGCATCAGGCAACGTTCGCCCTCAACGAGGTCAGGGGCGACGTGTCCTCAGATGGGCGAATAACAAGGGCTCGGTCAGCCGAGGTTGT
>NZ_JBSFFY010000096.1:0-16275 GCF_053596315.1 Streptomyces sp. NPDC001732
GCTCACGCTCTTGCACAGCACGTAAACGATGCCCCGCAACGCGGCCCGGTCATCCACAGGCAACCGCCCGGGATACCGATGCCGCCGAAGCGGACAAGCAGGCAACAGCGGAGCCACACGCTCCCACAGGCCATCGGGCACAAGATCAGCAGACACCCAACAAATCCTGCCGACGCGTCACCCAACTGCCAAGCCCCACAACGAACCTCATTCTGAAACGATCAGTAAGGCATCGCAGTGGTCCCGTCCGCCCAGGCATGGGCCCATGCCTGGAGTTCCGGATCAGCCAGAGTGCGCAGCCACAGGTCGGCCTGGCCAGCCCTCTCTTCGGCCGGTCGAGGTCCCACGCCGAGCACGCGCATGCCTGCTCTCCGGGCCGACTCGACGCCGGTGACCGAATCTTCCACAGCCATCGCGTCCTCCGGCCGCACGCTGCACAGGCGGACCGCGGTGGCGTAGACGTCGGGATGGGGTTTCGGCAGCAGTCCGTCACCCGCGACGACGACATGGGCGAAGTAGCTGAGGAGGCCGACCCGGGCAAGGACGGACTCGACCACGTCCAACGGGCAGTTGCTGGCGACCGCGAGCGGGATGTGGCGGGCGGCTAGGCGGACCAATGCCGCCGCGCCAGGCATGGTCACGGGGTCATCGGCAATGAGCGCCGTGAAGTGCCTCAGGAGTGCATGCGTCATGTCGTCGGCGAGTTGCGGCTTCCCGGCCTCTCTCGCCATGAGGCTGCCGCACTCGGTGTAGTGCACGCCCTTGGCCCGTTCGGCGAAGCCGGGGCGGGGTTTCAGACCGAACTCTCCGAAGACCCGGCTGCGCGCGTCCTGCCAGTGTCGTTCGGTATCCACGAGGGTTCCGTCACAGTCGAAGACGATGGCAGCTGGGGACCAGACGAAGATGCGAGGAGGTGTCATTTGCCTGCCGTTCTCGAAGAGCGCGCCGCCTCACATCTTCAGTGCTCGCAGTAGGAAGCAAAGCACTGCGAAGAGGCCCGCTCGGCCGCAGAAGGTGCGCTGTCGAACGAGTACCCGCTCGACCACACGTGAAGGCCGATGCTTCGCCTCTGGGTCCTCCAGCAACGGACGTCGTCCGACTTTCTCCGGATGACCCCAGAAACATCGTGATGACTACGTTAATTTCTCAGCGAAGAAGACGCAATCATCATTTTGAGTGTTTGACGGCACGCTCATTACCAAGTACTCGCGATGCGTGCGCGACAACCGGCAACGGCCGAATCAGACCCTCGCCCCATCCAACTCAAGTGGAACTAAGGGGACTTGACTGTAGATGCCGAACCGTGGAGACCGATGCCCGCACTCGGCATCCCCGGCTGAGCGCAAATTTTCACAATTGACCGTACTCACGTACAACCCAAGAACAATAATAATCTCCACGCATTAACGGCACGGGGAGCCGTAAGTGCGCCACGGCGCACGACTTTCCCGGGTCAAGGAAATGGGAACTGACGAACGAAGGCGGAACATGCATGCAGGACAGGGCGCGCGCAACCCGAAGGTCTCTACTGGAATCCGCAGCACGCCTTTTCGTTGAACAAGGGTACGCACGGACAAGCATCAATGAGATCAGTGACCTTTCAGGGCACACCAGCGGAGCCGTCTACTTCCACTACTCCAGCAAGGAGAAACTCGCACTGGCGGTCGTGCGCGAACAGTTCGCGACCTGGCCGTTGTTGACCGACCGCTATGCCTCCCCGGGGGTACCGCCGTTGGAGAAGCTGGTCGCTCTCAGCTTCGATATCGCCAAGGCACTGCGCGACGATGTCATGACCCGGGCCGGCGCGCGCCTGTGGGCCGAGCGCCGCACCATCGACGTCGCCATACCCACTCCCTTCGCCGTCTGGACGGCTGCCGTCGCGCGCCTTCTGGCCGAGGCGCGCGCCGACGGCGAACTGGCCGACGAAGTCGAGCCGTCGGGCACCGCCACTACCTTGGTGTGCTCGTTCTTCGGGCTGTACGACCTCACCGAGGAAATGACGGAGCACGAGGACCTCTCTGACCGGCTGCACCGGTGGTGGATGCTGATCCTGAAGGCGTTGCAGGCGCGCCCCGAGCCCGCCGCCCTGGTAGCGCGGGCCCTGGCGCACCACGGGCCGGCGCAACGAAGGTGAGGGGCTGTCGGGGAAGTAGCGTTCGTTGTCGGCGGCATTGGGGGGCTCATTCGGTGAAGGTGACCGGATGAGCAGGCGAGAAGCCGGATGGAATGGTGACACCGGATGCCTCCAAGGCCGTCTCCGAGGTCCTCTTCCCTCGGCATCGGCGTCTCCCGCGGCGTCGAGGGCGCGGCCCGTCTCGTCGTCCGCCCCCTGGGCGCAGCGGTGCCAGTGGGAGCGCTGCTGGTAATAGCGGCCGAGCCCGGCCGGGGGCCGCGTCGACGGCCGCGGGCGTCGCGGCGGTGGCGGCGGGTGGGATGGCCAGGCCGTCGGCGAGGACGAGTCCTGCGGCCCAGGCGTGCCGTGCGGCGGTGCCGGGGCGATCATGGTGCTTCTCCTTGACGGTGACGAACACGACCGGTCCGGAGAGCGTCCGGGCCGGGCAGGTCGAGCCTTCCAGCGCACTCTGCCCGCGTCGCCGTGCGACACGAACTGCCGGTACGTCAGGCGTAGCAGGACGGGCCGCCGACGTGCGCCCTGCGTACTGCCTCCGCCCCGGACGCGAGGGGGAGGCGGCGCCGGGACACGCCGGGAAGGAAGCGCCACGGGCCGGTCGGCCCACGGCCGGGGCGGGGAGCACATGGTGTGCGGCCCGCCCCGGCGACGACGGCGTCGGCGGTCTCCCCGAGGGCGGGCAGTGCGTCGGAGCGGACCGCCATTGCGGCGGTGCGTAACTGACGCAGCCGGGTGCTCTTCTCCTCCAGCGGCGCGTAGGCGGTCACTCCGAGGCCCCTTCGACGTGGTCCTCTCCGCGACCTCGTTCCGCTGGATCGACCCGGCGGTACAGGGCGTCCAGAGTGTCCGGGTGCAGCGTCACCCCGAACCCGGGACCGGACGTGCGGGGATCGCCGTCATTCTGGTACTTCGCCGCTCCCATCACCTTGAGCCGTTTCGCGAGCGCGAGGGCGTACTGAACTTGAGCTCGTGATGTCGGTCAGCCGTCCATGATCGGGCCGGTGCCGGCCAGGCACCCGTCGACCGGGTCCGGGCGGTACTGGATCTGCTTGAGTCTGCGCTTGACGGCGCGGGTGATCTGTCCGATGCACGCCGGGAGTTGACCGAGCCAGTGCTTGCCGCGTGGCGTCTGGAGCGCCGGTGCAGGGCTTTGCACTTCGGCCGGCCGCCCGGGCACAACCGGCGGGACATCATGGACGCGATCTTGTACGTGGACCGCACCGGAGTGCAGTGGCGCTGTCTCCCGCACGACTTCCCGCCCTGGAACACGGTCTGCGGCTGCTTCGCCAAATGGGCGGACGAGGGCGTGTTCACGCAGCTCAGCGGCCTGCTCAGGCAGCTGTTGCGGGAGGAGGAAGGGCGACGGGCCGAGCCGTCGGCCTGCGTGATCGACACGCAGAGCATCAAGACCTCCACCAGCGTCCCCGCGGCCGGCCAGGGCATCGACGCCGGAAGAAAATCGTCGGCCGCAAGCGCAGCATCGTGACCGGCACGCTCGGCCTTCTCCTCGCGGTGCTGGTCACCGCGGCAAGCGTGCAGGACTCCGCCGCCGGCACCCGTCTCCTCGACCAGGTCGCCGCCGGCCATCCCGGCATCCGTAAGGTCTGGGTCGACGGCGGCTGCCGCCAGCACCTCATCGAACACGCCGCCACCCTCGGCATCGGCATGGAAAACACCGCCCGCACCCCCGGGACCAGGGGATTCACCCCGATTCCCGAGCGGTGGGCGGCCGAGCGGACCTACGGCCGGCCGATGCTGAACCACCGCCCGGCCCGAGACCACGAAACCCTTCCCACCCGATCAGAAGCCATGATCCGCCTCGCCATGACCAGCCTCATGGCCAGCCGGCTCACCGGCGAGAACACCCTTTCCTGGCGCGACCCGACTTCCCGGACAAAACGATAGATCACGGGATGAAATACCGGGACAAAACGACCTCTCGGGGGGCGGGACTCCGCTGGGAGTCCCGCCCCCCTTCAAGGGAGTATGTGTCAAGGAGCCGTGCGACCGGGCTCAGAAACGGTCCGGGGCACGCTCCGGGAACGGAGACCCGGGGAGCACGTCCTGCTTCTGGTCGTTCCGTGCCTCTGCGTTCGAGCCGGCCGTCGCCTCGCAGGTCACGTCCTTCGCCGGGAGCCTGCCGGTGAGCAGGTAGTCATTGACCGTACCGTCCGTGCACGCGTTGCCGCTCGGGTAGACACCATGCCCCTCGCCGCCGAGAACAGTGACCATTTTCGATCCCCTCAGGGCGGCGTGCAGGGCCTGACCACTGGGCAGCGGGGTCTGCGAGTCCCACTCGTTCTGGACGACCAGGGAACCGACCTTGTTGTTCACCTCGGTCACCGGTTCCACCGACTTGTTCCAAAACGCACAGGGCTTGATGCTGGACGCGAAGTCACCGTAGAGCGGGTAACGGCCCTTGTCCTCGATGGCGTCCTGCTGGTAGCTCTCAGGATCGCGGGACCACGCGGCCGAATTGTCTCCGCACACCACGGCCCAGAAACTCGCCGTCATGTTGTCGGACGGCACCTCGGCGGCATCGGCGGCGCCTGCGGTCCGGGTTCCCCCGGATCCGGTGAATGCCGCGAGCTTCTTCGCGGACGCGGGCCCGCCGCCCGCGGCCTTCTTCAGCTCCACGAACCCCTCCGTGGCGTACTCGGGGCTGAAGACCGCCCCGCGCATACCGCTTCGGATGTCGTCACCGGTGACCGACTGCCCGTCTGTCTCGATGGGCTCATCGTCGGCCTGCGCGACCAGGTCCCAGAAGGTCCGGTCGACCTTCTTCGGGGTGTCACCGAGGCCGTACTTCTCGGAACGCGCGGCGGCCCACTCGGTCCAGCGGTCGAACGCGGGCTCGGCGCCTTCCGCCCACCACTGGATCATCCCTCGCCAGGCACGTGCCGGATCGACCGCGCTGTCCAGCACGAACCGGTCTGCCCGGCCCGGGAAGAGCTGGGTGTAGACGGCGCCGAGGTAGGTGCCGTACGAGTAGCCCACGTACGAGATCTTCTTCTCACCGAGGATCGCCCGGAGCAGATCCAAGTCGCGCGCGGTGTTGCGCGTGGTGATATGCGCGAGCGTGTCGCCCGCCTTCTCCCTGCACTTGTTCGCGACCTCCTGCGCCCAGGCGACGTCCTTGTCGAAGGTCTCCTCCTTGTACGGCCGCAGCCAGTCCTCCTCCTCCGGCTCCAGATCGCAGGAAACGGGGCTGCTGAGTCCGACACCACGAGGGTCGAAGCCGATGAGGTCGTACTTCTGCCGCACGGACTCGGGGAGGCTCTCCTGCATCCCCAGCGGCATGTAGAGCCCCTGTCCCCCCGGGCCGCCGGGGTTGGAGAACAGGACACCGCGCTGCTTGTCGGGCGCGGTGCTCTTGATCCGGGATATCGCTAAGTCGATCCGTTTGCCCCCGGGAACCCGGTAGTCCAGCGGGACCTTGATCGTGGCGCACTCAAACTCCGCCGGAGAGTCGGCTGCGCACCGCTTCCACCGCGGCTTCTGCTTCACGTACCGGTCCAGCGCACCCTTGGCGGCGGACGAGGAGGCGGCCGGCGGGGCGGCGGCCGGAGCAGCGGCGGCCGTCGGGGCGGCGAGCGAGGGAGCCAGCGTTGCCGTGACAGTCACGGCCAGCAGGGGAGCGAGACGTCGTCTGCGCACGATATCGATCCTTCCGGTCACATGTTCGGACAGGAAAGATCATTCAGGAACCGGCCAAGCATGCGGATCCCCCGCTGGACTGCACCTCTCCTCCATCCTGGGAATGACACAACAGCCGTGGTTGATACCCGAGTTGTACGGGAAGGGGCCGCCCTCGCGACGGGACGGACAGCGCCGCCCGTCGGAAGTCGACGCGGAACGCATCGGCACCGCTCACCGCCGGGGCGCGCCGCCGGAACGCCGACCACTTCCCGTGCCGCCTCGACGCGGACGGCTGTATCAGTGCCCCGATGGGCCCGGCGGTTTGTCCGTCACGGTTCGGAGGCGGTGGTAGACGACGTCCGCGAGGTCGTCGCAGTCGTAGGCGGACGCGTTGCTCAGGTGTCCGTCGAACGGGCCGACCTTCGTCGCCGTTCGGCCGCCGCGGAAGCTGACCTCGTGACTCAGCACGCGACCAAGGTGGTGGAGCCACGCCTCCGCCCCCTGGAACACCTGGCTGCCAGCAAGTGCCGGGGCCGTGAAGCTCGGAAATGCCCCTGGGCTTGGTGGTGCACGTACCCCGGCCAGTCCCCGGCGAGCCGCTGGCGTCGGCGGCAGATACCGAGGCGGTAGAGCACCGACCGGTCATCGGCCAGGCCGTGCCGGATGATGGTGGTGGCCGCCGGGTCGGTGCAGGTAGTGATCTGCCGCAGCAGCACGGAGCCTCCCTTGCAGGCGGGCTTCACAGAGTCCGTCGCTGGGCCTTCAGGGAGGGCTGGGCGCCAGTGGCCCTCGGAGGCTCCGAGGGCCACACGCAATCAGCCGCACCCTGCCCTTCGTTACGAACCTGTCTCGCTTTCTTGAGAAGCGTCTTAAAGGTCCTAACGGAAGTCACTGATGATGTGACTTCCGGCTTGGGTGCTCGTTGGGCTGTTCGTGGGGAGCAGCGTTCGATCGGGAGCACAGGTGCGGCTCGTCCGCCGGTTGCGCACGAGTCACCCCAGCAGTGAAGTTGATCAATGCTCTTCGCCATCCCCTAATCTGTTACGCATGGTTGCAGGGGGAGAACTGGTGGACGGGCGGTTCCGGCTGATCGAGCAGCTCGGAAGCGGCGGGATGGGGACGGTGTGGCGGGCGAGCGACACCGTGCTGCACCGGGAGGTCGCGCTCAAGGCCGTGCGCTCGGACGCGGAGGCGTCCGACGTCTCGCGCGAGCGCGTACTGCGCGAGGCGCGGGCCCTGGCCCGGCTCAACCACCCCAACGCCGTGACCATCCATCACATCGTCGACACCGATCCGCACCCGTGGCTGGTGATGGAGCTGGTGCCCGGCCCCTCCCTTCAGGAACGGCTCGCGGCCGGCCCGATGACGCCCGTGGAAGCCGCCCGCCTGGGTCGGCAGCTGCTGTCCGCGTTGCGGGCCGCCCACGCGGTGGGCGTCCACCACCGGGACGTGAAACCCGCCAACGTCCTGCTGCGCACGGACGGAACCGCCGTGCTCACCGACTTCGGTATCGCGGGGCTGAGGGGGGCCACCTCGCTCACGGCGACCGACGAACTCGTCGGCTCCCCCGAATACATCGCGCCCGAACGCGTCCGCGGTCACGACGACGATCCCGCGTCCGACTTCTGGTCGCTCGGCCTGCTGCTGTACGTGAGCGTCGAGGGCGTCAGTCCGCTGCGGCGTACCACGGCACTGGCCACCCTCGCCGCGGTGCTCGACGAGCCGGTGCCGCCGCCCGTACGGTCCGGCCCGCTCGGCCCTGTGCTCCAGGAGCTGCTGGTGAGGGACCCGTCGGCGCGGCCGGACGCGGAGCGGCTGGACGCGATGCTGGCGCAGGTGGAGTCCGGCTCGGCACCCCACTGGGCACAGCCGACACTCACCACGCCGGTGCCGCCGTCCATTCCTCCCCGACATGTGCCCACGCAACTGGACACCCCGAGGCCCGCGCCCGCGCCGGAGCGGCGGCGGGGACGGAAGACGGTCGTCGTCGCCGTGACCGCGACGCTGCTGACTGCCGCCACGGCCGTGACCGCGATACTGGTACTCCCTCTTCGCGGTCCGGAGAAGGGGGCGGCGAGCGAGAACTTGGGCACGTCGCCCAGCACGGCGTCCACTCGGCCCTCGGACACCGCCGCGAGTTCCCCGTCCGCGCAGGCTCCCACGGCGTCGGCTCAGCCGACACGGGACACGGTGGCCGTTCCGCCGACACAGCCGACGGATGAGGCGACGCACTCGGCGACTCCTGTCGGGCAGGCCCCTCCGACCGACGGTCGCTGGATCGCCCAGCTCTACTCCGAGCCCCTCGGCGCGGGCCTCGCCGTGCGCGACAAACGGCTCGCCACGGTTCGGCAGTCGGTGCCCGAGGCGGAGGTTCTCCGCAGCGACGACTTCGCGTCGCTGCGGCCGGGCTACTGGGTGTTCTACGCCCCCGGACCCTTCACGGACGGGCACTCGGCCCTGGCCTTCTGCGCCGCCCGCGGCAGGACCACGGCCAACACGTGCATCGGCCGCTACCTGAGCACCAGTCCGTTCGACCTTCCCCTTCAGTGCCGCCCTCCCGCCGACCGTCCCACCGGCCGCTGCTCCCGCTCCTAGGCAGTGTCTTCAAATGATCTTGCGTGGTGGATCATGGTGTCGTGATACGCCGCCATGAACTGTCTGATGCCGAATGGGAGTTCGTCCGGTCGCTGCTGTCCGAGTCGTTGCGGGGCTGGAAGCGGCTGGATGACCGCAGGGTGCTGAACGGACTCGTGTGGAAGTTCCGGGCAGGGAGGGCCTGGCGGGAGGTGCCCGGGCGTTACGGGCCGTGGGCCACACTCCACACCCGGTTTCGCCGGTGGGCGGCGGACGGCACGTTCGAGCGGATGCTCCGCGCCGCCCAGGCGGAGGCGGACGCGGCGGGAGACATCGACCGGCTGGTGTCGGTCGATTCCACAGTCGTCCGTGCCCACCCGCATGCGGCCGGGGCCCGAAAAGGGGGCTCCGCGACCCGGCCCTCGGCCGGTCCAGAGGTGGTCCGACCAGCAAGATCAACCTGGCCTGTGACGGCCGGGGCCGCCCGCTCGCTTTCATCGTCACGGGCGGCAGCACCAACGACTGCACCCAGTTCACCACGGTCATGGAAGCGATCCGGGTGCCCCGGGTCGGACCGGGTCGGCCCCGGGTCCGGCCCGATCACGTCCTCGGCGACAAGGGATGCAGATCGAAGGCGGTCCGAACCCGGCTCCGCCGCCGAGGCATCGCCCACACCATCCCCGAGCGGCTCGATCAGGTCCGCAGTCGGGCCCGGCGAGGCAGTAACGGAGGCCGCCCGCCGGCCTTCGACCATGCGGTCTGCAAACACCGCAACGTCGTGGAACGGCGCTTCAACCGAACTGCTGGCGAACTGCCTGATCTTTCATACCTTCGTGGACATCAAAAAATGGCCAACGACCCCGTCGGCGAGGGCTGGGAGGTGGACCTGGTGCAACTGGCCACCCTCACCTGTACATCACCAGCAAGACCCGCCGCCTCGGGACCTGGCACCTTGACATGGGCACCCCGAGAACGAGGCGGTAGGGCAGCTGCGGACGTCCGCCTGGGGTCTTCGACCCGGAGGGCCAGTTTCCCCATCAGGAGTCGCCGCCCTGACCGCCGGGCCCACGAGCCCGATCCGTCCAGCCGCGGCACGGGCCGCCGCCAGCGCCTGGAACGCGCCCGCCGCGACCTCTCCGAACCCGGCCTGCGCACCACCCCCATCCACGCCAGCGCAGCCCGCTGGGGCTTCCCCCGGGCCGCCGACTTCACCCGCGCTTTCCGCGCCGCCTACTACCTCCCACCCAGCGACTACCGCCGCCTCCACCCGACAGCCGAGTAGACGCAACGCCAAGCAGGTGTGGACTCTCCGCTAGTGATCTGAGTCGGAGATTCGTCGGCAGTGGGCGGCGACTTTGTCGAGGATTTCGTCGGCTGTCTTCGTCCAGACGAACGGCCTGGGGTGCTCGTTCCAGTCGGCGAGCCAGGCTCGGATGTCGCGTTCGAGGGCTTGGACGGAGCGGTGGACGCCGCGCTTGAGCTTTTTCCGGGTCAGCTCGGCGAACCACCGCTCGACCAGGTTCAGCCAGGACGCGCCGGTCGGCGTGAAGTGCAGGTGGAACCGTGGGTGGGCCAGCAGCCACCGCTTGATGTCGGGCGTCTTGTGGGTCGCGTAGTTGTCCAGGATCAGATGGACCTGCAGATCGGTCGGGACTTCCCTGTCCAGCTTCGCGAGGAACTTCTTGAACTCCGCTGCCTGGTGGCGGCGGTGCAGGGAGCCGATGACCTTGCCGGTGGCGACCTCGAGGGCGGCGAAGAGGGTCGTGGTACCGGCGCGGACGTAGTCGTGGCTGCGGCGCTCGGGAACGCCGGGCATCATCGGCAGGACCGGCTGGGACCGGTCCAGGGCCTGGATCTGCGACTTCTCGTCCACGCACAGCACCAGGGCCTTCTCCGGCGGATCGAGATACAGACCGACGACGTCGCGGACCTTGTCGATGAACAGCGGGTCGGTGGACAGCTTGAACGTCTGCGACCGGTGCGGGGCCAGGGCGAACGCCCGCCAGATCCGCGAGACCGCCGACTGCGACATGCCTGCGGCCGCGGCCGTCGGCCTCGTCGACCAGTGGGTCGCGTTCTTCGGTGCCTCCTCAAGCGACTTGACGATGACCCGCCCGACGTCGGCATCGGTGATCTTCCAAGGGACGCCGGGCCGCGGGTCGTCGCACAAGCGTCCAGTCCCCGCTCGATGAAGCGGCGCCGCCAGGTGCGGACCGTGTCCGGAGCGATCCGCAGCCGGCGGGACACCTCCATGATCGAGTGGCCTTCGGCGCACTCCAGCACGATCCGCGACCGCTGAGCCAGCGCCTGAGCCGTCGCACGACGACGCAACCAGCCCTCCAGCACCGCCCGCTGGGCATCAGTGACCGACGACGGCGGAATCTTCGGACCCGGACGACTCATACCCGGCTAACGACGAATCTCTGACTCAGGTCACCAGCGACACACTGCCGGTCGCCCGGCAGGCTGATGGTGACGCCGATACGGAGATTCGGCGCCGAACCGGCTGACGAGGAGGGGATCGGTTTGGCATGGAGGAAGATGAAGAGCACGGTGGTGTCATCCGGGTCGCGCGGAGCTTCGCGCTCACGTCGGTGGAGGCGTGCGGCAACCGCCGCGGTGAGTGGCATGCTCCTGGCCGCCGCAACACCGCTGATCACGGCCGGTCCGGCGCAGGCGTGGTCGTGGGACTGCCAGCAGTATCTGTGAGACAAGGGCTACCACGTACCCATTGGAAGGAAGGCCTGCAAGAGTTGCGACTACGCCGAGGATTGGGCAACAGACTCCGACCGGAGGTTGTATGGCTCTTCTACTGCCGGCAAGGCCTGGAGGACCTCGGAGTGAAGCACAGCCACGCGGTAACGGCCTGCAAGAAGGGCGCCAGCCTCTGAAATCGTCGAGGGCCGTGACGCGCCAACGACGTGCTGTTCCTCGGAACAGACCACCCGCTGATGCCGCCTCAGCAACTGCAGCAATCACGGCACCCTCAGAACCCCCTCGTCGGGGCTGAGGAAGGGGGTGCTCGCCGAGACGCAGGTCAGCCCCTGTTGAGCGCTCTACCAACGGAGGAAAGTGAAAGATCGTGAAAAGTTGCGCGAGAGTGCTCGCCGCGGCCGCAAGCGGATTACTGCTGGCGACAGGGCTGACCACAGGCAGGGCCGTAGCGGCTGTGCCGACTGCCCCAGAGCTGGAGGTGGACGTCGCCGAGAAGCTCGAGGGCGGGCATCCTGACTGGACGTACAGTAAATGCGTGTCCAGCAACAACGGTGAGGTCTGCTACAACAGGGCCACCGACGATTTCTGGGTGAGGGACCTGGATCCCGACGGGAACCCCTCAACTGCCTGGTGGGAGACATCCACTCGCAGGGGGCAATGCATCTCTCGTGCCGGTGGGAACCATTGGGCCTACTGCAGAAAGAACCTCCCGGAAGGGCACCAGCTTGTTCTCTGGTCCCTGGGCGACGACGGCCGAAAGTACAAGGTCACTTCGCGGACATGAGACGGGAGGCAGTTCCCGTGGCACCCGCCGACCGCTCGACGTTCTCCGCGTAGGGCGAGACCTGGTCCTGGATCACTTTCCCGGCCGGGGCCACGGAGGCGCACCGAAACCTGTGGTCATGAACGGCCGCGAGCGAGGTCATGTCCGGGGACCTGCGGTTCCTCAAGACTCACAGCCGAATCTTATTCGGGCAGATGCCCGATCACGACCAGGTGGCCGCAACTGCCGCAGTAAACCCGGTATTCACTGCGGCAGTGGCTCAAGAGGTCAGCACTTCACCGATTCGGAGTGCTGGTGAGTTGACGGACGTCAGCGGCTTCGGCGATGGCCCGGTGTCCGCGGTCGTTGGGGTGGAGGTGGTCGCCGGAGTCGTAGGCGGGACGCATACGCGTGGGATCGGCGGGGTCCTTCAGGACGGCGTCGAAGTCCAGAACGCTGTCGAAGAGGCCGCTGTGGCGGAGGTAAGCGTTGACGGCCTGGCGACAGCGCTCACCGGCTGGTTCGTAGCGTAGGAACCCTCCGTAGGGCGGGATGGTGGTGGCGACCACGCGGACACCGTGGGCGTGGGCGCGGGACACGAATTCCTGGAACCCTCTGATGATCGCCTGCGGATCGTACTGATGCGGGGGCTGCTGGATGTCGTTGATAACGTCGGTGAGCACGATGGTGTCCACGCCGGGGACGGCGAGTGCGTCGCGGTCCTGACGGTCCAGAGAGCTGGGACTGCCGGCGTCGTTCCTGGTGAGCAGCCGGGTGGCGGTGATGTTGGCGTTGACAACCGAGACGGGCAGGCCGTCCTCTTTGAGGCGCCGGTCCATCTGTTCGGGCCAGGCGGCACCGGGGGTGGTTCTGTAGCCCCCGGCGACCGATGCTCCGATCACCACCACGGTGTTGTCGGAGGAACTATCGGTCCGTGCGGTGTCCGTCCGCAGGGCGCACAGGGCGAGCAGTGTGGCGGCAAGAGTGGCAGTCCAGGACCGCTTGAGCGTGGCCGTCATGTCAGCGGCCGCTGCCGGCTGGACGGCTCGTGGCGCGGGCGCCTCGGAGGATCCATCGCCGGCCGGGCTGCTCGACCCAGCGGAACAACCCCCAGGACAGGCCGAGGGAAGCGGCGAAGACGGCAGTGGCGAGAGCCAGGGCGGGCCCTGTCTCGAGTTCGGGATGCCTGCCGAAGAGTTCCTCGGCACTCCGCATGACAAGGATGTGGATCATGTAGAAGGCGAAGGAGTATTCGCCCAGCCGGACCAGCCGGCGGCGGCGCCACAGCGAGCGGGCTCCGTGCAGGTCATTGAGTGCGGCCGCTGGTATGAGACAGGCCAGTCCGATCACCGTGAACGCCGCGTAGCTGCTGCCGCCGGGAAGCTGCTGGGCGAGGAAGTAGCCGATGAGGGTGAGCCCCATGGCGGCTTCCGACCCGGGCCCGCGCCACGCCCCGATTCGGACGAGACGGCCGATGGCCGCGCCGAGGACGAATTCGGGAAACCGGGCGAGCGGGGAGGAGTGCAGCGTCCAGCCGAGAGCGAGGTGCGCGTTGATCAAGGGCAGAAGGATGACCACCACAGTGCAGGTCATCGCCAGGGCGGTGAGGCCGCGGGGGTTCGTGCGGCGCAGGCCCGTGTACAGGGCGGGGAAGGCAGCGTAGAAGAACGCCTCGCAGGCCAGCGACCAGCTGACCGGGTTCAGTGCCTGCCACCAGTGAGAGTTCCAGGAGCTGACCAGCAGCAGGTTCGCTGCCGTTTCTCCGGGGCCGCTGGGGCGCAGGCCCGGCACCAGGGTGAAGGCCAGTACCAGGGCTGTCGCCGCGGTGACCAGGTGCACCGGGTAAATCCGGGCGATGCGCCTCAGCCAGAACGCCCGCGCGCTGGCTCCCGGGCGGGCCGACCAGGCCAGCACGAAGCCTGACAGGATGAAGAAGAAGGACACCCCCGTCGCGCCGGCCCCGAACGCCCAGTCCACGATCCGAGCACTCTCACCGTCGAAATAGCCGAAGTTCCGCACGTGGTAGACGAACACCACGAACGCTGCCACCCAACGCAGGCCGGTCAACGACGGCAGCGTCGCAGACGCTGGTGCCGGTGGGGCTGTGGCTGTGGCGGTGCGAATTGCCTGGAGCGTCATGACTTCACCCGGCCGGCATACGGGGACAGCAGACCGGAGAGCAGGGCAGCACAAATCAGCGCGTGCATGAAGGGGGTCCTGTCACGAGGTTTCGGGCGTCACCGCGTGCATGCAGGGCGGCAGGCGCCTGCACGGGCAACGCTTTGAACGTTCAGGCGAGCGGTCCATCGACGGCCTGGGCAGACGGACGTATCGCCAGGAGCGGTGCCCGAACTGCTCAGTTCGGGCACTGTATGCGTCGTCAGCTCGCGCTGGCGTGCGTCTGTCCGGGCTTGTCGGTGACGCTGCGGCTCAGGACGGCGGTGGTGGCGGTGATCTGGCCCTTCTTGGCCCAGGAGGTGTCCTTGACCATGACGCTTCGCTCGCCGAGGAACTCCAGGGTGTGCTTGTCGAAGATCCATTCGGTGCGCTGGCCGTCGTGGACGCGGGCGACGGCGATGCCGTGGCGGCCGGTCGCGTCCACGGCGTCGTTCACAACGGTGACGCCAGGGATCTTGGCTGCGGCCCTGTACAGGGCGGCACTGACCTTCGGCGGTGCGAGCTGCTCGCGCAGCAGGTCGCCGATCGTCACGAACGCCTCCTGGTCCGGGCCGGGCCCGGCGCCCTTGGTCTCGTCGTAGATCTTCTTCAGCAGCGTGTGGGGGTCGGTGGGCAGCGACTCCAGGTAGCGGTAGGTCGGGTTGTTCAGCGAGGGTGCCGCGTTGCCCGGGACGGTGACATGACGCTTGGAGTTGGTGTCATCCGCCCGACGGACCGTGGTCCGGCCGTTTCCTTCACTGACAACCACGCCTTCCTGGTCAGTGGTCAGCTCCGTGTCCTGGCCGTTCTCGCGCAATAGGCCGGGGCGCGTTCCATCGACCGAAAGCCAGATCTGCCGCAGGTGCGGCTTGTCCAGGCGCATGACAGGGTCCTTGCCGCTCTGGCTGGAGTAGGCGACCTTGCTGGCGATGTACACGTACTGGTCGTCGCGGACGGCGGGTGCGGGCTTGGACGCGGCGACGGTGGCGATACGGTCCAGCAGCACCGCAGCCGGTGTGGCACTGGTTCCCCGGGCCGAGGGGCCGGAGGCCATGGTCGAGCCGGGGCCGGCGGTGGGGGGGTGGTCGAGCACACCGCCGGTGGCCAGGGCGAGGGCCATGGCGCCTGCGGCCAGCGGGATCGCCGTAAATGCCAGGCGGCGGCGATACCGCGGTCGGGGCCTGGCGGTAGCGGTATTGGTGTTGTGCTGGATTTCGCGCATCAGATGGTCCTTCAGGAGCTGGTGGCGGCGTCCAGGCAGGTCCCGCTCGGCCGGGACCGGCAGCAGCCGGGCCATCTCCTCGCGCTCGGCCTGGGTGGGCCTTTGCGGCTTGGGGCTCATCGGGTTTCCTCCTGGGTGGGCCGGACCGCAGGGACGCGGTCACCATCTACCTGTCCGCAGCCCGCCTCCGAGTTCCCGCTCCCGGGCGGAACCTCGACACCGGCGAACTTGCGGAGCTTCTTGCGGGCGCGCGAGAGACGAGAGCGGACGGTGCCCAGCGGGATGCCCAGCGCCTGGGCCGCCGCCGCGTAGTCCAGGCCGGACCAGATACACAACGCGACCACCTCGCGCTCCGCGCGGCGCAGCCGGGACATCGCCGCCTGCAGCACCGCGACCTGGCCCGCGTCGTCGATGCGGTCGACCAGATCATCGGCGAAGTCCGGGAACACCTCCTCGCGCGGCAGGCGGCTGACTGCCGCTTCGTGTCGCCGCGCGGCCCGGCGGGTGTTCCTCGCGGTGTTGGTGGCGATGCCCAGCAGCCACGGCCGCAGTGACCCGCCGTCCAGGTCCACCGTTCCCCGCAGCCGCCATGCCTCCAGGAAGGTCAAGGACAGTACGTCCTCGGCCGCCGACCAGTCGCCGGTCAGCCGGAAGGCATGGTTGTACACCGCCCGGGCGTAATCATCGAAGAGAGAACCGAATGTATCGGGATCTCCCGCCCGTATGCGGGCGCGCGTATTCATCTCCACACCATCGGACTGTCCGACCAGCCCGGCCCGGTTCCCGGAACGTGATGCACGCCACTTACAGGAGTTCCCGTCCAGCCGGGAGAAACCTTTGGGACCTCGCAGGGGCAAGGGCCGATCAGGCGGTCTTCGCTCTCACCGTGGTTTCCGACATCGACGCACGGCGAAGGGCCTCCGTCCGCGAGGAAGCAGCTGGACGGGAAGGATGACGTGCACGCGGCTGGGGCTGTGTACCGATCTGAGGCAGCTCCTCGATGAGGAACCTCCCCACCGGAGCCGGCGGTGCCCGGTACGCAGAAAGGCGTGGTCTGCCACCACGGGGGGACGG
>NZ_JBSFFY010000097.1:0-15609 GCF_053596315.1 Streptomyces sp. NPDC001732
TCCTGTGGGCCCTGATTCGTGACCGACGGTGCTACCAGGTCACACCCCCAGTGACAGCGGCGGCTTGACATCAGCATTGGGAAGCACCTGGACGAAGTCTTCATCAAGGTCAACGGTGAGCTGAAGTACCTGTGGCGGGCCGTCGACGCCGACGGCAACGTGCTCGACATTTTGGTCCAGAACCGGCGGGACACCGCTGCGGCCCGGCGGTTCTTCCGCAAACTGCTCAAGAAGACCTGCTCGGTGCCGAGGGTGGTCGTCACCGACAAGCTGCGCTCCTACGGCGCGGCCCACCGCGAGGTCATGCCCTCCGTAGAACACCGCGCCCACAAGGGCCTGAACAACCAGGGCGAGAACATGCGTGCCGCGGCGCGGGATGCGGTGGCCTGTCCCGAAGCCGTCACGGTGGCCTCGGTCCTGACCGGCCCGGCGTTCAGCAGCAGGTGCTCGATGACACGGACCGGCAACCGCCGCAGTCGCTCGCCGATGTCCCCGGCCTCGTCAACGAACTGGCCCGGCAGCCTCGAGCGGCCGTGGATCGTCGGTCGCCTCAGCGCCGCCGCAACAGGACCGCTGAACGCATGGGTGCGCGCCTGGGTACGCACCCGGGCACAAGCCGAAGACACCGAGCATGTGGCGGGTCTCCCCGGCTCACCGGTCCGCGCCGATCCCCAGGCTTTTGGCGGAAAGCCGGCCCGGGAACGAGCACCCGTGAAACCGAAGCCGCCGGCGGCCCCGGACGCCACCCAGCAGGCCGCGAAGGGCTTCGCTCGCGGCCTGCCTCATGCCCGTGTCTACGCCGCCGGGCACGGCAGCCTGTGCGCGCCCAACACGGGCTTCGCCGTTGGCCTGTGGCTCGCCAACCAGCGCGCCAGCCAGTTCCCGGACCGAATGGAGGAAGTGCTTTCCGGCCATCAGACCCGCGCTCCCCTCGTCAGCCGCGTCCGGTCCCCGGCCAGGCGCTGGAGACGGCCCGCCGGGGCCGGGAAAGCCGCCAGGCCGCCCCCACACCCCGGTGCTCTCCTCCCTCACTGACGACAAGGAGAGGGGAGGAGAGGAAGGGTGACGCTGCTTCAGCGGACGGAAACAGGTGCTGACCTGGACGAACGCGGGAGATCACCACCACTGGCACCAAAGCGGGAGGGCGCACCTGCCCCCGTTTTGGCTCACCTGCCGCGATCCTGTCACTTCCGGTCGAAGGAGAGCCATGTACCGGCGAGGTCCTGCTGGCCCACCCCGGGCTTGGACCAGTCGCAGACACCGTCCCGGAAGATCGCCGTAAGATCCTTCAACTCGCCTTCGGTGACCGGAACTCGGTAGTCCGAGCGGTCCACGGGACGCTTGCGGCACTTGACGATGTCGTTGGCCACATCGGCCCCGGCCACCATCCGCGGCGAGGTCCACACCGGGTAGAGGGTGTTGCACTCGGTGTTGTCGATGCCCTCGACCTGGGGCTCCTCGATCTTCTTCGCACCGATGCCACGGGTCCAGCAGGCGTCGGTAAGACCTTGCGGCTTGTTGCGGACGATCTTCTCGATGGGCGTCTCGTCGCCGGAGTCCGCCTTGATGCCGGAGAGCCACTGGTCCATGTCAGACAGCATCCCGGCAAGCGTGAATCCGTGCCCGCTGGAGCGGGTGAGCATGATCTGGTTGGCGTGGGTGCCATTGGCCTTGTCCAGGCGCGCCCGGGTGGAGAAGGAGTGGAAACGCATGTGGATGTCGCCGGTGGCCACGTCGTCGGTGTAGTCGCGGTAGTCGATGATCGGGACGTCGGCAAGGCCACCACCGCCGTTCAGCATGCGGCCCGTGCGGTAGGCGAGCCGTACCGCCTTGAGATCGGCGACGGTGCGCGCCGCGGCGGGCTTGGCGTCGTCGTCGAGGCCGCCGATGCGCCGGTTCAGGTCGATGAACTGGGCCATGTCGATGGTCCCCTTGTTCAGGGCCTCAAGTCCGTACTGGATACCGGTGTTGTCGAGCGGCCTGCGCGCCTTCCCGGTCTCCGGTACCTCGCCGTAGACGTTCACGGTGTGGCTGTAGACATCACAGCGGGCACCGTCCGGGTTGGTGCCGGGGTTGTAGCGCTGTGCCGCGGGCAGCTGGGACGGGCAGTACACCGTGGGGTCGATGCGGCCGGCGGCGCGGGCCAGGCTGCCGATGCTCTCCCACTTGCCGAACCCGGAGACCGCCCGCTGCTGCTCCTCGGTGAACGCGTCCGGCGCGACATCCTTGAAGTAGTGGTTCAGGAGCTGGGCGTCGCTGAGCGTCTGTATCGTTCCGAAGCCGACATCGGGAAAGCTGCAGCCGGAGAGGATGCCGTCCAGCAGACCCGGGTAGTTGTCGGCGATCTGATGAGTCTGGTACGAGCCGCCGGAGCAGCCGTTTCCGATGGTGAAGGCCGGTTCGCCGTACGTCTCCACGAAGCGTTCCTTGACCATGCTCATGGTCTCGGCCGCCAGCACATCGTTGCAGTTGTTGCCGAACACGTTGAGCGTGGACGAGGCGACGCCGTAGCCCTTGCTCAGATACGCGTCGTTCATGATACCGACGGTGTTTCGGCCCTGGACGTACCAGCCACCGTTGCAGCCCCCGCCGAAGCCGTACATGAGGCGCCCGTTCCAGCCCGGCTCACGTTGCAGCGGGTAGGGGGCGGCGGACTGCGGATCGTGCAGCACGGCCGTCTCGTAGATGCCGCGGTTGATGGTGCCGGTCTCGACGCGGACGATGTACGGCACCTTCTTGCCCGTGCTCGTCGTGGCCGTGGCCAGGTCTGCGGGGCGGGCGCTCTCGTCGGGCAGCGGAACGAACTTGCCGGCCGTGGTGCGGTACATGTAGTCGACGCGGGTGCTGACCGAGCAGTCCTTGTCGAGCGGCTGCCCGAGGGTGTCGCCGGTCACCGTCTTGAACTCGGCGGTGTCGCAGACGAACGGCTGCTCGTGCGGCCCGGAGAACATCGGCCCCGTGATGGGGTGGTTCTTCAGGGTCAGCTGTCCGGCGTCGGCGCCCGGAGCCCGGGCCGTCAGTGTGTTGTCGCCCTTGGACAGCTCCTTCACCACGCCCATCAACGCATGGTCGCCGGAGGGCCGGAAGCTCGACGTCACGTCCCGGCCCGCCACCTCGACCCGGACTCCGTCGGCCGCTACGGAGGCGGGCACCTCGACACGTATCAGGGCGTCGTCTCCCGACACCATGCCGGGCCGCGACGACACGGCTGTCACCTGTAGCTTCTCGCGTTCCTGACTGCCGGCCGGCGTCGCCGAAGCGCCGATCAGCACACCCATGAACGCTGTGCCGACAAGGACCAGTTCGACCGGTCTCGCGGCTCGTGTGAATGACACCACGGAATTACCCTCGCTTCTGAAGTCTGAGGTCGTGCTCGGAGATGGTGCTCGCAGTACGGACACGGGCTTCGGGCCCGCGCGGCCGACCGGCTCCGGCCCGGCTACCAGTTGGTGAACGCCCCGTCCGTCGTGCGCAAGTGCGGGCGCTCGGCCGCCGTGGCCTGGTAGCGGCGTGCCGCCTCCCGGTCGATGTCGACGCCGATGCCCGGCAGTTCGCTCAGCTCCACCCGTCCCGGCACGATCGTCGGCCTCGCGGTGAAGAGGGCGGCGATGGCCGGGTCGGGGTCGGTCTGGTGCTCCTGGATCGCCATATTGGGGCAGGCCAGGTTGAGTTGGAGCGAGGAGGCGGCGGTGACCGGGCCGAGCGGGTTGTGGGTGGCGAGCTTGATGTGGTGGGCCTCCGCCATCGCCGCGATCTTCTTCGCCTCGGTCAGACCCGCGGCCACCCCGACGTCCACTCGCACGTAATCGATGAGGTCGTCCTCGATGAGTGTCCTGAACTCCCATTTGGATCCGTACTGCTCACCTGCGGCCAGCGGCACACCCGTGCGGGCCCGCAGCATGCGATAGCTGTCCGGGTTCTCACAGCGCAGTGGGTCCTCGACGAAGTACGGGCGGGCCGCCTCGATCTCTCGGCACAGGGTCAGCACCTCCGGCGGATCCAGGCGGGTATGGACGTCGAGGATCAGCTCCACCTCGTCGCCGACCGCGTCCCGGACCTCGTGGAAGAGGCCGACCGAGTCACGCAGGCAGCGGCGGGCGTCGAGCGTGCCGTCGGCGTCGTGCGGCGAGGCGAACCGCAGATGGCGCCAGCCCTCGGCGACCAGGCCGCGGCAGCGGTCCAGGAACCGAGCGCGGTCGTCGTAGCCGTCACCGACATGCACATAGGCGGGCACGTGATCACGCACCCGGCCGCCGAGGAGTTCGTGCACCGGTACGCCGAGCGCCTTGCCGCGGATGTCCCAGAGGGCCACGTCCACCGCCGCGATGGCGGCTCCGAGTATGCGGTCGGCGGGGAAGAACCCGCGCCGGAACATCACCTGCCAGAGGTGCTCGATGCGCCGTGGGTCCTCGCCGACGATCAGCTCCGCGAGGTGGTCGAGACCACCCGCGACCGCTCGCTGACGCGACCTGATGCCGACCTCGCCCAGACCGTGGATGCCCTCGTCGGTGTCGACCACGACCAGCATCATGCTGTCTCCGTGGTCGGGGAGAGTCAGCACTTCCAGGCCGGTGATCTTCATGCCACTCCTCTATGAAAACGTTCCCGCAATTTCAGTGCCGTTCTTGAGAACACATCATTGGCAGCAGTTCGGCCGCAAGGCAAGGCCCATGCATGCAGAAGGTTTTCCTCGGCGAAATACTCCTGACACACGTCTTGACACGCACCGGGAACGTTCGCAAACATCAACCGCATTCGCAGGATCCAGATGCGAGAGGACCGGGATCCCCCGGCTCAGGACGACGAGGAGGCCCACCCGTGGCAGTAACGATCCGGGAGGTGGCGAGCGCCGCGGGCGTCTCGGTGTCGACGGTGTCCCGTGCGTTCACCGCACCCGACCAGGTGCAGCCGACGACCCGGCAGCGCATCCTCGACGCCGCGGCCGAGCTCGGCTACTCCCCCAACCCGGCGGCCCGTTCACTGCGCGGCAGCGGCACCGGTACGCTCGGCCTGATCGTCCCGGACATCGCCAACCCGTTCTTCCCGCCGATCATCAAGGCGATGCAGGCCCGCGCCCGGCACCTGGGCTACACGGTTCTGGTCGCCGACAGCGACGAGCGCGAAGCCGACGAAATGGCGGCCATCGCGGCCGTGTCGAAGCGGGTCGACGGCCTGATCCTGTGGGCTTCCACCCTCACCGAGGACCGGCTCCAGGAACTCGCGGGCCGGATGCCGCTGGTGGTGGTGAACCGTCACGTACCGGGCATCCCCGAGGTCCGGATCTCACTGGCCGCCGGCATCGCGCAGGCCGCCGAACAGCTGAAGGCGTACGGCCACCGGCGCTGCGTCTTCATCAACGCGTCCCGCGCCGAGCTGAGCCGCGGCAAGTCCATCCAGGAGTCCTTCGAAGCGCTCGACCTCTCCCTGTCCGAGCTCGGGCCGTACGAACCACGGTTCGAGACGGGCGTGCACGCCGCCACCCTCGTCGCCGCCCACGAGGCGACGGCCGTGATCGCCCACAACGACGTTGTCGCCCTGGGCGTGCTGCACCAGATGGCCAACCTCGGTGTGAGCGTCCCGCGCGACGTCAGCGTCATCGGCATCGACGACACACTGCTCGCCTCCGTCTCCACCCCCAGCCTCACCACGATCCGGATCGACCCCGAAGAGATCGCCACACGTGCGGGGGATCTCCTGATCGAGACGATCGCGAACACAACAGGCCGCACCGGACGGGGTCCCGATGCCGCCTCCCCCATCGTGGAGATCGGCTCCCGCCTGATTCCCCGCGCCTCGACGGGCCCCGCACCCGCCCACTGACCCACCCGCGGCGCACACCACCGCAACGACCAAAGCACTGCACAACGCCGCACCGAACCCACTCCTGCCCTTCTTGGAGCCGTTATGCCCAGAAACTCCCGCTGTGCGGCCATACTTGGCTGCATGGCGCTGACCGCGACCCTCGCGGGCTGTTCCTCCCTCACTCCGAGCAGCGCCGGCGGGGACGGCGATCTCGTACTGCGGGTGCAGGGCATGCCGCCGGCCACCGACAAGCCGGGGGTCGCCCTGTTCAAGAAGCAGGTGGCCGACTTCGAGAAGGCCAACCCGGGCATCAAGGTCAAGGGTTCGACCACGGTCTTCGACCCGCTGACGTTCTCCGCGAAGCTGTCCGGCGGCAATGTCGAGGACGTCATCAAGGTGCCGCTGACCGAGCCGCAGCGGCTCATCCAGCAGAAGCAGGTGCAGCCGATCACCGGGCAACTCAAGGAGTGGGAGCACTTCAAGGAGTTCAACCCCCAGGTGCTCCAGCCACTGACCGACAGCGCCGGCGACGTGTACGGCGTACCGCAGAACCCGTACGCCCAGGGGCTGGTCTACAACCGCGAGCTCTTCGAGAAGGCCGGCCTGGACCCCGACCGCCCGCCGACCACCTGGGCGGGGGTCCGTACCGCCGCCAAGAAGATCAGCGACAAGACCGGCAAGGCGGGGTTCGTCCATGAATCCAAGGACAACCAGGGCGGCTGGCAGCTGACGATGCTGTCGTACGCCTTCGGTGGTGAGCTGCAGAAGGAGCAGGGTGGCAAGTACACCGCCACGCTCACCGGGGAGCCGACGAAGCAGGCGTTGCGGCTGCTCAAGGACATGCGCTGGAAGGACGACTCGCTCGGCAAAACCCTGCTCAACAATCAGAACGACGTGATCAAGCAGTTCTCGGCCGGGCAGGTCGGCATGTTCATGGGCAGCCCGGGGACGTACCGGCTGGCGAAGATGCAGTTCGGCATGGAGAACACCGACGCCTTCGGAGTGGCCCCGATGCCGCAGTCCGGCGGCGACGCGACACTCACCGGCGGCGACATCTACATGGTTCCGAAGTCCGCCGACAAGAAGCACGCGGCAGCGGCCGTGGAGTGGCTGACGTTCGCCTACGCCAAGCCGCAGTACAGCACCGACATCGCCGCCGAGCAGGCCAAGACGCTGTCCGCCGACCCGAAGTCCGCGGTGGGCGTGCCGACGCTGCCGGTCTTCGACAGGAAGCGGCAGACCGAGATCGATGCCGCGATCAAGCCGTACGTCAATGTGAAGCTTCAGCACTTCAAGCCGTACATCGACGGCCTCTCCACACTGAAGCTGAAGCCGGAGCCGCCGTACCAGGCACAGAAGCTGTACACCGTGCTCGACCCGGTGGTCCAGGCAGTGCTCACCAAGCGCGACGCCGACATCGACGCCCTGCTGGCCGCGGCCGAGAAGGACGTCAATGCCAAGCTCGCCGCGGACCAGAAGTAGCCGGCCCATGGCTCTGCTCGCTCCGTCGCGGCGCCCGGCCGCCGTGTCCAAGGAGCCCGTGCCGCGCGCCCTGCCTCGGCAGCGTGGCACCGGCGCCCGCAAACAGTTCACCGCCTGGCTGTTCCTCGTCCCCGCACTGCTGATCTTCGGGCTCTTCGCCTGGTGGCCGATCGCGCGCAGCCTGCTGCTCAGCTTCCAGAAGACCAACCTCGTCGAGCCCGCGGTCTGGATCGGCCTGGACAACTTCCGTGCCCTGTTCGACGATCCGCTGCTGGGGACCGCCGTCGGGAACACCCTGTTCTTCGTGGCCCTCGGCCTGCTGATCGGGTTCCCGGCGCCGCTGGTCCTGGCCGCGATCATGTCGACGGTGCGGCGGGGCGCGGGCGTCTACCGCTTCCTGGTGTATCTGCCGGTGGTCATCCCGCCGGTCGTGGCGATCCTGCTCTGGAAGTGGTTCTACGATCCCGGGAGCGGGCTCTTCAACAACGCCCTCGGCAAGATCGGGCTCGGCCCGTACTCGTGGCTGGAGTCCTCCGACAGCGCCATGCTCTCGCTGGTCCTGGAGGCCACCTGGGCGGGCATGGGCGGTGCCGTTCTGATCTACCTCGCGGCGATGGTCGGCATCCCCGGCGAACTCTATGAGGCCGCCGAGATGGACGGTGCCGGGATCTGGCGGCGCATCTGGCATGTGATGCTACCTCAGCTCCGTTCCGTCATCGGGCTGTTGCTGCTGGTCCAGCTGATCAACACGGTGCAGGTCTTCACCGAACCGTATGTCTTCACCGGCGGCGGGCCCGAGAACTCCACCCTCACGGTCCTGCTGCTGATCTTCCGGTACGCCTTCCAGGACGGCGAGTACGGCCAGGCCGCCGCGCTCTCCTTCCTGATGGTGCTCGCCCTCGCCCTGCTCTCCGCGGTCTATCTGCGGGCCACCCGCAGCTGGAGCACGTCATGACCACGCTCACCACCTTCGTCTCCACCAACGACCGCCAACGCCCCGGCGTGCGCGCGGCAGTGCGCTCCGTCCAGGTGTTCACCCTGATCCTGCTGCTGCTCATCGGCATCGGACCGCTGTACTGGATGGTCAAGGGCGCGGTCTCCCCGCCCACCGAGCTCACGACCCAGCCCCTGGCCCTCTGGCCGGACCGGCCGGCTCTGGGCAACTTCTCGACGGCGTACACCGATCTGAGTGTCGGCCGCTATCTGATGAACACCCTCCTGGTGGTCGGCGGATCGTGGTTCGTGCAGCTCTTCGTCTCGGCCACGGCGGGCTTCGCGCTCTCGGTGCTCAGGCCGAAGTTCGGCAAGGTCGTCTACGGGGCGATCCTCGCCACGATGTTCGTGCCGTACACGGTGAACATGGTCAGCCTCTTCATGACCGTGATCGATGTACCGTTCCTCCACCTCAACCTGGGCGACACCTACTGGGCGATCTGGCTGCCGGCCGGCACGAACGCCTTCACGGTGCTGCTCGCCAAGCAGTTCTTCGACGCCCTCCCGAAGGAGCTGTTCGACGCGGCGCGGGTCGACGGGGCAAGTACCCGGCAACTGCTCACCAAGATCGTGCTGCCCATGAGCAAGCCGGTGCTCGCCGTGATCAGCCTGCTCGCGGTGATGCACTCCTGGAAGGACTTCATCTGGCCGCTGGTGGCCATCACCGACCCCGAGCGGCAGCCGATCAGCGTCGCGCTGTCCCAGCTCGCCACGCAGGCCCCGCAGGACCAGCTGATCGCCACGATGGTGCTCGCCGTCGCCCCGCCGGTGCTCGTCTTCGTCGTCTGCCAGAAGTACATCGTCGCCGGGCTCGGCTTCACCGGGGTCAAGGGCTGACTTCCGCCGGAGCCGACGGCCGAACCCCGGCTCCCCCCCCCACCGCACCTTCCGCTCCGAAATCTCCGGGGCATCCGGAACACCCAGACCAAGAGAAGGGCACCTCCATGTCAGTCGCCCGGCGCAGATTCATCCAGGGCACGGCCGTCGCCACCGGCGCCGCACTGTTGCCCGCCGTTCCCGCGTACGCCGCGGACCCGGTCACCATCGAGGCCGACGGCATCACTCTGGTCGGCCGTGGCGACGGCAGCGTCCTCGTGCGGGACGGTGCGGGCACCGACCGCATCCTGCTCAGCCACTTCATGATCAAGGACACCTCGCTCGGCCAGCAGCGCACCTTCGGCGGCACCCCCGCCCGGATCACGCTCCCGGACGGGCGGCCCGCGATTCAGGTGACGTACACGATGGGGAGCAGCGCGTCCGGAGTCACGGTGCGCGGCACCTTCGACGTCACCTCCCGCAAGGCACACATGAAGTGGGAGGTCGGCGGCTCCGGCACGCTCACACCGGCCGGCTTCATGTTCTCCCGCACGGTGTACGGAGCGAGCGCAGCGGAGTCGTACGAAGCCCTGACCGTCTGGGAGAAGGACCCCCGGGGCGGCATTCCGTATGAGGTGAACGCGGGCGGCGCGTACGTGGAGACGTGGGCCGGGTCGAAGGGCTTCTTCTGCCTCCCGTCCACCAACCCCGCGAACACGAACGCCACATGGGTCCATTCCCCCGGCACCTCGACCGGCGCGGGCACCGCGGTCACCGAGGCCGATCTGGTTCTGGGCGATCTACGGCCGCGCGGGGCGGGAACGCTCGCCGCCGAGCGCCCGCTCGGCGTGGAGGTGTGGACCGACCAGCCGTTCAACCTCTACAAGGCGGCCGGGCAGACGATGACGCTGAAGGCGCAGGTCGTCAACGGCTCCGCCACGGCCAGGAAGGTGACACTCACCTGGTGGGCGCGGGACTTCGGCGGCAGAAGGATCGCCGGGGGGACGCTCCGCAGGAGTCTCGCGGCGGGCGCGGCCTGGAACGCCTCCTTCGCTCTGACCGCGCCCTCGCAGAACATCGTGTTCACCGGGGTGGAGGTGGTCAGCGGCAACGACCGGGCGCTGGCCCGCACGAATCTGAGCGTGCTCCCGGAGTTCGCGTACAAGGCGGGCAAGGAGTCGATGTTCGGCCTCGCCAACTACCCCTGGCTGCTCGAACCCGACAAGGACGCCGTACTGGGGCTGGTCAGGACGCTCGGCATCAAGTGGATCCGCATCGCCTACGCGGGCGCCCCGGGCATCGACACCGCGACCCTGGACGCGAACGGCATCGGGCACAACGTGGAGCTGAGCGGCATCCCCGTGGGCGGCAGCCCGGAGCAGATCGCGGCCTGGGCCGACACGAATGTCGCCAAGGCCCTGGCCGCCGAGGCCGCGTACTTCGAGGTGAGCAACGAGGTCAACCAGCCCTGGATGTCGGGCCGCGGCGCCGACGCCTACGTCCGGGACGGTCTGCGCCAGGTCACCACGCGCCTCGACGCGGCGGGCTCGCGGATGAAGATCATGAACGCCGGCCTCGGCGGCATGGACTACGTATGGACCGAGAACTTCCGTGCCGCGGGCGGCTGGGACCTCATCGACGCCTTCGCCTTCCACCCCGGTCGCGGCAACTTCACGCCCGATTTCGCGCCGCCGCCCGAGGAGTGGACGCAGGGACCGTCCGGCTCGTACTGGAACTTCCTCGGCGCGCTGCGCAAGGCGAACCAGGTCCTTCAGGAGTACGGCGGCGACAAGGAGCTGTGGCTGACCGAGGCGTACGCACCGACCCGGCCCAACGCGTGGTGGAGCGACACCTACCGGCACGCCGCCGAGAACACACTGCTCACGCTCGCGCTCGCCAAGTCCGAGAACGTACGCGCCGTCAACTGGTACCAGCTGCACGACTCGGTGCTCTACCACCCGCAGGAGGCCGACCCCGCCAACCCCGAGTACCACTACGGCCTGATGAACCGCGACACCAGCGCCAAGCCCTCGCTCCTCGCCTACGCGACCGCCGCCCGGGTCTTGGACGAGGCCGAGTTCGTCCGGCATCTCGCCTTCGCCGACCAGGACATCAAGGGACTCCTCTTCACCACTCCCGGCGGACCGGTCTCGGTCATCTGGAGCCGCAAGGACGGATACGTCCTCAACTCCGAGCACGGCGAGGACCCCTGGTTCGCGTCGCCCGAGCCCTGGGTCGACACCTGGACGACCAGGACCCCGGTTGTGGCCCACGCGGGGACGGTCGACGGCACGGTGCGGGAGCTGAACTGCATCGGCCAGGAACGCTCCCTGAAAGCCTCCGACGGCAAGGTCACCCTCACCCTCGACGGTGCCCCGCGCATCTACTACGGCCTCGCCACCAATCCCGACTGGAAGTAAGTGACGTTCGACATGAGGAACGAAACCGCACGGCACGACATCACCGTCGTCGGCGGCGGCCTGGCCGGGGTCTGCGCGGCGATCGCCGCCGCCCGGCTGGGCCGTACCGTGGCACTCGTCAACAACCGGCCGGTGCTCGGCGGCAACGCGAGCAGCGAGGTCCGGGTCTGGGTGTGCGGCGCGACCGGCCACGGCAAGAATCACCATGCCCGTGAGGGCGGCATCATGGGCGAGCTGCTCGTGGAGAACCAGTTCCGCAACCCGGACGGGAACCCCTACTACTGGGACGCCGTGGTCCTGGACGCCGTGCGCGCCGAGCCCGGCATCACGCTCTATCTCAACACCGACGTGCGCGAGGTCGACGCCGAAGGTCCGGACGAGGCCCGGCGAATCACCTCGGTCACCGGTTGGATGATGGGCTCGGAGCGGCGGATACGCTTCGAGAGCCCCCTCTTCCTCGACTGCACGGGGGACGGCCTGATCGGCCACCTGGCGGGCGCCCACCACCGCATCGGCCGGGAATCCCACGCCGAGTACGGCGAGTCATGGGCTCCGGAGGCGGCCGACGACATCACCCTGGGATCGACTCTCCTCTTCTACACGAAGGACGCCGGCCATCCGGTCAAGTTCGTGCCGCCGGACTTCGCCAAGGACATCACCCGGACCTCCATCCCGCAGCGCCGCGTCATCAAGTCCGGTGACAACGGCTGCGCGTACTGGTGGATCGAGTTCGGCGGCGAGCTCGACACCGTCCACGACAACGAACGCATCCGTGACGAGCTGTGGGCGGTGATCCACGGCGTCTGGGACCACATCAAGAACTCCGGCGAGTTCGACGCGGCGAACATGACGCTGGAGTGGGTGGGTTCGGTGCCCGGCAAGCGCGAGTACCGGCGCTTCCTCGGCGACTACGTCCTGCACCAGGGCGACATCCTCGGCCAGACCGAGTTCGACGACCGGGTCGCGTTCGGCGGCTGGTCCATCGACCTGCATCCGCCCAAGGGCATGTACGCCGACGAGGGCGGCGCCAAGCAGCGCTACGCGGACGGGATCTACCACATCCCCTACCGCAGCCTGTACTCGGTGAACACGACGAACCTGCTCTTCGCCGGACGCAACATCTCCGCCAGCCACGTCGCCTTCGGCTCGACCCGCGTCATGGCGACCTGCGCCACGATCGGACAGGCGGCCGGCACGGCGGCGGCACTCTGCGCCACCGGAGATGTCACCCCGCGCGAACTCCCCGTACCCGAGCTGCACCGGGCGCTGCTGCGCCAGGATGCCTCGCTCATCGGCCTCGCCTCGACGGACCCGGAGGACCTGGCCCTGCGGGCGAGGGCCACCGCCTCGTCCACCTTGAGCGGCTTGGCAGTCGAGGACTCCGACGAGCTATGGCCGCTCGCGGCGGACGCCGGACTCGTCCTCCCCGCGGACCCGGACCTCTCCGGCGTGGAACTGCTCGTCGACGCCGACCGCGACACCGAGATCGTGATCGATCTGTACGACCCCGAACTCGGCCAGAACTACGTCCCGCGCCGCCTCGTCACCTCCACCACCCTGCCCGTCGCCGCCGGTGCCCGGCAGTGGCTCAAGACGGGCCTGGACTGGTCTCCCGAAACCCCGCGCAACGCCTTCCTGGTAGTCCGCGCCAACGACGCCCTCGCTCTGCACCGCTCCGACCGCCCGACCCCCGGCGTCCTGTGCTTCACGCGCGTACCGCTGCGCCCGTCGGACGAATCGCCGCAGCCGCTGCGCGAGTGGACGGACACAGGTCTGCTGCGCCGCACCTTCTGCCTCCGTACGGGAGAGACCGCGGCCTACTCCCCCGCCAAGGCCACCGACGGCTATGCCCGCCCGTACGCGGGACCGCACATGTGGGTCTCCGCACCACTGGCGGACGTCCCTTTCCCCTGGCTCGAGCTGGCCTGGCCCGAACCGGTCGCTCTGGGCCGGATCGAGGTCATCGCCGACGACGACGTCAACGAGGACCTGATCAACTTGCACCACCACCACACGCCCTTCGACACCCTCCCCACCCTCCTTCGCGACTACCGCATCGAGGCACTGGATACTGACGGCTCCTGGCGCGTCATCGCCCGTGCGGCGCAGAATCGGCGGCGACGCGAGACGCACACGCTGGCGGAGCCGGTCACCACATCGGCGATCCGGGTCGTCGTCGAAGCCACTAACGGGGCGGCGTCGGCGCACGTCGTCGCCGTGCGCGCCTACGAGTAGAAGCACCGACGCAGGAGAGTGACCGGATGGTCAAAAGAGCGATGGTCACCGGGGCCGCCGGGCGGATCGGGCGAGCGGTCCTCGCGCTGCTCGCCGAGCGCGGGATCGAGGCGAACGCCTTGGTCCTCGATGATCCCGGGGATCTCGCGGCGCGCCTGGTCGCGACCGGTGACGCGGCCGACGCGAAGACCGTGCGGGCTGCTCTGGAGGGCGCCGATGCGGTCATCCACCTGGCGGCGATCCCGACTCCCGAGCGCAACACCGCATGTGAGGTCTTCGCGGGCAACAGCCTCTCCACCTTCACCGTCCTGGAGGAGGCCGGCCGGGCGGGGATCCGGCATGCGGCGGTGGCAAGCTCCTGGGGTGTCACGGGCCTGCCCTGGACGGATGTCGCGGATCCGCATCCGCCGTACGCGCCGGTCGATGAGGCGATGGCCTCCCAGGTTGCCGACCCTTACGGCCTGTCCAAACAGGTCGACGAGCTGACGGCGCAGATGATGGCGCGGCGGTACGGAATGAGCGTGGTGTGCCTGCGCTATCCGTACGTGGGCGGATTCGAG
Source organism: Streptomyces sp. NPDC001732 (assembly GCF_053596315.1). Taxonomy (NCBI): domain Bacteria; kingdom Bacillati; phylum Actinomycetota; class Actinomycetes; order Kitasatosporales; family Streptomycetaceae; genus Streptomyces; species Streptomyces sp. NPDC001732. The sequence goes on from NZ_JBSFFY010000097.1 coordinate 14,309, forward strand.
GAACGGCTGCACGCCCATGCCGCCCGGCTCACGGCCGACCCGGCCGCGGGGGCAAGAGACCTGTGGACGTACCTCGAGGTCCATGACGCAGCGAGGGCCGCGCTGCTGGCCTTGGACGTATCCGGCCGTGCGGCGCACGCGGTACACCTCTGCGCCCCCGAGATCATCGTGCCGTACCCGACGGAGGAACTGCTGCGCCGCTATCACCCCACCACCGTGCTGCGGCGCCCGCTGCCGGGTCGCGCGGCGCCGGTCGACACCTCGGCCGCGCGCAGGCTGCTGGGGTTCACGGCACAGAATCTCCTCGGTCACGGGGCGGTTCCGCCGAGTTGAGATCACGACGGCCGCCGGACCACCGCGGATAGGAGAGAACAGGACGTTTCCTGAGTCCAAGTGACGTACCGAGCGATATCCGCGATGACTCCACCAAATCATCGTCAGCCGGGCGAAGGTGGTGGCAGGTGGCAGTTCGCTGGCCTGCGGAGGAGCCAGGCGACCTGACTCTCGCGGAACGTAGGGAAAACAACCCTGCCGAGGCGGGCGTTGGTCCCAATGCGCCGAGTGCGCCGGGAACGGCAGAGTCCATCCATGAACATTTCTCGGCTCCGTAGAAGCACAGTCAAGTCCGGTGTGCTCACCCTGGTGTGCGCGGTAGCCGCACTGGCGGTGACAGGGTGCGGCGCCCCTCAGAAAGTGTTGGGTAATTGATCAACTCCATGGCGTGATCCACTGGCGCTGATCTTCGCGTCGAACTGTCCGCAAAGATCACCGCCATGTGTGTCTGCGTGTGCAAGCCCTCCTATGACTCGTCGTTAACGGATGCTCAGTGGGCGGTGATCGAGCCGCTGCTGCCGGTGCGGGACCCGCGCCGGGGCGGCCGCCAGCTGAAGTTCCCGCGTCGGCTGATCGTGGATACCGTGCTGTACGCGCTGGTCAGCGGCTGCGCGTGGCGGCTGGTGCCGCACGACCTCGCGCCGTGGGACGCGGCCTACCGGTGGTTTCGCGCCTGGACGGCGGACGGCACCTGGGACCGGGTCCACGACGCACTGCGCGAGCGGGTCCGAGTGGCGGACGGCCGGGACCCGCAGCCTTCGGTGGCCGTACTGGACTCGCAGTCCGCCCGTAGTCATCAGGGCGGTCAGGCCATCGGCTACGACGCGGGCAAGCGCGTACGGGGGCTCCCGGGCCACGGAGTGGCCCGGATCCCCGGGACGAAGTCCCGAAACCACGCACGGAGTGCGTGGTTGTTTTCCGCCGCGTAGCGGCGGCGCGTCGTGTCTGCGGAGCTGAAACGACGCGCC
>NZ_JBSFFY010000098.1:0-15441 GCF_053596315.1 Streptomyces sp. NPDC001732
CTCCGGCGCCAGTGGCAGAAGCTCGAGCGGACAATGCCCAGGATGCGGCACAACCGCTTCACGCCGTAACGGCGCTGCTGGTCCTCAACGAACTGGCAGCGGTTCACCAGCCCGTCTCCGAGGCGAAACAGCGGGCCGCCTTGCGCAGGACCTCCCGTTCCCTCTCCAGCTCGGCGTTCCCCGCCTCAAGGCGGCGACCTCGGCCTCCAGAGCCGACGGCGCCACCGCAACCGTCGGCGGCTTGGCCGCCCGACGGCCGCGCGGACGACCGGCTCCGGCCGCCCCGATCCAGTTGCGCAGCGTCTCCGGGTTCACCCCCAGGTCGGCGGCGATCTGCTCGATCGTCGCCTTGGGCCGCGACTCGTACAGCGCGACCGCGTCCGCCTTGAACTCCGGCGGACAGTGCTCCATGACCACGACACGTCCATCTCTCAGATCCTCAAGATCCACTATCCCGGGTGTCCAAGATCAGGGGTGAAGGCCCGCTCACGGTTCGGAGAAAAGCTGTGAGCCACCTCCTGCGAGTTCGTGCGGCCAGGGTCGAGGCCGTGGCAGCACGAGCCGTGCTGATGCGTTTCTGGGGCAGGCCGTGCTCGTTGAACAGGCGGACCACGAGTGCATCGTGTGTCTACGGCCTAGATCTGCATCGTCATCCATCCCCGGCGCCGGTCGGGCCGCACCCCCTCTCGCCTGGCGAACCGGCTGGTGAGGGCGGCCCCGGGACGTCATGGCCATGAGCCCGGGGCCGCGTGGGTGAGCCTGTCACGAAGTGAGGATGGAGATGCCGTCTCCGAGCAGCTTCAGCCCGAGAACGAAGAACAGGACGGCCATCACGGCGACATTGTGCTGGGCTGCCCAGGATTTCCAGTTGCCGAGCGTGGCTTTGGCGCGCTCTCCGCCGAGGAGGAACACTCCCAGGGGGGCCAGCAGACCGAGGGTGGCGATCAGGACGAAGATCGCCAGTGCCGCGATCTGCTGCCCGACCGGCAGTCCGGCTGAGCCGATCGCGGCGCCCGCGGCGATGGTCAGTGGGGCGTTCTTGGCGTTGAGCGCGGCCAAGGCCAGTCCGAGTCCGAAGACCTTGACCGGCGTGAGGCGGTCGATCGCGCCCATCCACTTGGGCAGTTGGGCCTGCGAGGGATCCTGTGGGCGCCGGTGCCACTGCCGGGCGCCGAACAGGACGAGGGCAACGCCCAGAGCGAGTTTGAGGGCCCCGATCCAGGTGGCTGGGTGATTGTGGGCGGAGGCACCCGCTGGGGAGGCGATCGCCAGCATCACCGCGCCCAGGACCGAGAGTCCCAGGATCCAGCCGACGGTGAAGAGGACTCCGTTGAGACGTCCCCGAGGCGTGGCGAGGATGAGGATGATCGCGATGATCGGGAGCGGGCTGACCGCGACGGCGGCGGCGAAACCCAGCACGTCACCGAGAACTTTGCCCATGGTCGCCTCCGTGGCGCTCTCGACATGCCCTGCCAGTTCCATCCTCGTGTGCCTGGCCAGATCTGTCCTCGTGTGTTTCTCCTGATGCGAGGACCCCGGGATGGGCCTGCGGCGCCCGCGCAGCTCGCCGCCCCGGACCGGACGGCGAGCTGGCGCCCGAGGCTGCTTTTCGTTCTCAACACCGTGGCGCAGACACGGCACGGAATGTAATCGTCCCTGGTGAGCAAATCCCGAAGTGATCAGACTGGACGCAGCGCCGGAGCCTCCCAGGAATCCGTCCCAGGTGAGCACATCGCCCAGGGACCGAGATGCGAGGCAGCGCATCCGCGGTGAGGATGGGCAGCGAGGGCGACGCCTCATGTCCGGGCGTATAGGCCCCTCGCACCGATCCGTGGCAGGAGGACATCGCGATGGCTGCGACGACAGGCGCAACCCCGTCGGCTCACCCTGAGCACCCGGGCAGGACGGACGGGGTCTCCAACGAGTTCACCGTTTTCACCAAGATCAAGCAGGGCGAGGCCGAGGCTTTGCGTGAGGATCTCACCTGGCTCAGCGACGCGACGAATGACGAGAATGTCCATGCGGCACTGCGCCAGATCGGCACGCTGCACGACGCACGGCACGTGATCTTCGACAACGACACCCGCTTCATGTTCGCCAGCGTCTTCGACGGCTCCTGGGACACCTACATCGACGACTTCGCCAAGACGGTGGTCGGCGAACGCTTCGACAAGGTCTTCTCGCACAGCGAAGGGTTCCCCGGCATCAAGGATCCGGGCGTGAAGGACTGGTTCCTCGCCCACCAGGAGCCCGCAGGGGTCTTCGTCAGCGCCTATCCCGACCTGACCGTCCAGCAGATCTACAAGGACCATCGCGTGGACGAGGCGTTCCAGGAGGTGCTGGACACCCCCGAGTTCCGGGCGGCGCTGGAGAACCCGGCCAACGCGCAGTTGATGTCCACGCCTGCCTTCCAGAAGCTGTTGGAGGAAGCCTCGGCCTAGAACCCGGGCGCAGCCACCCCTCATAGCCGACCCGCCATCGGTGGACCGCGTCAGCGGCTGAGAGTCCGCCAGCGGGGCTGTGCGGGCAGAGACCGATGTGGAGGCACGAGCGATCATGAACATCGCGGACAGCAGCAGCGCGGCCGGTGTGCGCGTCGAGATCGACGACGTCCAGAGCGGGGCCCTGCGTCCACGGCCTGTGCCGTACGAGGGAAAGTACATCTTCCTGCGCGTCGATGACCGCCATGCCGGACGTGCCCTGCTGCGCCGGCTGCTGCCGGTGACTGCTGGCGGCCTGCCCAGCGCGGACCGGAGCGGGGATGCCTGGGTGGCCGTGGCGCTCACCTACCAGGGGCTGAAAGCCCTGGGGGTGCCCCAGGAATCGCTGGACAGCTTTCCGCGGGCGTTCCGTGAGGGCATGGCCGCCCGGGCGAAGCTGATCGGTGACGTGGGCGAGAGTTCCCCGGAACACTGGGAGAAACCGTTCGGAACGGGCGATGTCCACATCGCGCTCAGCGCCCTCTCCTCCGATACGGCGCTGCTGGACAAGGAGTTGCAGCGGGCTCGTGTCGCCTACGAGGACACGCCAGGTGTCCAGGTGATCTGGCAGCAGGAGGTCCGCCAGCTCCCGACGGGGCGCACCACCTTCGGTTTCCGCGACGGCATCAGCCATCCGAACATCGAGGGCGTCGGACTGCCCGGCTCCAACCCGCAGGAAGCCCCCATCAGGACCGGCGAGTTCATCCTCGGCTACCCCGACGAAACCGGCAACCTGCCCCCCATGCCCAGCCCCGAGGCACTGGGGCGCAACGGCACCTACGCGGCCGTTCGCAAGATCCACACCAACGTGGCGGCCTGGCGCCGGTACCTGCGCGCGAACAGTTCCAGCGCCGAGGAGGAGGCCCTCCTGGCGGCGAAGATGGTGGGGCGCTGGCCCAGCGGAGCACCGCTGACGCTGACGCCGGAGCACGACGATCCGGAGCTGGCGGCCGATCCGCACCGCGTCAACAACTTCCTGTACCAGGAGAACGACGACCGGGGGTACCGGTGCCCCGCCGGTGCGCACATCCGGCGCACCAACCCTCGTGATTCCACCATCATCGGCGACGCGCGGATGCACCGCCTCATCCGCCGCGGCACCACCTACGGTCCGCCACTGCCGGAGGGCATGCTGGAAGACGACGGCGCCGACCGCGGCCTGGTCGGAGTCTTCCTCGGAACCCACCTGGAACGACAGTTCGAGTTCATCAAGGCCGAATGGGTCAACGACGGCAACTTCATCGGCTACCCCGGCGAAAAGGACCCGGTAGCCGGCCATCACGGCGGAACCGGCAGCATCACCATCCCGGAGAAACCGGTCCGGCGCCGCCTGCAGAACCTGCCCAGCTTCGTGGTCACCCGCGGTGGTGAGTACTGCTTCGTGCCGGGACTGCGCGCCTTGCGCTGGCTGGCCGACCTGGAGGACTGAGGACAATTCCAAGACCCTGAAGTGCGCTCACGGTCTCCGAGAGGTCGAAGTCATGGCAGCACAGTTCGTCCGCTACACACCGGACATCGAAGACGACGATCCCCACTTCGACGAGAACGTACAGACGGTGATCAAAAAGACCGAGAACTACATCGCCGAGTCGGTCCAGGCCGGCGGCACCGGACGGGCCCTGCGCGACGCCCACGCCAAGGGCTACGGGCTGGTCCGAGGGGAAGTGGAGATCCTGGACGGGCTGCCCGCCGAGTACGCCCAGGGCATCTACGCGAATCCCGGAACCCACGACGCGCTCATCCGCTTCTCCAACGGCTCGCCTCACGCCGGAGCAGACGCGCGACTGGGCGCCGCCACCGGCCTGGCGCTGAAGATGTTCGACATCCCCGGCCCGACCCTGCTGGAAGACGAACCGGACACGGGCACCTTCGACTACGCCAACATCAACGGACCGATCTTCTTCTGCAACACAGTCGAGCACTACCTGTTCATTCAGGAACTGTTCCTGGATGCGCCGGCCTACTTCTCCCAGGGCCGACCCGGCGCACATCGCTTCTTCACCGAGTTCGTGACCGGAAAAGGAACCCTGAACCAGGACAACTGGGCATGGGACGAGTTCCTGGCCTTCCTGCGCCTGTCCAAGACCCCTCCGGCCAACGTACTGCTGTCGACCTACTGGACGATGGGCGCCGTCCGGCACGGCGACTACATCGCCAAGGTACGCATCACCCCCGACCCGGCCTCCGCCGCCGCGGTGGTCCGACGCGACATCGACCCGCCCTCGGCGGCAGAAGTCTTCCGACCAGCCCTGCAAGCCGAACTGCAGGAGCGGCCCTACACCTTCGACATCCAGGTCCAGCTTTGCACCGACCTGGAGCGCATGCCGGTGGAGGACACCACCGTGGAGTGGCCCGAACAGCTCTCGCCATCCGTCACCGTGGCCAAGCTGCGGCTGCCGCAGCAGGACATCTCCGGCCCGGAAAACCTGGAGAAGATGGACTCACTGTCCTTCACACCCTGGCGGGTCACCGCCGAGCACGCACCCCTGGGCAACATCATGCGGGCCCGCAAAGAGGTCTACCGGCACTCCTCCATCACGCGCCACAAGCTCAACCAGCAGCCGCGCACAGAGCCCCACAGCGCCGACGAGGTACTCGGCCCGGCCGACAAAAACTCTCAAGGTCCGACATCATCACCAGCCTGACCACCGGCCTTACATACGGGTACGTTCACCGGCGTCACAGACCCATTGCTGGCGTTGCCCAAGAACCGCTGCGGTGAACAGCCCGACAGAAGGTGCACACCACGAATCGGGCACCATCGCGCGGCGGGACTGTCGCGTAACGCACAGCGATTCTCATGAACGGCCCTTTGCCCGAGCAAGATCAACAATGAGTCACCGGACCCTAGCTGATCTTGATTCGGTTCTCGGAAGCCGTTCTCACTCAAAAGCGGGTTGCACCCCCTTCTGAGACTTGCATTGTGCGAAAAGCCGGGCCCATGACGGGCCCGCAGCAGCCCTCACCGGCCGACCGGTCGGACGCCGACGACGAACGGCACGCCCGTCCGAAGTGTGACGCACAGCCCGGCCCACCCTGCCGCTCGCGCGGCGGCGCGGCCGCCTCCGCCCACCACACCCGCCGCTTCACCATGGTGCCCCGGCTCGCGAAGCTGCTGCGCGTGCCGACCCCGGCCGACCGCGGCCCGGGCCGGCCGTGGCGGCCGGGCCCACCGCCGCCGGCGCCGATCGACCCGGACCTGCCGAGCGCGGACATCCGCATCGGCTACGCGCGGTGCTCGCCCCTTGGGCAGGAACTCGACTCCCAGCTCGACGCGCTCAGCAAGCACGGCATCCCCCGCGACAAGATCTTCAGCGAGAAGATCGGCACCCGGGTACGGATCCGCCCCCCAGTTCGAGGAGGCGCTCCGCACGGCGCGGGAGATCAAGGCGCACGCCCCGCACTGCCGGGTCATCTTCACCGTCTACGAGATGAAGCGCCTCGGCCGCGACGCCGCCGAACTCACCGCGCTCGCCGACCGCCTCACCGCCCACGGCCTGGTCCTGGAGATGCTCGCCGGGCCCCTGCCCGGCATCTACGACCCCACCGGACCGGGCAAGCTGCTCTTCGCGTTCTTCGCCGCGATGGCGGAGACCGAGCGGGAAAACATCCGCGAGTCGACGCTGGAGGGACTCGACACCGCGGCCCGCAAGGGCAAGCACGGCGGCCGGCCGCCCGTCATCACCGACGACATGCTGCACACCGTGCTGCGGCGCCGGGCGAACGGTGAGTCCGTCGAGCAGATCCAGCCCGACCTGATCATCCCCACCGGCAAGCGCAAGGGACAGAACCCCTCCGTGGCCAGCATCTACCGGACGCTCGCCAAGCACGCCAAGCGCAAGGCATACGCCGAGGCCGTCGAGGGCGCGCACGCCGACTTCGCCACCCTCCAAGCTGCCGGCGACATCCCCCAGCCCCGCCCCGAGCTCGTCCCCACCGCCGAAAAGACCGTGTAAACCCGGTAAACGTGCTGGTCAAAGCGTTGACAGCCGGGACATGATGGGGCCCGTTCCACTTCGCACGACGAGAGGACCACCCCTCATGGCTCTGCCGCCGCTTTCGCCCGAACAGCGCCGGGCCGCCCTCGACAAGGCCGCCGCCGCACGCAAAGAGCGGGCCGAGACCAAGGACGCCCTCAAGCACGGCAGGCTGTCGCTGCACGAGGTGCTGGCCAGCGACTCCGAGGCCATCCACAAAATGACGGTCCGCGCCCTGCTCGAATCCCTCCCCGACATCGGCAAGGTCCGGGCCCAGAAGCTCCTCACCGAGATGGAGATCTCCGACAGCCGCCGCGTGCGCGGCCTGGGCATCCAGCAGCGCGAACGTCTCCTTGAACGGTTCGCGTCCAAGGGCTGACTACCGCTCGCGCAGTTCGTGCCGACGCAACCGCTTGAGCTCTTCGCGTTCGGCCGTGGCGAGCTCGCCCGGGGCGCCCTCGCCCGATCTGCCTTTGCCCGGCGGTACCAGCCGCGCAGGGACTCCGAGCTGAAGCCGAGCTCCCGGGCGACCGCCGTAACCGTCTTGCCCGAGGAATCGACGAGCACGATCGCGTCACGCCTGAACCCCTCGGTGTACCGCTTCGTGTACTTGCTTCCCCCCTGGTGCTACTTCCTCTGGAACCTCACGTCCCAGTCTCCAGGTGTCCACGATCAAGGGGAAGGCTCACCTGCGCATCGCGGCCCACACCGAGATCGCCCCCCTCGCCCTCCTCCTGGCCAATCTCCTCACCGCGCACGACCGGACGCTTTCCGCGCTCCTCGGCCCGGCACACGGTTGCGCCTACCTTCTGGTCGTGCTCGGTACCCTGCGCCTTTCGACGGCGAAAGCGCCCGCGAAGCTTCTCGTTCTCATCCCCGGCATCGGCAGGCTCGCCGCCGTACGGCACATCACCCGCCGGCACGGCACGGCGGCCCCCACCCCGAGGACAGACGCCTGAAGACCCCCTTCATCCCTTCCGGTCGGGGCCCGGCGACCACACCGGGCCCCGACCGAACGAGCCGTAAGGGGCTCAGTCATTGAACGACGGGTCGTCCACGACATACAGCCAGCGTCCGTCGGGCTGTCGACGGGCGACCTCCGTGGTGACCGTCGTCACCTGAGGACGCCCCGGGGCGTCGACGGTCGCGACGGACGACAACAGCGCCAGATCACCGGTCTCGCGGACACGCCGCAGCTCAAGGCCGATCCGCACACCGGCTTCGACGTACTGCCGCAGGCTCTCGCGCACTGCCTGGGCGCCGGTGGCCGCCGTGCCGGGCTCGGCAACGAACACGGCACCGGGCTCGTAGAGTCCGGCGAGCCGGTCCAGGTCACCGGCCGCCAGGTGCCGGACGAACAGTTCACCCAGCTCCTGCGGGCTGCGCGCCGCGTCCTCCTCGCCCTCCAAGGACCGGTCCCCCCAGCCCGCGCCGGCGATGAGGTCGTACCAGTCGGGCAGGGCCCGCGGCGGCAGATGGCGGCGCAACAGCCCGCCGGGGAAGGACAGCGGGCCCGCCTTGAGCGGGTTGTCCTGGGCCTGCGCCACAATCGCGCCGGTCAGGGCATAGGCGAGATCGTCGCGGGGGAACGCCATGTGCACGCGGTCCGCGAAGCCCTCGGGCAGCTCCGTGCGGCCCTGTCCGAGGATGTCCGTGGCGATACCAGCCTGGCAGAGCGCGACCTCCGGCCCCTTGCGCGCGGCAATCTGGTCGGAGGTATGCAGAGCGATGGCGTCCCACACGATCGCGACATCGCCCTCGGGCACCCCGTGCTCGCGCAGGAACCGGGCGGCCAGATCCGCGCCGTCCACCTCGAAACGCTGGTCTCCATTGCCCTCCTCCGACAGCCCGATGTCGTGAAGCACACTCGCCACGAAGACCAACTCGTCGTTGTAATCGGCATCCGGGCACAGACCCTGCCGCGCGGCGAGAGCACGGCCGAACAGGTAGCCGCGCACGCTGTGCCGGAAGACGTACGGCTCGGTCAGCTCCTCGGCGTACCGCAGCGCGGCCACGGCGAGATCGCTGCCCGGCAGCTCGAAACCGGCGTACGTCTGGGTCGAACGGGATATCACAGGAATCGACTCCTCACAGGTCATCGGTCCACGGCACGCACCGTGGCGGATGCTTCGATCCTGTTGCCCCTGGACCCACCCCCACCAGCGGCCGGAATGCCACCATCCGCTAGCTTCTGGCCATGACTGTTGTGGCGATACTCGCGCTCGACGGCGTCGTGCCGTTCGAACTCTCCGTCCCCGGCCAGATCTTCGGCACAGCCAACGAGGCCATCGGCCGCACCCACTACGAGGTCAGGGTCTGCGCCCCCGGCCGACGGGTGGCGACCCCCGCCGCGTACGGCGGCTTCCACCTCACCACCGACTGGGACCTGGAGGCCCTGGCCGAGGCGGACACTGTCGTCATCCCCGGGCACGCCGGCTTCCTGGACGACCCGCCCGCCACGGTAATCGCGGCCCTGCGCACGGCAGCCGAAAACGGAGCCCGGCTCGCGTCCGTATGCGTCGGCGCCTTCACTCTCGCAGCCACCGGCCTGCTCGACGGCCACCGAGCCACCACCCACTGGCAGCACGCCGCCGAACTCGCCGAGCGCCACCCGGCCGTCGACGTCGACGGCAGCAGCCTCTACATCGACAACGGCCCCCTGATCACCTCCGCCGGCGTCGCCGCCGCCCTCGACCTGTGCCTCCACCTCGTCCGCCGCGACCTGGGAGCAGCCCTCGCCGCCACCACCGCCCGCCGCACCGTCATGCCACTCCAACGCGACGGAGGCCAGAGCCAGTTCATCGAACACCCCGACCCAACCAGCCGGGACACCACCCTCCAGCCCGTCCTGCACTGGATGGAAGCTCACCTACACGAACAGCTGACCCTGGACGACATCGCCCGCCACGCGGCGATGAGCGTCCGCAGCCTCAACCGCCACTTCCGCACCCAGACCAGCACCACCCCGCTCCAATGGCTCCTGCGAGCCCGTGTACACCGCGCCCGGGAACTCCTGGAGACCACCGCGATCCCCATCGAGCGCATCGCCACCGAAACCGGATTCGGCGCCCCCTCGACCTTCCGCCAGCACTTCGCCCGCCACACCGGCACCTCCCCGCAGGCCTACCGGGCCGCCTTCCGCTCCCCCTCACACCCCTCCACACCTGCCACCTACCACTGACCCGAAATCCCCCGCCGACTCGCCCCGGCCACCCCCCACCTCAAACTGCCTGAAAGCCTGGCGCAAATCACAGAACACCATCCCTCGCCACCATCCTCAGACCGACATCGCCAAGCACACGTCAACCGCGTCGCGCTCAAGCCTCAGTCCCTACGGACGAGCGAACCGTTCAGGGGCTCTCACACGCCCGCCCCGCAAAACGCAAAGTAGATCCGCACAGACGAACCCACCGGCGAGCCAACTACTCTTCACCCCCAGATCACAGCCCCCCGGCGAAAAGATCAACCACACAGGACACCTGCAGCCAGGCTGCGCCTTCCTCGCCGAACTCATCGATCAGGACATCGTCAGGACAGGACTGTTCGGTGGCTGGGGTGCTTCGGTCGCGGCTCGCTCAAGGGGGCCGCGAGGCGACGGTGAAGCTCCTTGCGCAGACTCCGGGGCCGTGCGGTGCGGCGCTTCCGTGACTTCGGCATGCCACCTCCTTACCAGATAGAGGCAATCCCACGTCGCAGACCGCGCAACCACCTGCCTGTACCCACACGGCCCTTCACCACTCGGCACTTCAGGACCGAACCGCCCGGGACAACCGCTGCCGCGGCCGCTTCGTCGACGTGCTGCTGCCCGGTGCCTCGCCGCGGGTTTCCCCGGCCAGGACCTTGCCGCACAGGTTGCTCCACAGGTGCCATCTGTCGCTGACCTGCACCGCTTCGGGCAGGGCCTGGCGGATCGCCCGCCTGATGCGCGAGCACGGCATCCAGGGAGCCCACCGCCGCAGGCGGCGGTCGCTGGCCCGGCCGGACAAGAAGGCGAAGCCGGCCCCCGATCTGATCGGCCGCGACTTCCACGCCGAGACTCCCGGCACGAAGCTGGTCGGCGGCATCACCGCGCTGCCCACCGGCGAGGGCTGGCTCTACCTCGCCTGCCGGCCAGACCCGGCCACCCGCGAGGTCGTCGGCTACTCGATGGCCGACCACCACCGCGCCGGCCTCGTCGTCAACGCGCTGAAGATGGCCGCAGGCCGGGGCCGTCTCCAGCCCGGCTGGATAGCGCATTCGGGCCGCGGCAGCGAATACACCAGCAGCCACTTCCGCTACCACATAAGCGAGTTGGGCCTCCAGCGAAGCTGCGGACGCACCGGATCCTGCTTCGACAACGCCGCCGCGGAGAGTTTCTGGGCCCTGCTCAAAGAAGAGACCGGCACCCGCATCTGGCCCGACCGGGCCACCGCCCGCGCCGAGATCTTCGACTTCATCGAGACGTTCTACAACCGCCGCAGACTCCGCAAGCACATCACCTGAGGATACCTCACCCCACACGAAACGCGCCTGCGGCACCAGCGAGAACAGACCCTCGCGGCATAACAAAGACGTGTCCAGGATCATGGGGAAACTTCACGAGCTGGTCTTCGACCCGTTCGACCTGACCTTCCTGCGGGCCCGCCTGGACGGCAAGGACGCGGGCACCGCCCAGCCGTTCCAGATCGAGCGGCACTCCCACCCCAAGGCCAAGCCGGAGGTTCCCGCCGACGCCGGGGAACCGAAGACGACCACCGGGAGCGACTACCTCCACCTGGTCGACCAGGCGCACTCCAACCACCTCGGAACAAAGATCAACTACGCGGCTCTCGCCGAGCCGCCCGCCGAGACCGTGGACCTGACCGACACCGGCACCAATGCCGACGGGGTTTGAGCCGATGGCCAGGCCCCTGACCTCGGGCGAGTGGGCGGTGTTCCTGACCGAACTGCACGGCTTCTTCGAAGCCTGCGGCGAGGACCTCGATGAGGCACTGGCCGCCCACTTCGGCTTCGACACCGCCCCCGACTGGGTCACCGCCGGCCTGGAGATGGTCACCGAGCACCTCCAGGCCCCACCCCACCAGCCCTCACCTGCGAAGTCCCAGGAGAATCTGCGTAATTGAGAAACTGCAGGCCCATTACGGGTTCGAGCGCATGCCCTTCGGCCGCAACCTCGCGCCGGGCATGCTGCACCGGCACGACTCCCACAACCAGGCCGTCGCCCGCATCTCCTGGTGCATCGCCGAACGCTCCATCGGCGTGGTCACCGGCGAGGTCGGCGCCGGCAAGACCGTCTCCGTCCGCACCTGCCTGGACGCCCTCGACCCGTCGAAATACACCGTCATCTACATCCCGAACCCGATGATCGGGGTCCGCGGCATCCACGAGGAAATCGTGAACTCCTTCGGCCAGACCCCCTCCCACCTGGGATCCCGGCTGACCGTCCAGACCGGCAAGGCCCTGCTGTCCGAGCGCGAGGAACGCGGACGCACCCCCGTCCTCGTCATCGACGAGGCCCACCTGATGTCCTACGAACAGCTCGAAACCGTCCGCATGCTCACCAACCAGGGCATGGACCAGGACTCTCCGCTGGCCTGCCTGCTGGTCGGCCAGCCCACCCTCAGACGCACCATGAAACTCGCCGTCCTGGCGGCGCCGGAGCAGCGGACCGCCCTGCGTTACACGATGCCGGGCATGACCTCGAAGGAGACGACCAGCTACGTCGCCCACCACCTGAAGATCGCCGGACGTCCCGACCAGCTGTTCACCGAGGACGCCCTCACACTGATCCACACCACCTCGCGCGGCTACCTGCGGGCGGTCAACAACCTCTCCCTGCAGGCCCTGGTCGCCGCGTTCGCCACCGGCAAGAACCTCGTCGACGACGCCGCCGCCCGCACTGCCGTGAATGAGGTGGTCGGAGACTGAAGCACCGGGCATGCGGATCGCCCCGGCCTGAATACTGAGGGCATGACATTCCTCGTCTTCATGACCTTGCCCGGACTGGTCATCCTGCTGACCGCGCTGGCCTTCGTCGATCAGCTTCTGTTGCGTGCGGGCAGGGCCAGTGTCCTTCCGTGGCGGAACGGAGCACGTCAGGGCCAGATATCGGCGACCGGGTTCGAGCAACTGCACGCGAGCCTTTCGCCAGGCAAGCAGAACGAGCTGAAGGAGCGGCAGTCCGCACTGGTCATGCCAGACAATGAGGACGACGGGGCGCCGCCGAACCGGACAACGGTGGATCTGGATGGAGGAATTGCGGTCGTCCGGATGCCACCGGCCGCCCAGTAGGACCTTCGATGGCACGCACTCAGGGTTCGCTGTCACACGACAACCGGCACCTCGCCGACGACCGCCCCGCCTGCACCCATGCTGGCGGGGCGTCGTCGGCACACCTCGTCGACACCGTGAACGCCGCCTTCGTCGGCATTTTCAACGCCGGGCAACAGGGCGGGCATCGCGTCGTCCCGGCCGTCGACGGCGCAGTGCTTGGTGTCCATCAGCTGGCCTCCGCCAGGTTCTCGGTGGTACGAGGGGAGCGGGGACGGGGGGTGTGCTGCGCGAGCACCAGGAGCTCGCGGTTGCGCTTCTTCTCAGCGTCGGTGAGCGGCCGGGTCTTCGTGCCGTGCCGGTGCCAGAGCGGCGAGGCCGGCGGCTCGGGGTAGGCCAGGGTGGGGTCGGTGCCGTGCTGGGGTGTGCTGCTGGCCTCCGGGGTGGAGGGGTTCAGGCGTGGTGGTCGCTGCGGCTTCTGCGGGTCACGGCCGCAGATGGGGCAGCTGCTGGAGGACTTGGTCCACGAGGCCCTGCGTCGGCTTCCATGCCGGGAGCGCGCCTGTGGCGGGCACGGGCAGCGGCAGTTCGTGGACGTCGTCGAGGACCAGGTGGTGAACGTTGCGCTGCGCCCAGGGGCTGGTACACCGCTGGGGGCCCTGGTCGGGGTGGCAGTCGGTGAGCCGGGCGACGCCGATGACCGCGCCGCGGTGGAGCTCGCGGCCGCGGATCGCGGTGGACACCAGCGGGTCGCGCAGCAGGGCGGGGTCCGGCTTCGTCTTCCCGGCGTGGAGGAGTACCCACCCGCGCCAGGGCCAGTTCGCGGGACGGTTCTCCGTGCGTTTCCCGGCGAGGATGCAGGTGGCCCACGGCTGACGGATCGTGATGCCGCGAATCCAGTCGCCGTCTTCGAGTGCGCTGCTCATGCGGCACGCTCCAGCAGCGCGCCGCCCCGGCGGCCGGCGCGGCGGCCGTTCGTGTCCGGTCCGGGTGTTCACACGGGTCGCGACGGCGAACTCTTCTCCGAACTACTGACCTTCAGAGTGTGGTGTCGTGGGGGCCGACCGGTGGTGATCACTCCGGTATGTCATCTGTATGAGGCACGCGCAGGGTGGCGGTCCGGCTGCTGAGCGCCGCGAGATTCCGCTCCGGAGCCAGATTGACCCTCGACCTTGTGCAGGGCCCAGAGTGCCGGGTGTGGAGAACGACATGCGCAGCATTGGCGAGATGGCCCGCGACAGCGGCCTGGGCGTAAGTGCCCTGCGGTTCTACGACCGTGCCGGTGTGCTGGTCCCGGCCTGGGTGGATCCGGTGAGCGGATACCGCTGGTACGAACCCGAGCAGCTCGAAGAGGCCCGGGTGCTGGCCCGCTTGCGCCGGGCCGGGATGCCGCTGGCGGACATCCGGCTGGTGCTGGCCAGCTGGTCCGGCGCGGACACCGACCTGGTCCGGAAGCTGCTCAAGGCACACCTTCGCCGCATCGAACAAGGGCTGTCCGATGCCCGCAGCGAGTTCTCCGCGCTCCAAGCACTACTCGATCACAGGGAGAACGTCATGACTTCGCTCCGCATCGCCACCCTCCGGCTGTCCATCGCCGCGCCCGAGCTGGCAGCCGCGCTGGACACGGTCCGTTTCGCGGCGAGCACCGACCCGGAGCTGCCCATGCTCGGCGGGGTCCTGTTCGACATCGAGGGGGAGAGCCTCCATGTCGTGGCCACCGACCGGTACCGAATGGCTGTCGCGCAGGCCGGCGTCGCCGGACACGACGGGAGCCGAGTGCAGGTCATCGTGCCCGCCCCGCTCGTCGACGCGATGCGGGCGCTGTCGGACGGCGAGGGACCCGTGCGGCTCTGCGTCGACGGTGGCCGCGTGACTCTGGAGGTCGGGGATAGGCAGGCGGCCGGTCAGTGCCTTGACCACGACTTCCCCGACTACCGTCGTCTCCTGCCGGCGGCCGGCGGACGCCGCGCCCTTGTCGAGGTGGCGGCCTTCCGGAAGGCCCTGGAGACCGGTCCTGTCCGTGCCGCCGAGGCGGGAGCGCCCGACCTCAGCGTTCTCAGGGTGGAGGACGGCGGCATGGTGACCCTCTGCGCGGACAGCGACGACGACCCGAACCGCGTCGCGGTCAACCGTGAGTTCCTGCTGAACGCGCTGGCCGCCGGAGCCCGGGACCGACTGTTTCTGGAGCTCGGGGCCCCCACGGCGCCGATCGCGATCCGCCGGCCCGACGACGAGGGCACCTTCTCGATCCTGATGCCGGTCCGCCTGGAGGACTGACTGTGCGTTCGCCCTGATCCGGCCCGCTCCGACCAATCGGACGCAGCCGGATCAGGGTTGCCCGGCTGCTCCACGACCCAGCGTCCGAGTGGAACTTCCTCGACACCATTTGCTGGCCCGCCCCTCCCGTAGGACGTGGGTCGGGGTGGTGTAGATCATCCGCGTGGATGAGACTCGGCTAAGGGCTGTCCCGTAATTGCTGGTCAGGGGTGAGATGATCTTGCTGTGGTTGGTGTGATCAGGGCGTCGGAGCCCTCCTGGACAGCCCCGTTCACCGGACTGAGCCCGCGGCAGTTCGGCAAGCTGGTCACCGCGCTCCGGCGCGAGGGTGCCGACCCGGTCCGCAAGGGCCGGCCCTGGAGTCTGCCGCTGGAGGACCGGGTCCTGCTGGTCGCCGCGTACTGGCGCACGAATCTCACCCTGCGCCAACTGGCTCCGTTGTTCGGGGTGTCGAAGTC
>NZ_JBSFFY010000099.1:0-15358 GCF_053596315.1 Streptomyces sp. NPDC001732
GATTACGGGACAGCCCTTAGCCCGCACCGTTCGGGAAGGGGCCGTCGGAAAAGGACCCGGGCCACGGGCACCTCGTCGGCGGCCTACTTCACTCCGGCGCTGGCGCGAGGCACGGGCTGATCGCCGGGTTCCACGACCGGCTGCATGGCCGGGTCCGCCAGGAGGCGGGGCGGGATGCGGCGCCGACGGCCGGCGTGATCGACTCGCAGTCGGTCAAGGCGGACGCCGTGGTCGGCGCCGACAGCCGCGACTTCGTCGCCAGCGCGCCGAACCGCTGCTGGGTCGCGGACTTCACGCACGTGGCGACCTGGGCCGGAGTGGTCTACGTCGCCTTCGTCGTGGACATCTTCTCCCGCCGGATCGTCGGCTGGTCCGCCGCGACGCCAAAGGAGACCCGGCTCGTCCTGGACGCTTTGGAGATGGCGCTGTGGCAGCGCGACCGCGATGAACACCCCCACGTTCGGGGCGAGTTGATACATCACGGCGACGCGGGCAGCCAGTACACCGGTTTCAGGCTGGCCGAGCACCTGGACGCAGCCGGCATCGCGGCCTCGATCGGCTCTGTCGGCGACGCATACGACAACGCCCTGATGGAGAGCACGATCGGCCTGTACAAAACCGAGTTGATCAAGCCGCAGCGGCCCTGGAAGACCCTCTCCCAGGTCGAGCTGGCCACCGCCGAGTGGGTCGACTGGTACTGCCACCGACGCCTGCACGGTGAGATAGGCCACCTCCCACCCGCCGAATACGAGACCAGCTACTACCTGACAACCACGAAACCCCAGGTCACAACCACCAACTGAGATCTCTACCGAACCCGGGTCGGTTCACTTGCTTGAGCCGTGTGCTCGGACAACGAGCCCACATGGTTCTGAGGGGGACCGCCGCAGCAACGCGGCGGTCCTACCCGACCAGGCCGCGAAGAACGAATGCGGCCTGGACCAGTACGAAGTCCGCCGCTACGTCGGCTGGTACCGCCACATCACCCTGGCCATGCCCGCCCACGCCTTCGTGGCGGCGCTCGCCGCCCCGGCGGGCGCTGCCGCAAGGGGGGCAGCAGAAACGCATCAGCCCTCGCGCAGCTCACCGTGGCAGAGATCCGGCGCCTGCTGGACACTCTCCTGCCTCACCCCCGACTCCACCAGGACAGACGTCTGAACGCCCTGAGCTGGTCCCACTGGCGCAGACGCCACCAAGCCACGGCCCGCCGCTGCCACTACCAGAAAAGAACCAGTTCAGGACACGAAATCTCACTGGAGTAGTGAGGGCTGTCCCATGACGTTATGCCGTTCTGAGCAGGCAACTGCCAGGCACGGAAGGTCAGAGCCGGGCCGCGCGAGCGGCAGCGCGTTCGATGTCACGGACGCCGAGGCCGCCGCCATCGCACCTGCCCGGTTCGGGCGAGGTCATCGGCACGCGACGGCTCGCGCGGTCGCGCTGCTCCGCTCCTCCGCCTCAAGTTCCGCGGAGCACGCCGGGTTCTCCCTCCGCACGTCTCGTCGGACAGACGGCGTAGACGTGCGACGACTACGGACGGCACGCAGCCCCGCCCGCGATGCGCCCGCCGATGTACCGCCCCCTCGCCCACCCGCGCGGTACCGCACGCCACGGTCGGATGAGAACGTCGAGGTGCCCGAGGTGGCCGCTGAACTCCGCGCGCCGAGGGTCGTCGCTGCGTGAAGATCGTCAACCGCCGTTCACGCGTGGTGCAGAGCCGCGAAGCTCTCTGCGGGGAACGTCGTGTCCTGGTCGCCCAGCGTGAGGGCCCTGTAGGTCGCGATCGCGGCTTCCTCAAGGTTCATGATGCGGCGGAAGGCCATGCCGATGTCCTCGGCGTGCGCGGAGCAGCCGTGGTGGGACTGGATGACGCAGTTGTGCGTCTTCGCGCGTTCGGCCGTGGTGTCGGCGAGTTCGTCGGAACCGTTGGGGTTGTAGGGGACGGTCCCGATGGAGCGTACGTAGTACGCGTGGTCGAGGGATACGAGCCGGATCTTGTGGCCGAGGGCGTCGAGGAGAACGGTGTGCTGGGGGTGCAGGTGAATGACGGCGTTGACGTCGGGACGCTCCTGGTAGGTGCGCTGGTGCAGCTTCCATTCGCTGGAGGGGCGTTCGGCCCCGCCCGTGACGTCCCCGGCCAGGGTCATGACCGTGAAGTCGTCGTTGCCGAGCCGGTCCAGCCAGGTGCCGGCGCCGGTGATGACGAAGGTGTCGCTGCCGGGCAGCCGCGCGGAGAGGTTGCCCCCGCTGGCCAGGACGAGGCCGCGTTCCACGGCCAGTCGGCCTACCTCGGCGAGCTGGGCGAACAGGCCCTCGACGGTGGTGGGGTGCTTCATCGTGTTTCCTCTGCGTGTTTCAGGCCGTCGCGGGGGTGGCGACGGGGCGACTGAGGACGGCGCGGGCGCTGTCGATGTCCGTGACAACGACGTTGACGAGACCGGTCTCCAGCGCGGTGAACAAGGGAATGTGTTTCTCGATGCCGCCCGCGATGCCCACGCGGATGGGGATCGCCCGCATGTGTTCCAGCGTCAGGCCGATGACGCGCCGGTCGATCGGGCCGTCGACGGCTTGACCGTTCGCGTCGAAGAAGCGGGCGGACGCGTCTCCGACGGCGCCGAGCTCCCGCAGGGCCGCGAACTCGGTCTCGGTGACCGAGCGGCGCAGCGCCTGGGCGACGCCCGCCGTGCCGCCGATGCCGAGGACGAGCGCGTCGGCCGCGGCAGCGACATTGAGCGTGCCTTGGACCTCGTCGAGCCCGCGGATGGCGTCCGCCGCCTCGGGAGTCGTCGCCAGGAGCGGGGCGGGCAGGTGGTACGCGGTGCCGCCGATGGCACGGGCGAGGCTGGTGGCCACCTCGTGCGGATTGGCATTGCTGGAGCGCCCGCCGCGGCTTCCCGTCAGAGGGACGACCTCGACGGCCGTGTCGGACTGGTAGCGCAGGTGGGCGACGCTGGCCGCGACGGCCGTGCTCATGCCGACCGCGACACGCTGGACGTGCGGGAGGACCGAGGCGAGGGCCTCCGCCCCGGTGACGCCCAGCGACGAGGGGGAGCGCTCCTCACCGCGTCCGAGGCTGGGGCACACCCAAGCGCTGTGCAGGCCGAACCGGCTGATGAGGGCTGTCTCGACGTCGGCGAAGGGGCGCTCGTCACTGTGCACGGTGATCTCGACGATGCCAGCCTGCCGGGCCTCGGCGAGTACTCGGGTCACCTTCACCCGGGACAGGCTGAGAAGTTCGCCGATTTCGGCTTGGGTGAGTCCGTGATCGTAGTAGAGCCGGGCCACCTTACCGAGCAATGGGTTGTGAGCATTTGTTCGCACCATTGCACCTCCGTTCATCATGATGCCCGGCCGCGCTGCGGAGCGCAAGGAGGTCCGACGGATCTCCGGCGGGGTGCGGGCCATGACCCCCGTACGCCGTCAGATGCTGCGTGAAGCCGGGGGCCGCCCGGCCAGGACGCCTTGGCGGTGTACCACAGAGCCTCAATCCGCGGGCGCCGGTGGCGTGCGGTGAAAGCGCTGGCCGGTCGGCTCCGAGGTGCGCGCTGGTGCCGGGCCGTCCGCACGCACGGCGTTCGCGCCTGGGCTGTGGTGAAGGAGCATCACGCGCGATTTCGCGGAATGCGACAGGTGGGCGTCATGCTCGCATCACCACTGGTCAGAGCGGAGTGGAGGGCTGCCGCTCCCGGTGCGAAGAGCGTCGCGGTGGGCCGCGGGAGCGAAACACGGACCTTGACAGCGCGGGCGGCGGAGTCATGATGTTTGAGCACCGGTTCACCGAGTGTACAAATGTTCAGGCTCGAGGAGGAGTCTATGACGACGAAGGACGGCCTCGCGCAGCCGCAGAGCCGGTGGACGCAAGCCCTCACCAACCAGGGAATCTCCCAGGTCCTGTTCTGGGGCTTCATCGCCCTCATGCTCTTCATGGTCGGCGACGGGATCGAACTCAGTTTCCTCTCGACCTACCTGGAGGAACGCGGGTTCAGCGGCAGTCAGGTCGCCGGACTCTTCAGCGCTTACGGCATCGTCGTGGCGGTCTCCGCCTGGTTGGCTGGCGCCCTGGCCGAAGCCTGGGGCCCCCGCAGGGTGATGCTCATCGGCGCCGGTCTGTGGATCGTGCTGGAGGTCGGGTTCCTGACCCTCGGCGTCATGCAGGAGAACTACGCCGTGATGATCGCGACCTACGCGATCCGTGCCATCGGCTATCCGTTCTTTGCCTACGGATTCCTGGTCTGGGTCACCATGGAGACGCCCGACGCGGTCATGGGCAAGGCCGTCGGCTGGTACTGGTTCTTCAACGCCATGGGCCTGGGCGTCATCAGCGGGTACTTCGTGGCCGTCGCGGTGGACCCGCTGGGAGAGCTGGTGACCCTGTGGTCGTCGCTGGTCTTCGTTGCCATCGCCGCCCTCATGATCGCAGTGCTGGTGAAGTCCCGGGCCGGTGCGCGCAAGGTCACCCGTGCGGAGACCGTCGAGGGCCTCAAGCGCGGCATCGTCATCATGAAGGAACGCCCGAAGGTCGGTGTCGGCGGCGCGGTCCGCCTCATCAACACGATCTCGTACTACTCGTTCGCCGTGTTCCTCAACGTGTACATGGTCAAGACGATCGGCTTCAGCCAGTCGCAGTGGTCCTCGATCTGGGGCACCATGCTCGCGGCGAACGTGGCCGCGAACCTCATCTCCGGCTACGCCTCCGACCGGTTCGGCCGCATCAACGTCATCGCCTGGGGCGGCGGAGCCGCCACGGCGATCACCGTGCTCGGGTTCTACTACCTGCCGCAGGCGGTCGGCGCGAACTATGTCGTCATCATGGCTCTGGGCATCGTCTACGGTCTCGCGCTCGGTATGTACGTCCCGCTGTCGGCCGTCGTCCCGCTCCTGGCCCCGCAGCACAAGGCGGCCGCGGTCGCGGTCCTCAACCTCGGTGCCGGCCTCAGCAACTTCGGGGGCCCGGCCGTGGCGGCGCTGGTCGGGCCGCTGGGTGTCGGGCCGGTTGTCTGGATCCTCGCGGCGCTCTACATCGTCGGGATCTTCCTCACCTTCCTCCTGCGAGAGGCCGGCGTCGAAGCCCCGGGACACAGCCCGCAGGTCGATCCAGCTCCCCCGGCGGCCACCCGGGTCGGCTCCGAGTAGCCGCCGCAGGCCGATCCGCTGGAGAATCCGAACGGGGCAGGTAGGTAGGTAACGATGAGAAGCCGAGTCCAGGCCGTGTTGGGCATCGACGCCGGCACGACGTCGGTCAAGTCCGTCGTCATCAGTACGACGGGTGACGTGCTCGGGACTGCCCGATCGGCGGTCCGTATCCGGCGGCCGCAACCGCACTGCGCCGAGCAGGACATGGACGAGGTCTGGTCCGCTGTCGCGCAGACGATCAGTGCGGCCCTGGCCGAAGCCGGCAATGTCGAACTGCTCGCACTCGGCGTGACGGGCCAGGGTGACGGTGCGTGGCTCGTGGACGCCGGCGGACGCCCTGCTGGACCGGCCGTACTGTGGCTAGACGGCAGAGCCGCCGAGCGGGTGGCTCGATGGGAGGCCGACGGGCGGGGGGAACTGGTCCGCCGCACCACGGGTTCGGCCCTGTTCCCGGGGGCCCTGCCCGTCCTTCTGGAAGAACTCCAGGACAGCGACCCCACACTCCTCGCTCGCGCGGCCACCCAGCTCAACTGCAAGGACTGGATCCGCTTTCAGCTCACGGGAGTCGTGGGAACGGACGCCTCCGAGGCCTCGCGCACCTACCTCGACGTCGCCACCGGGCGCTACTCCGAGGAACTCATCGAGGGCCTGGGCCACGACGGTTTCCGCCGGCTGCTGCCGCCCCTGTTCCCACCCGACGTGGTATGCGGCCGAGTGACGGAGCAGGCGGCCCGCGAGACCGGACTACCCGTGGGTCTGCCCGTCGCCACCGGCCTGGTCGATACACTGGCCGGCGGCGTCGGCCTGGGGGTCGTCGGACCGGGCGAGGCGTACGCCATCCTCGGCACCACCGCGTTCGTCGGCGCCGTACAGGAGCAGGTCAGCGCGCCCCTCGACGTCCCGGTCATCACCCTCAACCTGGGGCAGGGCACGCAGGTCATCGAATGCCTCGCCCCGATGAACGGCACCCCCAACCTCGACTGGGCGCGCGAGGCCACGGGCCTGGCCGGGCTGGAATGGCCACAGATCGAGGAACTCGTCAACGCCGTTCCGGCCGGCGCCGGGGGAGTGCTCTACCTGCCCTACGGGAGCGTCAGCGGTGAGCGCGCGCCCTTCGTGGACACCGCGGCCTCGGCGGCATGGCTGAACATCACCGTGCGCACCAGCCCGGGAGAACTGCTGCGCGCCGTGTACGAGGGCATCGCCCTGTCCCTGGGCGAATGCATGGACGTGCTGGGCATCAAGGCCGACGCGACGGTCCGGCTCTGCGGCGGCGGGGCGCAGTCGCCGGTCGTCTGCCAGATCGTCGCCGACGTGACCGGGCGCCGTATCGTCCGCTCCACCTTCGCCGAACTCGGCGCCCGCGGGGCCGGCGCGCTGGCCCTCGTCGCCGTCGGCGCGGCACCCGACCTTCCCGCCGCACTGGCCCAGTTCGGCGACGACGCGCAGACCTTCGAGCCGGACCCCTGTCTGCGCGCCCTGCACGACGCCCAGGCCCAGGTGTTCCGCGACGTCCGCGACGCCGTACGACACCACTGGCCCGACCTGCGGGCGACGCAGACGGCCGCACACGCCGCTGACGCGGGCCCCGCGTAAGCCTCCACGCCCACCCTCTCCGCGACCGCCACCTGATCCCTGAAGACGTAAACGAGGAGAATCCGTGCCGAACCAGACCACCCACAGCGACCGCCCGCTCCTGCTGGTCACCGCGCCCTTCGACCAAGCTCGAGCCGAGCTGCTCGAGGACGTCTTCGACGTCGAACTCGTCGAGCCCTCTCTGGCCGGCACATCGCTGGCGACCAGGGGACTCGACGAGCAACTCGCCCGCGCGACCGCACTCGTGTGCGAGGTCGACGTCGTCGACGAAGCCACCCTGGACAAGGCACCTGAGCTGCGGGTCGTCGTGTCCTGCCGTGCAAACCCGGTCAACGTCGACGTGGAAGCGTGTACTGCACGCGAGATCGCCGTCCTGACTACCCCGGCCCGCAATGCCGACGTCACCGCGGATCTCGCCTTCACACTGCTTCTCATGACCGTTCGGCACACCGGCCGGGCCGAACGCTGGCTGCGCAGCGGTGCATGGAAGTCCGAGGACGTGTTCGAGCCCTACTCGACCTTTCGTGGGATCGGGCTGTCCGGACGCACCCTCGGCATCCTCGGCGGAGGCGCCATCGGACGCCGCATGATGCAGCGGGCCCGGGCCTTCGGCATGGACGTCGTCGTCTACGACCCCTTCCTCCCGTCCGACGCCTTCGGCGACCAGGCGCGCATCGTCGAACTCGACGAGGTGCTGTCCACGGCCGACATCGTCACCGTCCACGTCCCGCTGGCCGAGTCCACCATCGGGCTGATCGGTGACCGGGAGCTGCGGCTCATGCGTCCGGATGCCTACTTGGTGAATGCAGGGCGCGCCGCGGTGGTGGAGGAGGACGCGCTCGTCAACGCGCTCGCCGAGGGGCGGATCGCCGGAGCCGGGCTCGACGTGTTCTGGACCGAGCCGGTCCCCGCCGACCATCCGCTGCTCAGCCTCGACAATGTCACCGTCACCCCGCACATCGGCGGCGCCTCCGACGACGTCGTGACCGAGCACTCCAAGATCGCCGAGCGCGGCCTGCGCGCGTGGACGGCCGGTGAACGGCCCGCCGCGATCGCCAACCCCGCCGTGCTCGAGCCGACCACCGCGCGCTGAGCTACCCGCACCCGTACGCCCACCGCAGAACAACGCACCTGCTCCCAGGAGGGCCAGACATGAGCGTCATCGAGGACGCCGCCCCCACACCCGACCTCAGCCCAGCCCTTTCGGCGCTGCTCCAAGCCCCACCGCGGCTCCTCATCGACGGTGAGATGGTCCCGGCCGACAAGGGCGGCACCATACCCGTCCTGGACCCCGCCACCGGCCGGCAGGTCGCGACCGCCGCCGCGGCAGGAGTCACCGACGTGGACCGCGCCGTACGGGCCGCAGCGGCAGCGCTGGAGCCCGGCGCGCCGTGGCGACGGATGTCCGCCCTCGACCGCGGCCGGATCATCGAGCGCTTCGCCGCGCTGCTGGAGGCCCACGCCGACGAACTCGCCGACATCGAGGCACTCGACGGCGGCAAGGTCCGCAGCTCCGCCCGCCAGAACGACGTGGAACTGTCCATCAAGCACTTCGCGTACTTCGCCGGCTGGCCCAGCAAGATCGAGGGCAACACCATTCCGGTGTCCGTGCCCGACACCATGGTGCGCACCGAGCGGGAACCCGTTGGTGTCGTCGCGCAGATCATTCCGTGGAACTTCCCTCTTCTCATGGCGGCTTGGAAGATCGCGCCCGCCCTGGCCGCCGGGTGCGCGATCGTCCTCAAGCCCGCCGAGAACACCCCGCTCGTCGCGATCCGCCTGGGCCAACTCGGCCTCGAGGCCGGACTGCCCAACGGTGTTCTCAACATCCTCCCCGGCTACGGACCGGAAGCAGGCGAGGCACTTGTCGAACACCCACTCGTGGACAAGATCGCCTTCACGGGTTCCACCCGTGTCGGGATCCACCTGGCGCAGAAGGCGGCCGCACAGGTCAAGCGCGTGACGCTGGAACTCGGCGGGAAGAGTCCGAACATCATCTTCGCCGATTCTCCTGTCGAGGAGGCAGTGGCCGGCGCGGCATCGGCGATCTTCTCGAACTCCGGCCAGTCGTGCAGTGCCGGTTCACGCCTCTACGTCGAACGCTCCCGCTTCGACGACATCGTGGGCGCCCTGTCCGAACGGGCTGACAGCATGCGCGTCGGACCTGGGCTCGACCCGAGCACCGACCTCGGTCCGCTCATCAGCCGAACCCAGCTCGACCGAGTCCGCGGCTACATCGACGGCGCGCTCACCGGTGGCGCGACTGCCGCCGCCGGTGCAGTAGCCCCGGCTGGCGTCGACGCGGACGGATACTTCCTGCGTCCCACCGTTCTGACCGATGTCGACGACACAATGGCAGCGGTACGGGAGGAGATCTTCGGTCCCGTCGTCGTGGCCCAGCCCTTCGACTCCCTCGAGGAGATCGCGGCGCGCGGCAACGACTCACCCTACGGTCTCGCGGCCGGCATCTGGACACGTGACATCGCCCGCGCGAACCGCCTGGCGAAACTCCTCAGGGCGGGCACCATCTACATCAACATGTACGGTGCCACTGATGCCGCAGCACCGTTCGGTGGATTCAAGACCTCAGGCTACGGCCGTGAGATGGGCCACGCGAACCTCGAGTCATACCTCGAGACGAAGACGGTATGGACAAGCCTGTCGATGTGAGCGGCAACGTGCGGTCGACCCGGGTGCCGGCCATGGTCCTCATGGACGACCGGCTGCGCCCTGGAGCCGTCGCATTGAACGCCACTCTCGGGGCGCTCGTCCAGGTGCTGGCACTGAGCACGTGGTACGCGACGTCAGCGGTGGCGCCGCAGCTGGCGCGGCACTGGAACCTCGACTCAGGCGAAGTCTCGTGGCTGACGAGCTGCGTCCTGCTCGGGTTCGCGGCCGGAGCGCTGGGACTGGGGCTGCTGCGCGTCGCCGACCGGGTACGCCCGGGCGTACTCCTGCCGCTGGGCTCGCTGATCGCTGCCGCGTGCACAGCGTTGCCTGCGGTTCTACCCATCGGATTCGCGCCGACCCTTGCTCTGCGCGTCCTCACGGGAATCGCTCTTGCGGCGGTGTATCCGCCGGGGATGAAGGCCGTCGCCTCATGGACCCTGGCCCGCCGCGGGTCGGCAGTCGCGCTGGTCGTGGCTTCCTTGACGTTGGGCAGCGCTCTTCCGCACGCACTCCGCACGTTGCCGTTGCCGGGCTGGCGAAGTGTCCTCCTCATCTCGGCGGTTGCCGCGACACTGGCAGCCGGGCTGGCGACGACGACTCGGACCGGCCCGCACACGAGCGAGACCGACACACTACGGATCGGTGCCGCCTGGCAGCTCTTCCGCAACAGGCGACAGCGGCTCGTCACCTTGGCCTACCTGGGCCATATGTGGGAGGTCTACGGCCTGTGGACATGGTCGGTCGCGTTGCTCGCCGCGTTGCCCGGTTCGGGGGGCCCTGTCCTCGGTGTCCCGGGATGGGGGCCGTTCCTGCTGATCGGCGTAGCCGGGGCCATCGGCTGCTTCGGCGCAGGTTCCGCAGCCGATCGGTGGGGCAGAGTCCGTGTCACGACCGTAGTCGTCACCATCTCGGCCTGTTGCTGCCTCCTCGCACCAGCGTTGCCACTTCTTCCCGACATAGTGACTGCGGTGATGTTGATCGTTTGGGGGGCATCGGTGATCGGGGATTCACCGATGTACTCAGCGTTGCTTGCTGACTCCTCCGACCCGACCGTCGTGGGGACGGCCCTGACCGTGCAGATGGCGCTCGGATACTCTCTCGCGGCGGTACCGGTCCTGCTGCTGCCGCACCTGGCCGCGCACGTCGGATGGCCCTGGGCCTTGCTCTCACTGGCGCCCGGACCACTGGCCAGTGCCTTGAGTCTCCGGAGACTGCAGGGGCTTGACCGGACCAGTTGAGGCCCGGTGTGGTGTCTTGCCGTCCCCGCGGTCGGCCAGGACCGCGCCGTTCCACGGCGGAGGTGCTGATGCCCAGGGGGCGGCGACCTCCGGATATCCCCAGAGCTGCTGGTCGTCCCGGGCATGCGCGACCGCCAGCTCGGCGAGGACGAACGCACCATCGTCCACGAGAACGTCGCCCGTGTCAGGGCGACTTTGGACTGGATCGAGACCGCGGTGGACACCGGCAAGGTGGACGTCGACGGCGAGCGGGCCAAACTGCTGCAAGGCGAGTAGGCGACGCCCCGCGCTTCCGAGCGCAGATCACCCGCCGCCCAGCGACACGCTGACTCTGTCCGGTTCGTGCTCTTCGAAGCCCGCCCGGCCTGACTTTCAACCAGCTGGTCAGGTCGAGTGAGCTGTCGGCCCACCAGGCCCGCGCGGGCCTGGCCTGCCTGCGGGACATCATCGCCGAACGCGGCTGGCCGCCCCTGATCTGGACCAGGGCGGACGGTTACAAGTTCTGCTCCGACCCCGCCGAGTTGCAGGCATACGAGGTCGCGGTGATCCGGGAGAAGCTCACCGAGATCCGCCGGTTCATCACTGGCGTCGTCGCCCCCCACGCCGTCCTCCAGCCCAAGGGACGGTGGATCAAACACTTGAACAACCAGCTCAGCTCGGTCGAGTCCACGCTCGACGTGATCACAGAGGTGTTTTCATCCTGACGCGGCCGCGAGCTGAAGGGCGAGGACAGCCTTGACGATCGCGGTGATGTGGGTGGTGCTGCAGCGCAGCTTGCGCAGGAGACGCCGGCTCTTGAGCGTGGCCATGGCCTGCTCACCGGCGCAGCGGATTTTGGCGTGGGTGGTGTTGTGGCGTCGTTGCCACCGCTTGAGGCGGCGCCCTTTGAGCGGGACCCGGACGTTCCGTGCCGCGCCCTGATACGCCTTGTCGGCCCAGCATTTGAGGTCCGCCTCGGGGAGGGCGTCGATGATGCCGTGCTCGCGTGCCGCCGTCAGGTCGTGCGTCGCGCCGGGCAGCGCGGGCGAGGCCCACAGCAGCCGGCCGAACGGATCGGTCAACACCTGGACGTTCATGCCGTGATGCCGCTTCTTGCCGGAGCAGCAGGGTCGGTCGGCGGCGATCCGGTCGATCGGCAGCACGGTGCCGTCGAGGATGACGTACGCCTTCGTGCGGGCCGTCGCTGTCGCTTCGTCGAGTGTCGGTGCGAGCACGGCCAGGACGTCGATCGCCTCGCGGACGGAGCGGTAGACGGCAGCGAGCCCGATGCCGAACCCGGCCGCGAGCTGGGCGCAGGTGTGAGCGCATCGCAGGTGCGCCAGGGCGAGCAGGGCCTGACGGCTCGCGGTCAGCCGCCTCCACCGCGTGCCGATCTCCCGCCTACGGGAGGCGAGTTGCCCGGCCAGATACCGCAGGGTGCGGGTGGACAGATCGATCGAATGGGGCCTCCCCTGCTCGAGCGAAGCCGAGAGGTTGGGGAAGGATAGACAAGCGAGCGAAGCTCCTGGTGGGACATGGTGGATCTTGGTCGAGACACCGTCTACCAGGAGCTTCTTCATATTGCAGGACCGGCCGACTACCGGACCTCACCGACAGGTTGGAAGAGCCTCAGTGCCTCGGCCAGGGTCGCCAGTTCGATGCCGCGGCCGAGCCGCTTGTGCTCGTGGACGACGAGGGTGACGCGCACCCCGGAGGCGCGCAGTTCGCCAGCGAGGGCGACGGCCTTGTCCAGTTCGGGGCGCTGGGTGGCGCGGGTGGAGATCTTCTCGGAGAAGATGCGGGTAACCCCGGCTTCGGCGAGCGAGTCGAGCTGGGAGTCGAGGGACTGCCGGGCGGTGGATGCACGGGCGTACCCCAGGCGGGCATGCCCGACGGGTTCTGCGCCGGCGTTCCTCGGCCGGGGCAGCTCGGCCCAGGCGGAGCCGGGCTTGCGCACGGCGGGGGTCGGCACGTTGAGGGTCTTGGCGAGTTGGGGCACGAGTCGGAAGCGGGCGGTGTGGTATTGGATGGCCACCTTGCCCTTGCCGGTCCGGCACGGCGAGCCCACGGGGGCGGCGCAGGTGGACATCGGGCAGTCGTGCGATTCCACGCGCTTGAAGTCGTCGCTCACGAGCCCCGGCTGTTTCATGAGTGGTTTCAAACTGTCGAGCCGTTTGCAACAATTTATGAAACACGGTTCGCCTTGGACGCGTCCACCGGGTGACGGTGTTTCACAGACGAACACCTATGAAACCCTCTGCCCGGATCCCGTGCGCCGTACGGCGGGCCGACGGGGCGGTTCAGCCCCAGATCGGTTTCTCGTGGTTCTCCGGCTCATCGTTGAGGAAGGTCTCCAGGGACCTGGCGAACCCTTTCGCGCGCTCTGTGACCACAGTTTTGTTGTCCGTCTCGTTCAGCTGAACCCCGAACTCCCTATAGTCCACTTCGATGAAGAGTCCTTCGTGCCGGAACCAGATCGTGGTCGAGTTGAGTCTGCCCGGCTTCCCCTCCTTCGCGATGGACTCGTCGGTGACCCATTGCTTCGCCTCGTCCGCTATCCCCTCCAACTGACTCACGGTTCTGCCGATGTCTTGCGTAGCGCGGCCGAGCTTGATCGAGGTCATCTCCTCGGCCGCTCCCTCCTTGCTGAGCAGCGTCGCGCTGAGTGTCATCTCGAACCCGGTAGTGCTGGAGTCGGGGCTTTTCCACCCGCAGTTGGCCTTTGTGCTGGTGTTTTCGGTGTCCGATCCCAGTTCCGGTGCCGTCATTTCCTGTCGCCCCCGGAACTGGTTGCGCTGGAGGTACCCGCAGAAGTCCGGCATCCTCAGGTACCGGGCCGCCGCAGTGGCGCTCTCGCTGGGCGAGGGGCCGGTGGTGTCGCGGTGGCGGGCCGCAGAGGAGTAGTAGATGACCGCGGTCACCGCCAGCACAAGGGATGTGGGCAGGGCCGCCGCCAGGAGTCGGACGCGTCTGCTTGCGGTCCATCGGCGCGCGGAGACCGGAATCTTCGGCGGCTCGGCGTCCGTGCTCCGGGCCGCGTCTTCAGCCTCCGGCCGGCTGATGCTGAGCTTACGAGTCGCCGCAGGCGGCGCAACGGATTCGGTCTCGGCCTCGCCGATCTCTCGGCCGGCCGAGACCGTGCGCAGACGGGTGAGGCGCTGCCGGACTGATACGGCCGTTCTGGGGCGGTCCTCGGGGTCGCGCCGCAGGAGGTCTGTCAGCAACTGGGCAACCGGTGCGGGGACGTCGGGGCGCAGTGCGGCCACCGGACGGGGTTCTTCATCGAGTTTGCGGCGGATCACCGACAAGGGAGTGCCGTCGGCGAACGGGGGCTCCCCAGTGAGCAGGGCGAAGAGGACGCTGCCCAGGGCGTAGAGGTCGGAGCGCTCGTCGCCGCGTTGGTCCAGGAACTGTTCCGGCGCTCCGTACTGGGCGGTTCCGACCGGGGAGAGCACGGTGGTGGGCGCGACGGTGAAGGTGTGGGTGTGGGTGAAGCCCGCGATGCCGAAGTCCACGACCTTGATGGAGCCGTTGGCGGTGAGCATGACGTTGGAGGGCTTGATGTCGTAGTGGACGACATTCGCCTCATGTGCGGCGACGAGGGCGGTACAGATCTCTTGGGCGATCTCCAGGGCCCGGTCCAGGTTCAGGGGGCCTTGACGGTGCAGGTACCCGGCGAGGCTGGTGCCCTCAACGTGCTCCATGACCAGGAACTGCAGGTGGCCGTGGGTGCCGCGGTCGTAGAGGGCAACGATGTTGGGGTGGTTGATTTGGGCCGCGGCCACTGCCTCGCGTTCGAAGCGCTGGACCAGCTCGGGTGGGGCGTTGTCGTCGTAGTGCAGGAGTTTGACGGCGACGCTGCGGTGGAGCTCGCGGTCACGGCCGGCCCAGACCTCGCCCATGCCTCCTCGGCCGAGCAGTTCGGTCAGCTCGTACCTGCCCGCGATCAGGGCGCCCCGTTCCACCCGCCACCTCCAGTGCCTGTCCACGCCGAGAACCTCAGCATCACCGATCACGCTGACGTCTAGTAGGCGGTTCCCACAAGTTTCACGACCGCAACAGCTTGACAGACGCCTGCTGTTACAGCCCGACTGCGGGATCGTCCGTGGCCGCGGTCCGCAGCGGCCGGTGGCCCTGGTCGTCGAGCTGGGCCAGTTCGTGCTCGTAGTTGACGGTGATGGAGCCGTAGTAGTTGACCACCGTGCAGCAGTCCCGGCGCAGGTGCTGCGCATGGCGGCGGTACTCGACCAGTACTCGCCGCACGTGCTGGCCCACGCCATCGTCGACGCCGCCCGGGAGCGCGGACTGGCGTTGCCCGTGGTGGCGGATGTCACCGAGGAGCCCGGCCGGGGTGCCTCGGGAACCGTGGACGGGCAGCGGGCGTCCATCGGCCGGATCGACCCCGCGGACGCCGTGCCGTCGTGGGCCGCAGCGGTGGACAACCGCGCGCTGCTCGACGGCGCGGCCGTCGCCTGGCTGACCATCGCCGGGCACGTGGTCGGCGCTGTCCTCCTACGCGATCCCATTCGTTCCGACGCCCCCAGGAGGGACTGTCACGTTGGCGAATGGCGTGGGAGGATCTTCGAGTTGATCATGGTGGAGGGGGATCGTCCGTGGGGAGCGCGTCGCCGTCGTACAAGCGGCTCTACGTTCTTGAACGGGTTGATCCTCCCGTTCGTAGGGTGAGGACACCCAGGGGAGCTGGGTGTGGCTGACAAGTGGCTGCCGTTCGTGGCTTCAGGTGC
>NZ_JBSFFY010000100.1:0-14905 GCF_053596315.1 Streptomyces sp. NPDC001732
GGGACGGCGTCCTCGAATCTGGCCGCGTGCACCTCGCGCTGCTTCTGCCAGGCCTCCTGGTAGTCGACGGCTTCCTCGCCGAATCCGGCCCCGCGCCGCCCTGCCCGCCCTCTGCGCCACGCAGATCGTGAGCTGGGGCATCGTCTACTACGCCTTCCCGTCCTCAACCCGCAGATCACCGCCGCGGCCGGCCGGAGCGACCACCGCCGCGTTCTCTCTCGGTCTCGTCGTCTCCGCCCTCGCCGGGATCCGCATCGGGCGCACCCTCGACCAGCGCGGCCCACGCACCGTCATGACCGCCGGCTCGGTGGCCGGCGTGGTCAGCCTGCTGATCGTGGCCGCGGCCCCGAACATCCCGGTCTTCTTCGCCGGC
Organism: Streptomyces sp. NPDC001732; assembly: GCF_053596315.1. Lineage (NCBI taxonomy): Bacteria > Bacillati > Actinomycetota > Actinomycetes > Kitasatosporales > Streptomycetaceae > Streptomyces > Streptomyces sp. NPDC001732. Next base: position 374 of record NZ_JBSFFY010000100.1, read on the forward strand.
TGGGCTCTGGCCGGGCTCGCGATGGCATCCACCTTCTACCAGCCCGCGTTCGCCGCCCTCACCCGCTGGTGGGGCCCCGGCCACGTCCGGGCCCTGACCACCGTCACCCTCGCCGACGGCCTCGCCTCCACGATCGTCAGCTGCTTCCGGGAAGCCGCGTACGACGAGCCGGACCTGGCACGGCTAGCACGCCGACTGGGCGTCAGCATGAGCCGCTACACCGCACTGCTGCCCAGCGACCGGATGGAGCACTTCGCCACGGCCCTGCTCGTCGAAATCCCCGACGCCGGGGCAGTTGCCAGGATCGTGAACTGCGGACACCCTCCTCCGCTGCTGCTCCCCGCAGGAACAGTCCGTGAGGTCCCCTACGGCTCCCTCACCACCCATCAACCTGGGCGCGCCGATCGGCGCGGACTACCGCATCGACACCATCTCCTTCGCTACCGAGGAGCTGCTGCTCTACACCGACGGCGTCACCGAGACCCGCGATCGCACCGGCGCGTCCTTCCCGCTGGTGCAGCACGCGGGACAGTGGGAAGCGGACACCCCGTCCCGGCTGCTCGGGCAGTTGCACAGCGACCCGGTCCGCCACAGCCGCGGCCGTCTCGACGACGACATCGCAGCCCTCGCCGTCCGTGCGGTGGCCGGCGCGGCGCCGGACAGACCGTGATGCGGGCTGGGCGGCCTTGACACTGAATCCGCCAGCGAGCTATGCGTAGGCATGTTCCCACGGGAGGCATGCGAGTGTGAGAAGGGCTCGCGGCTGGCTCGCGGCTGCCGTCATTCGACTATCCGATCTATCAACGCAGCTGATCAACAAAGAAGTTGGCCGCAAGTCATGCCCGATCATCCCGAAGAGTTGATCAGAGCAGTGCTATGCAGTCGTTGACGGCCCCGGAGTCTCAGCTCAGACGCCAGGGGCATGTACCCCGCTGGCAGGTTCCCGCGCTTCAGACCCGCCGTTTCCAGAAGCAGGGCACCTCGTTGAGTCGACCGGGTGAATGCCCGGAAGTCCGATGGCAAGGGGGACAGCGGCTACCGAGGATTCCCCGCGTACGGCCAGATCGGTGAGTAACCGTGCGTGCTTACGTGATGGTCGATCGCCGCGGCGGCCGGAATGTCGGCGGAATGGGTATGAATACGCTTGGGAAATAAGGCAGTTGAGAAGGTAGCGGTAAGCGGGAGACCACAGTTGTTGGTAGCCGGCGCCATGCTGGGCGTCGCCGCTTCGGTGCTGATGTGCGGGCTGGCCGTGGTGTTGGTTCCCACCTGGTGGCCGCACCCGACGGTGGTGGCCGTTGCGGTGCTGTTGATCCTCGGCGCCGGGTTCGCATCGATCCACGCGTGCTTCGTCCGTCTCGATCCTGGCACTTCGGGGTGGCCGCAGTCGTGAAGGGTCTGCCGGCTCTGGGGTTGTTGGGGTTTCTCGACCAGGCCGTACTGGATGTGTGGGGCGAGCCGGTGGACACCGTTGTCACGAAGTCCGTACGGCACGAGAGAAACTCTCCTGCGGGGAGGTCACCGGGTCCTGGTGGAAGTGCTCGCTGGAACGGCTCGACGGTACGGAACTCGAGGGGAAGCTGCGGAAGTCGGACCTCGTACCGCTCGGGAAGGCATGTCCCGCCGACGCGAAGGCGGGAGACCGGCTCGTGGTGTACGCGGTGCCAGGAGGCTTCGCCGCGCCGCAGATGAATGCCCCCGTCGGTGGTGTGTGGCCGGTCGCCACATTCACTGCTGCCGCCACGGTGACGGCGGCGACGTTCACGGCTGTCGACATGGCTCGTGCGGGTGCGTCCACGAATCCTTCGTAAGCCCCCGCAGGCCCCCGTACCGGTCGCTCTCCTCAGCTGGGTCAGTCCCCGTCGTCGAACCACTGCCCGCCACAGCGTCGGCAACGCTCGCCCCACCACGGGTCGTCCCAGTCGTGCTCGGTGACCACGTGGTTGTCCGTCTCTCCGCAGCGTCGGCAGATCTGTGCGTAGTCGCAGGGCGTGGCCCTGCGGTAGTAGGTGACATAGTCCGGCCGCTGCGCCGCCGGGAGGATGTCCACCGGCACGAGGTCGTTCGCGTGCCGAACGTGTCCGTATTCATGGCCGCAACGGACACAGGCAACAGTCTTTCGGCACGGGGCGTCCGTGGGTTGCTCGCGCCCGTGCTGGTGCAGCACACTGGACCGCCTGAGCCGATCGCAGAACGCACACCGCCACTCGTGAAGGCACGAGGTGGCAGGGTGACCGAGCTCGTCGGGCGTGAAACGCCGGTCCCGGTGGAGCCCGAGCCGGCACAGCATGCGACGTATGACCCCGGGATGCCGGAGGGACGAGGTCATCTGTGCGGCGCTCCCCAGGTTCGTAACCACGACGGTCGGCGTGCCGACCAGCCCCTTGCGTGCATCGTAGGACGCGATTGCACGACAGCGAATGCCCCCGGCGAACAACGCAGCCCTGATGTCCTTCGAGGAGTTCCTCACCAGAGGGCCGGGGACACCCGGCTCCTGATCCCGTGCCGCCTCCGGCCGTGACCCACTGCGACATTCGCGGCCAGTCGCCTCCCCGCAACCTGCACGCGTACGTGGAGAACGGCGGCACTCTCATCGTCCCCTACTTCTCCGGCATCGTCGACGAGCACGACCCGGTGCACCCCGGCCCGTACCCCGGCGCCTTCCGTGACGTCCTCGGCCTGACCGTGGAGGAGTTCTCGCCGCTGCTCGCGGGGGGACTCGGTGCGGCTGTCCGGCCCGGACGGTGCAGAACTCATGAGCGACGTGTGGACCGAGTTCGTGGTCCTGCGGGGTGCCGAGACCGCCTGGACAGGTCGATCGAATGGGGCCTCCCCTGCTCGAGCGAAGCCGAGAGCTTGGGGACGGGTGGACAAGCACGCGAAGCTCCTGGTGGCCGCGGGCGATCCTGGTCGAGAACCCGTCCACCAGGAGCTTCGTCGTTCCGCAGAACTGCCCAACGCACGAGCATCAACGGCAGGTTGAAAAATGATCTCTGAGTGGCCTCGGGCATGGCCGCGCCGATGGCGGCCTTCGCGCCGGACTCCTCCCCCGCCTTGCAGTCGTTGCGGTTGCCGGGCAGAGGCCGGCCGACCACGACGACCAGACGGGTGTCGGCGTCGATGACGACCTGACGGTCGGTGGAGCATCGGTAGTTCTTCGACTGCTCGGCGACGGCGTGATCGCGGGTGGGTACCAGGGTGCCGTCCACGATCAGCACGGTGTCCTTCGCGAACCGCTTACGGGGCTGGAGAGCAAGCATCGGCCCGGAGTGATCGATGATCCGGTCCGCCGCCGACTTGGAAACCCCCAAACAGCGGGGCCAGCTGGCGCATGGTCAGGTTCGTGCGCCGGTAGGCCGCGACCAACAGTGCCCGGTCCTCCGGCGACAGGCTCCACGGCCGGCCCTGCGGACCACAGCCGCACCCTCGCGCCGAGGAGCCGTCACCAGCCTCCCGAACTGCCGCGGGCTCAGCCCCGTGAACGAGGCCGTCCAGGACGGCTCCGACGTCGCGGTCACACCAGCAACGGCAAGATCATTCCACTGCTTCCCGCCCACCCTGCTCGAACGCGAGGCGGCAGCGTTCGACCTGCTCAGCCACCTTCTCCATGAACCAACGCATGATCTCGTAGGGGACGACGTGCTCATCATGGCTGTGGATGTGGACGGCCGGTTCCAGACCCGGATCCTCGTGGGGGACAAACGCCACCAAGAAGGCGGCTCCAGGCAGGTACTTCTCGGCGCTGGGGTTCTCGGCCCACGCGGCCGGCGCCAGCACAGCCCCACTCAGCTCCACAGCCCAGGCATCGTCGGGCAAGGCGTAGTGACATCCTGCATGTTCTCGCAGCTCGGCGGGCATGACGGCAGGCTGCCACAGGCGCGAGGTCCGAGTCGCGGCGGCCCCACCAGCCTTTGCGGACCAACCCTTAGACAAGCCCTGTCTTCCCAGTTCAGAGGTACTCTCCGGTGATCTGACCGTCGGTTGGACATCAGCTCGCACGTGTCACAGGGCCCAGGATCCAGGCAGTTCCATCAAACTGTCGCCGACGATCAGAAGCGGTCGCCGCGAATGCCACCGCGCATCGTCCGCCTGGCCGTGCAGCGGCACGGTAGCCAGTTGGAAGCGGGCATCCAGCGCGTCGAGCTCCGCCTGCCGCGTGGCTCGAATCCTGTCGGTGAACACGGGCCATGCCTCCGCCAGCCATCTGCGGCAACGCAGCATGTTCGCGTACTCCCAGACGAGTTCGGCGTCGAAGCCCTCTTCGACATCCTGCACCAACGCCTCCCACGCCTCCATCATTGCGTTGAGCGTCACCATCCCGTACCGCGCCGCCAGACCTCGGCTTGCCCGATGCACCGACTCGTAGTCATCTGCGCTGAGCATCTCCATGTCCATGGGCACAGCCTGCCGGCTGTTCCACGCGGGATGGGTGCGTCACTCAACAGGTGAGGTCACCGCGGCCAAGACGAAGACCGGGCCGAGATGCAACAGCCCAGGTCACCGGCAGTGGAAGCAACCGGACAAGAGACTGATCGAACGATCGTCATGAAGGCCCGAGGCCAGGCCCTGCGTCCTGACGGCCGTCTCGTCCTGTCCACCAGCCGTCCGAGCGCCGACTGGCTTGCCGACGGAGGCAGTTGCTTCGACGCCCGCCACGTCGAAAAAACCTGGGCCGACGGGATGCCGCGCCGCTACTGGCGCCAGCCCCCTCGAACGCTGGGTCGCAGAGGTCACCGAGGCCGGCTTCGTCATCGAGCGCCTCGTGGAACACCGTCCCGCCCCGCAATGACCCAACGCCACCCCCCACGAATACGCCAAACTGTCCCGCGAGCCCGGATTCATTGCCCTCCGACTCGCCAAGAACACCACGGCCGCCCCCCTGGCGGGGCAACACCACGAACGGGAGCCTCATGCTGACCTGGGAGAACAAGCGATGAGCACACCGACCGCAATCGTCGTGAGCGGCGGCCCCGGAACAGGGAAGACCACCCTCGCACACGAGCTCGCCCACACTCTCGGCTGTCCCGCGATCATCCGCGACGAGATCAAGCAGGGCATGGTCATGTCCCACCCGGGCTACCAGAGCGGCGGCGACGATCCCCTCAACCATCCGACCCTCGACGCCTTCTTCGGCACGCTCAGAGTGCTCCTGGAGGCCGGCGTCACGCTCGTCGCCGAAGCCGCCTTCCAGGACCGGCTGTGGCGGCCGAACCTCGAACCCCTCACCGGCCTCGCGCACCTCCGCGTCATCCGCTGCACAACCGCGTCCGAAGTCGCCCACGACCGCATCGCCCAGCGCGCCGAGGAAGACGCGCACCGGGCCGCCCACGGCGACCAGGACCTGCTCGAAGCCATCGCCGCGGGGGAACACTCCCTCGACTCCTGGGTGCCGATCTCCCTGGACGTCCCCACCCTGACCGTGGACACCTCGGACGGCTACCAGCCAGGGCTCCAGACCATCGCCGACTTCGCCCGGGGCTCTCTTCACGACGGACCATCGCCCGAGCCGGAGGCGGGCGGCTGAGGAAAGCGTCGGGCGCTACCTCGGGCCACGCCCGAACACATGTCGGCATACGAGGTTCTCTCCCCAGGTGGGTACGGGCGAACGTCCTCGGCTGCTTGGCCGCCGCACGGCCGGGCCAGCCGACAGCCCGCCAGCCTCGGGACAGGGCAATCGGTCCGCAGCCCCATCGCTCAGCAAGGTCCGAGGGCTCCCTTGACGGGCCGTCGTGTCCCGCACCCTGAGAGCCCATCTTTGAACCTCGGTCGAGCTCGTGCACGCGGTGAGGCCTTCGAGGGCGTCGATGGTGCGTCCACCGGGGGAGGCGTCAGCCGTCCGGCACGCCCGGCCGATCAGGGGTTCTGCCGGCCGGGAGTCGCGGCGGTCCTCGGGTGACGGCGCAAGCCCGTGTGATCCAATGACCGCGGAGCCGGGACCTCGCGAAGGGAAACACGAAGGCATGTCGACGGTCATACCTGTGCCCGACAACTGGCAGTCGATGTTCAGCAGTTGGGACGAGCTCCGGCACGGCTACCATGCCGGAGACAAGGACGAGACGGTGCGCGGCTGCGCCCGCCGGCTCGAGACGACGGCGTCGGGGTTGGAGGGCGATCCCGTGCTGTTCTGGACGCTGGGCCTGTTGATGCTCGCCCCCTACGTGGCCTTCGGCAACCCCGGTCCGGGAGTCGAGGATAAGGTCGTCGCTGTACTGAGCCGGGTCGCGCGCGGTAACGACGGCAGGACGTGCGCGCACGGCTGGCATCCGTACGAGGCCGACGTGGACGATGTGCTCGAACACCTTCCCGCCTGCCTGGAGGTGCTGAGCTCCCCAGTGAACCAGGCCCTCGACGACCTGCTTCCCGAGGACCTGCTTCCCGGGCTCTCCCTGGATGAACTCGAGGACGAGGAGGCCGAACCCGCGAACCTCTCCGGGCCCGAAATCCTCGCCCGCTGGCAGTGCCCGCGTACCGCACCGGGATTCGCCTGCGCGGCCCTCGACTACCTGGGCGCAACCGTCCGCTGAGGGCGACGACTCCTCAAATGTGACTGATCGTTTCAGAATGATGTCCGGAGTCGTCTCAAGCAGATGATGCTACAGGCGAGTTGGAGCAGCCCCAGATGGAGGTCGGCTCGTTTCTCGTAGCGGATCCGGAGCCGTTTGAACTGGTGGAGCCGTGCGAAGGCGCGCTCGACGACCCAGCGGGTCTTTCCCAGGCCGGAACCGTGCGCTGCGCCCTTGCGGGCGATCTTCGGTGTGACGCCGCGAGCACGGAGAAAGCGGCGGTACTTGTCGTAGTCGTAGCCGCGGTCGACGAACAGCCGCCCCGGCCGGTGCCTCGGCCGCCCGCACGTCCCGCGGAGGCGGGGTATCGCATCCAGAAGTGGCATCAGCCGAGTGACATCGTGACGGTTTCCACTGGTCAGCGAGACGGCCAAGGGGTGCCGTGCCGGTCGACGATCAGGTGGTGCTTGCTGCCCGGACGCACGCGGTCGACCGGCGAAGGTCCGGTGCGAGCCCCCTTGACGTTCTGCAGAGCCGAACCGAGCGCCGGGAGATCTCCACGGCACATGACCTGAGACCCGGACGACGAGCTGGCTACCGGGCCCGCCGCCCGGCCGCACCCCAGCGGCTTCGACCAACTGCTCGACACCGCTGTCTGACCCACCCGCCCGTCACCGTCCTGTCCGGATTCCTCGGCGCGGGCAAGACCACCCTGCTCAACCAAGTCCTCGGCAACCGTGATGGTCTGCGCGTCGCCGTCATCGTCAACGACATGAGCGAGATCAACATCGACGCCGCCCTCGTGCTCGGCAACAAGGCGGCCCTGTCGCGCACCGAGGAACGGCTGGTCGAGATGACCAACGGGTGCATCTGCTGCACCCTGCGCGACGACCTGCTCGACGAGGTCGACAAGCCGGCCCGCGAAGGCCGCTTCGACCATCTCCTCATTGAGTCGTCCGGGATCTCCGAGCCGATGCCGGGGGCCGCCACCTTCGCGTTCACCCGGGACGACGGCGCCACGCTGGACGACGTCGCCCGCCTGGGCACCATGGTCACGGTCGTCGACGCGACCAACCTCCTGCCCGAGCTGGAGAGCGGCGACGAGCTGGCCGAGCGCGGACTGGCCCCGTACGAGGACGACGAACGCGCCGCAGCGCAACGGGAGTTGAGCCGCCAGCCCTGCGACGCCAGCGCCACTCGTGTGCGCAACCGCGATGCCGTGGACGGCCGCCCCCGCGGCCACCTGCACACCTTCGGCCTGTCCCGCATCTGCGTACGAGAGATGGCTCACGCGGGCGAACTCCCCGGGGTGATCAAGAGCAGTCGGTGGCCCCCGACCGCCACGACCTCAGCATGATCGAAGGCTTTTTGGAAATGATTGTCATTATGCTAAGGTCCTGGCACCGCCCGCACTTTGCCGGGTCTTTACTCCTCCTGTCCCCTGCTTCCATGGCCCTGCGTCTATGAGCGAAGGTTCACGTGCGTCTCCCTGCCCTTGCCCGCATGTCCCGCCGCGGTGCCCTGGCCGCGATAGCCGTCGCGGCCGGCTCCGCCACTCTCACCGGCTGCTTCTCCGGCAGCCCCACCGAAAGCTCGGACTCCGGCTCCTCCGGCAAGCGCATCCGCGTCGCGCACATGCAGCCACCGCGCTCCGGCCTGTCCCCGCTGTCGGACGACGCGTTCAAGCTGTCCCGCTGGGCGACGGCCGAGACGCTGGTCCGGCTCGACGCCGACGGTGACGCGAAGCCGCTGCTTTCCACCAAGTGGCGCCAGAGTGGCCGTACTTGGATGTTCGAGATCCGCGATGGCGTCACCTTCCACGACGGTACGAAGCTGACGGCCACCGACGTCGTACGGTCCCTGCACACCGCCGCGACCGCCTCCCCCAAGCCACGCATCCTGGACGGCGTGGACCTGACGGTGCAGGCCACCGGGCCGCACACCGTCACGGTGACCACCGGCGAGAAGGACCCGCTGGTCCCGCACCGCCTCAGCTCGCCGCAGCTTTCCGTCCTCGCGAAGAAGGCGTACAGCGGGAAGACGGTGAACCCGCTCGGCGCGGGCACCGGCCCCTTCGAGCTGGTCAGGGTGAATGGCACGTCGTCGGCCACCCTCGACCGCTACGAGAGGTACTGGGGCGGCAGGGCCAAGGCGGCCGGCATCGACGCGACGTTCGTCCCCGACGGCACCGCGCGTGCCGCATCCCTGCGCGCCGGGGAGGCCGACGTGGCCGAGGCGGTCCCCGTCTCCCAGGCATCCCTCCTGGACGAGAAGTTGATCACCGAGGTGCCGATGCCGCGCACCAACACGCTGTACCTGAACACCTCATCGGGGCCGTTCCGCAGTGCCGCGCTGCGGGCCACCGCGCGCGAGGCGATCGACGCGAAGACCATCGTGAAGAGCGTGTACGAGGGCCGGGCCGACGTCGCCGACGGGCTGCTCGGACCGGCACTGCCGTGGGCCGCGCAGTTGCGCGGCGACGTGGCACGCAAGAAGGCGGGCGAGCCCGACGGGGCCGAGATCACCATCGGCACCTTCACCGACCGGGCCGAGCTGCCCGAGGTGGCCCAGCTGTTGCAGCAGCAGCTGGAGGAGGCCGGGTTCAAGGTCACGCTCGAGGTGCGGGAGTACGCGAACATCGAGGCGGACGCGCTGGAGGGGAAGTTCGACGCGTTCATTCTGTCGCGGGCGACCGTGCTCGACTCCGGGGACCCTGCCGCGTATCTCTACAGCGACTTCGCCTCGGACGGTTCCTTCAATATCGCGCAGCTGGAGAACGAGGGCGTGGACACCGTCCTCGACACGGCGGCCTCGACGGCGGCCGGTGCGGCGCGGCGCCGTGCGGTGATGCGGGGCGAGGCGGCCGTGCTGGCCACGGACGCGGCGATCCCGATGCTGCACGAGCGGGTGATCCAGGGGGACGCCCAGGGGGTGCGCGGAGTAGCGCACGACCCGCGCGAGCGCGAACTGATCACTGTGAACACCTACGTCGACTGAGGTTCTCCGCGTCATGAAGGTGTGGATCAGCAGGGCGGCCGGGCTCGCGGCCGTCGTCGTACTGGTGGGGCTGCTGCCCTGGCTCTCCGGGAAGGACCCGGCGCTGAGCCTGCTGCGCGCCCGCACCGCGGAGCAGGAACCGACGCGGGAGGCGCTGGACGCGATCCGCAGCGAAATCGGTCTGGACGCCGGGCCGTTGGGGCTGCTCGGGCAGTGGGCAGCGGACGCGGTCCGCGGCGACCTGGGGATGTCCTGGGCGTCGGGCGCGGAGGTACTGCCGTCGGTGATGTCCGGGCTGACGGTCTCCCTCGCGCTAACGGGCGCCGCGTTCGTCGTGGCGCTGGTGGTCGGCTCGGCCCTGGCGCTGCCGACCATGCGGCGCGGACGCCGTACGTCGGGCGCGGTGGCGGCGATCTTCGGGGCGCTCCCGGAGTTCCTGCTGGCCACGCTGCTGCTGATCGTGGCGGGTGTGTGGCTCGGCTGGCTGCCCACCTCGGGATGGGCCGGGCCCGCCGACATGGTGCTGCCCGCGCTCGCACTCGGCGTTCCGGGAGGCGCGCTGCTCGGCCGTCTGGTCGCCGACGCACTGCCCGCCGTGCTCGATGAGCGGTGGGTTCAGCTGTGGCGCGGGGCCGGGGTCACCCACCGCGGCATCACCGCCGCCGCACTGAAACGGGCACTGCCCCCGCTGGTCCCGCAGTTCGGCATGGTGGTCGTCGGCCTGACCGGCGGCGCGGTCGCGGTCGAGACGGTCTTCGCGATCCCAGGTATCGGCCGTACGTCGCTGGGGGCGGCGAAGTCGCAGGACGTACCGCTGCTGCAGGGCTGCGTTCTCGCTCTGCTGCTGCTCGGCCTCGCCGTGGGCGCGGCGGCGGCACTGCTGCGGCGCAGGATGCTCGGCCCGGGGCTGCGCGACGCGGGCCTCACGCTGCCGCCCGCCCGCCCAGTGCGCGTACCGAAGGCGGTCCCCGTCGCCCTCGCGGCGCCGCTCGTGACGGCGATTGTCTGGGGCCTGTTGCGCGCCCCTTACACCGTCCGCCCCGACCTGCGCCTCGCCGCCCCCTCGTGGGCGCACCCGCTGGGCATGGATGCGCTCGGCCGAGACGTGCTCGCGCGCCTCGGGCACGGCGCGGCGACCACGGTCGGCACGGCGCTGGCGGTCTGCGTCCTGTCGTATGCGATCGGACTCGTTCTGGGCTTCCTGCCCTCGCTCGCCACGGGCCTGTCGGACATCGCGAACGCGCTGCCCCCGGTGATCGTCGGCATCCTGGTCGCCGCGGCGGCCGGCCCCGGCGCCGGCGGGGCGGCGGTCGCAGTGGCGCTGATCTCCTGGCCACCGCTGGCCGCGCACGCGGCGGCGCTGGTCCAGGAGACGCGGGCCTCGGGATTCCTCCAGGTCCAGAAGGCGATCGGCGCCTCGCCCACCTGGATCCTGACCCGCCACGTCCTGCCCTCCGTGGCAGCCCCGGTGGCCCGCCACGCGGTGCTGCGCCTGCCCGGTATCGCCCTGGCCCTGGCCTCCCTCGGCTTCCTGGGCCTCGGCGCACAGCCGCCATCCCCGGAATGGGGCCTGCTCCTCGACGAGTCAGCGGACTACGTGGAACGCGCCCCCATCCCGGCGCTCGCCCCGGCCGCGGCCCTGTGCCTGCTGGCCGCGCTGGCGGTGTCCTTGTTGGGATACGCGCAAGGGCGACCGGGCGGTCGTAGTCGCCCACACGGCGGCCTCCCCCTCCTGCGGCGGGGCACGACGAAGGAGGACCCCGCCCAACCGACCACGCCACCCTCAGCACCCGCGCCGACCCCGACGATCGCGAACGGAGCATCTGCTCCCGGGAGTTGAGTCCGCAACGGCTTCCACCCGCGATCCCGACCACCAACCTGCCCGTACGACGAGGACACGACCGACCCAGCCCCCGCCACACTCCCACGACCCCATCACCGCGAAGGGACCTTCGGTGTCCACGCCTGACCGCACCCCTGCCTCCGCCCCCAAGTCCAGTGCCGTTCCCCTCCTCCGCGTCCGTGACCTGCGCATCGCCTTCGAAGGCGTCAACGTGCTCCGCGGCCTCGACCTCGATGTGCGGTGCGGCGAAGTGCTCGCGCTCGTCGGGGAGTCAGGCGCCGGGAAGTCGCTGACCGCCTGGGCCGTGCTCGGAATGGTGCCCAGAGAGGCCCACGCCAGCGGCGACGTGCTGCTCGACGGGCGGCCCGTCGGGCCCGGCGACCGGGGGCGGCGCATCTCGCTCGTGCCGCAGGACGCGCTCTCCGCCCTGTCGCCCGTGCACACCGTCGGCGACCAACTCGGCCGCGCCCTGCGCTCCGTGAGCCCCGGGCTTTCCCGGCGCGACGTACGGGCCCTGGCCGCAGCCGCCCTGGACCGGGTCGGGATCGCGGCAGGCAAAGCATCCGCGTATCCGCACGAGTTCTCGGGCGGGATGCGGCAACGCGCCGTGATCGCCATGGCAATGATCAACGAGCCCGATCTCGTCGTCGCCGACGAGCCGACCACCGCGCTCGACCCCGAGACGCAGGAGCAGGTGCTCAGCGTGCTCACCGAGCAGCGGGCCGCCACCGGCGCCGCGCTGCTCCTCGTCACCCACGACCTCGGCACCGTACGCCGGCACGCCGACCGGACCGCCGTCATGTACGCCGGACGCATCACCGAACTCGCCCCCACCGACCGCCTGATGGCCGACCCCCGCGCGCCCTACACCGCCGGACTGCTCGCCGCCCTGCCCGGCGAGGGCGGCCGCCAACTCCCCCACAAATCCCGGCTGCCCGTCATCCCCGGCCAACCGCCCACCCCCGGCACGATGCCGCCGGGCTGCGCCTTCGCCCCGCGCTGCGCGCACGCCGTCGACCGCTGCCGCACCGAACTTCCCTCGCCCCGCCCCCTCGACCACGACCGCGTCCTGGCCTGCCACCGGAACTTGGACCGCACCGCCCTACTGAAGGCAACCGCATGACCACCGCGACCGCGACGCCCGCCCCTCCCCTCCTCGACGTCCGCGATCTCGTCATCCGTCGCGGTGCGACCACCGTCGTCGACGGCGCCTCCTTCCACATCGGCAGGGGCGAAACCGTCGGGCTCATCGGACCCTCCGGGTGCGGCAAATCCTCCACCGTCAACGCCGTACTGCAACTGCGCCGTCCCCAGAGCGGGCAGGTGCTCTTCGAGGGCCGCGACCTCACCCGGGTCCGCGAACGCGAGCTGCGCACGACTGTCCGGCCGCGCATCCAGCCCGTCCTCCAGGATCCCTACGGCTCGTTCAGCCCGCGCAAGCCGCTGCGCGAGCAGATCGCCGAACCGCTGAAGGTGCAGGGCCGCTGGTCTCGCACCACCGGCCCGGGGCGCGTCGCCGAACTCCTCCACCAGGTCGGCCTGGACGCCTCTCTCGGCGACCGGCTCCCGCCCGAACTCTCCGGCGGTCAGTGCCAGCGCGCAGGCATCGCCCGCGCCCTCGCCTCGGACCCTGCGCTCCTTCTCCTCGACGAGCCCGTCTCCGCCCTCGACCCGTCGCTGCGCGCCGGCATCCTCAACCTGCTCCTCGATCTCCAGGAACAGCTCGGCCTCGGCTACCTGTTCATCTGCCACGACCTCGCCATGGTCCGCCACTTCTCGGACCGCGTCCTCGCGTTGTCCGGCGGAAGGACCGTCCCCGCCTGACAGCCCTCGCCCGCCTCCTCGTCTGCAGCCGGTTCGCCTTCAACACCGGCTTCTACGCCGTACTGCCCCACCTCGCCGACCACTTGAGCTCCGGCCTCGGCCTCGGCGGCCCCCTCGTCGACCTCGTTCTCGGTCTACGGACCTTCTCGCAGCAGGGCATGTTCGTCGTCGGCGGCGCCCTCACCGACCGCTACGGCCCGCGCCCGCTGGTCCTCGTCGGGTGCGCGCTGCGCGTCGCCGGGTTCGGCTGGCTCGCGTACGCCGCTGCCGCCTGGTCGGTCATCGGATCGGTGATGCTCATCGGGTTCGCGGCCGCGCTGTTCTCCCCGGCGGTCGAGTCGGAGATCGCCCGCGAGGCACTGCGCATCGAGCAGGCGGGCGCCCCCGCCCGCACCCGGGTGCTCGCCAAGTTCTTCGCGGGCGGCCAGGCCGGAGCGCTGATCGGGCCCGTGCTCGGCGCGGCACTCCTGTATGGCAGATTCCGCACGGCATGCCTCGCCGGCGCGGCGGTGTTCACACTCGTCCTGGCCGGTCACGCGCGCCTGATGCCACACGGCGCCCCGCACGTCACCCGCTCGCCCCTCACCCCGAGCCCCGCCCTCACCCACCGCCGCTTCCTCCTCCTCGCCCTCGCCTACTCCGCCTACCTCCTCGCCTACAACCAGCTCTATCTCGCCCTGCCCGCCGAACTCGACCGTGCCACCGGCTCGCAGGCCGCCCTCGGCTGGCTGTTCGCACTCTCCTCGGCCTTGGTCGTCTTCGGCCAGATGCCCCTGGAACGGCTCGCCACCGTCCGTCTCGGCCTTGCCTGGCCCGCGATGATCCAGGCTGGACTGCTGCTGCTCGGCGCCGCGTTCGTGGTGCTGCTCACGCTCGGCCAGATGCTGGTGGTCCCAGCGGCGCGGGCGGGCGTCACGGCGCTGGTGGCGGAGGAGCGCCTCGGCCTGTTCACGGGCGCGCTGTCGTCGGTCTCCGGCCTGGTCGTACTGGCGGGCAGCGTCCCCGTAGGCGCCCTACTGGACACGGATGGTCCGGCACCGTGGCTGATCCTTGCCACGGTGCCGGTGCCGGGACTCCTTCTCATACGGCCTCTTGCAGGTGGTCCGAGACCAGGAGAAGACCCGCCACGACTCACAGCCTCGGCTCCCGTTGGACAACCGGGGCACACGAAGTAGCGTCGTGGCACGAGGACATCGAGAAGAAGATCCTGGCGATCCCCGACGCCCGGCCCGTCATCGTGATGTGCGGAGTCATCTAGGTGCGGAGTCATCTAATACTCCAGTCAGATTTCGTGTCCTGAGCTGCTGGTTATCGTTGTTCGGGTATGGACGTGATACCTGAAGTCGATTGCTGGAAGGTCGAGTT
>NZ_JBSFFY010000101.1:0-13708 GCF_053596315.1 Streptomyces sp. NPDC001732
TGATCACAGAGCGTCGCAACTCCATGATCACCGGAACCTGTGCCCACCTGGCTTTCAGGGCTGCCCACGCCGCCTGTCTGCGCGAGCTCCAAGCCCAGATGGCTTTGTCCACGAGAACGGGCAGCAGAGGTCCATCACTTCGGGAGGCACCACTGCCTGGTTCTGTTCGATTGCGGCAGTTCCGGAGAGTGAGCACCAGCGCCCCCTGTCAGTCGGCTAGAAGAGGCCGGCGCGCATGTGGTGCGTGAGGTTCTCGAGGATCTCGCGCAGCCACGGGCTGCGGACGGCCGGCAACCGGACCAGCGTGTGCTGGAAGGTTCCCGGGTCGGCTCGGAACAGGCGATGGGGGCGGGGCGGGGGTGGGTCGTCGCGGAGTACGCCGTCGGGCATGGCTCCCGACGCGGGGAGGTGTAGGTGCGGCTCGGCGAAGGCCATCCACATCCACACCCCGAACGGCAGCGGCACCGGGTGTGCTGATGCGTCCGGGTCGGCCGGGCTCCAGGGTTCCCCCGTCTGCGGGTGGGTCGGCACGAGGATGATGTCGGCGTCCGTGTCGGGGGCGGACAGACCCGGTCCGGCAAAGACGGCGCGCCGGGCCGGCTGGACCGCGGGCAGCAGGGCGTCGAGGGCGCGTTGGAACACTTCCGCGATCAAGCCGTGCGGGACGGTCACCGGTCGGCCACCCGAAGCTGCCAGCAAGTGGGCCAGGGCCCGGCCGGCCGCCGCCTCCCACTGCGGGCTCCATGACCACCAGTGGTCCAGCCCGCACAGCGAGCCCCACCTAGTGATCGGCTCGATCGGAGGCGTGCCTTTCCCCTCCTCCAACAGTTCCCCCCAGGAGAGTATTGCGGTGTCGCTGTTGTCGACGGGGAGGCGGTGCACGGCATCCGGCGCGAGCCAGACCGCCTGCCAAAGTGAGCAGTCGTCGATCCGGCTCGCCACGAACAGGCCGCACGCCTCGCAGGCCATGTTGGGGCCGTCACCCCCGTCGAGGCCGCAGCAGTAGCCGCCGCCTTCCTCAGGGACGAGCACGGTGCCGCGGGTATCCCCCGGTGCGATGACAACGCTGCCGGGCGCACCGTCGGACAAGGCGTAGACCGGAGCGTGGATACCGCGTGCCGCCGCCTCGTCTGGATCGATCTCCTCCCACCTCCGCCACGGCGCCCCCCAGGGTTCCGGTTCCACGGCGAACGTGCCTGACTCCATGAGCACCGGGAGCTGGATCCCGTTCCCGTACTTCTGATGGGCATGGGCCGGCAGCTCGACCTGAGACATCGGGATGGTCAGCCTGGCGCCACAGCCAGCACACACGAAAACGAACAAATGCCCTCCGCGAGAGAAACAGCGGCATCGTCGCAGCTCCGCGGTAAATCGGCCAACGTGTTTTTCATCCGCTGCGCAAGACCGTGCACCGCCACGGTACGTAGCGCCGCCGTTCGAATCCTCGATGTGCGGGGTGCCTCCCGAAGTGGTGGACATCTGCTGCCCGTTCTCGTGGACAAAGCCAGGCACTCCTCGCCCGCGATCACCCTCGGTTACTATGCTCACTTCATGCCGGAGGCCGGCAGTAAGGGGCGCGGTGTCATCGACGGACTGCTGGGGGAGCGGGGAGACCGGCATGCCGATCGAAACTCCCCAGATTCTCCCCGGCGTCGTTGACCGGTGACTCCGGCTCCTGCGCTTCGAAGGAGTCCTCCGTTAATTGCAAGCTTGAAGAGATAGGTGGCCTGGGAAAGTGTTGGAAGAGGTCGTGGCGACCCGCTATATCACGCCCCTGCGTGAGGGTGGTTCGCTCCCCGGGATCGTCGAGGCCGACGACCTTGGCACCTACGTCATGAAATTCACCGGTGCCGGGCAGGGGCGCAAGACGCTGGTCGCGGAGGTGGTCTGCGGACAGCTCGGCCGCAGGCTCGGGCTGCGCGTCCCCGATCTCGTGCGGATCCAGCTCGACCCGGTCATCGGCCTGGCCGAACCCGACCAGGAGGTGCAGGAACTCCTGAAGGCCAGCGGGGGCCTCAACCTGGGGATGGACTTCCTGCCCGGCTCGATCGGCTTCGACCCGCTCGCCTACCGGGTGGACGCGCGGGAGGCCGGGCGGGTCGTCTGGTTCGACGCGCTGATCAACAACGTCGACCGGTCCTGGCGCAACCCGAACATGCTGGTCTGGCACGGCGACCTGTGGCTCATCGACCACGGCGCCACCATGATCTGGCACCACAACTGGCCCGGCGCCCAGACGTCCGCCGCCAAACCGTACAACGCGTCGGACCACGCCCTCGCCCCCTTCGCCCCCGACATCGCGGCGGCCGCCGCCGAACTCGCCCCGCTGGTCACCGAGGAACTGCTCACCGAGGTCGCCTCCGACGTCCCCGACGAGTGGCTGGTGGACGAACCCGGCTTCGAGTCCCCCGACGAACTGCGCCGCGCCTATGTGGAGGCGCTGCTGCCGCGCGCCGCGACCATCCACGAGCGGATCACCATGGACGCCCCCACCGAACCCAAGCCGTCCCAGGCCCCCGGCTGGCTCACCGAGCACCTCACGCCCTGGCCCCACCCCACCAAGAAGAAGGACGGCCGGCCGTGAGCGAGCGCGATGTCTTCGAGTACGCGCTGCTGCGCGTGGTGCCGCGGGTGCAGCGCGGCGAGTGCTTCAACGCGGGCGTGATCGTCTACTGCCGCGCCCGGAGCTTCGTCGCCGCCCGCACCCATCTCGACGAGACCAAGCTGAGGGTGCTGGACCCCGCCGCCGACGTGGTCGGCGTACGGGCCGCCCTGCGCGCCGTCGAGGGAGTGTGCCTGGGCGGACCGGACGCGGGCCAGGCCGCCCGTGACGACGCGGGCCGCCGCTTCCGCTGGCTGATCGCGCCGCGCTCCACCGTCGTCCAGCCGGGCCCCGTGCACAGCGGCCTCACGGCCGACCCGGAGGCCGAGGTGGAACGGCTGCTCGACCTGCTGGTGCGCTGACCCCTCGCGCCGCGCCGCCGTCCGCGACCACCGCGACGGCGGCGCCACCGGGTGTGACACGGCCCCCGGCCGTCGCGTGCCGTTGACACCGGGTGCCAGGGCTTCTAGCGTCTCGTCTGCTGAAGGTACTAAGCGGTCGCTCAGCCATCGGGAAGGTTCCGCGCACACGAGGTCCCGTGCCGGAGGCGCCCCGAGGTCCGCTGGGCGGCGATCCAAGGGCGAGGAGAACAAGCATGTCCACCACCGAGCAGCGCGTCGCCATCGTGACCGGAGCGGCGCGGGGCATTGGCGCCGCCACCGCGGTACGCCTGGCGGCCGAGGGCCGCGCCGTCGCC
Organism: Streptomyces sp. NPDC001732; assembly: GCF_053596315.1. NCBI lineage: Bacteria > Bacillati > Actinomycetota > Actinomycetes > Kitasatosporales > Streptomycetaceae > Streptomyces > Streptomyces sp. NPDC001732. The sequence continues at coordinate 3,300 of NZ_JBSFFY010000101.1, forward strand.
GTACTCGACCTCGACGAGGCGGCCTGCAAGGACACCGTCGAGAAGATCGCCGCCGCGGGGGGCACCGCCCTCGCCGTCGGCTGCGATGTGTCGGACAGCACCCAGGTGGAGGCCGCGGTCGCGCGGGTGGCCGCCGAGCTCGGCGCCCCGACGATCCTCGTCAACAACGCGGGCGTGCTCCGCGACAACCTGCTCTTCAAGATGAGCGAGTCCGACTGGGACATCGTGATGAACGTGCACCTCAAGGGCGCGTTCCTGATGGCCAAGGCCGTCCAGAAGCACATGGTGGACGCCGGGTTCGGCCGGATCGTCTCGCTCTCCTCCTCCTCGGCGCTCGGCAACCGCGGCCAGGCCAACTACTCCGCCGTCAAGGCCGGTCTGCAGGGCTTCACCAAGACCCTCGCCAAGGAGCTCGGCAAGTTCGGCATCACCGCCAACGCCGTCGCCCCCGGCTTCATCGTCACCGAGATGACCGCGCAGACCGCGGCCCGGATCGGCATGGGCTTCGAGGAGTTCCAGGCCGCCGCCGCCACCCAGATCCCGGTGCAGCGCGTCGGACGTCCCGAGGACATCGCCAACGCCATCGCCTTCTTCACGGGGGACGCGGCGGGCTTCGTGTCCGGCCAGGTCATGTACGTCGCCGGCGGACCGCTCAACTGACCCGAAGGGCTGCGGAAACATGACTGTGCAGGACAGCGGGAAGGTCGCGCTCGTCACGGGCGCGAGCCGGGGCATCGGCTACGGCATCGCCGAGGCGCTCGTGGCCCGGGGTGACCGGGTGTGCATCACCGGACGCGGCGAGGACGCGCTCAAGGAGGCCGTCGAGCGGCTGGGCTCCGACCGGGTGATCGGCGTGGCGGGCAAGGCGCACGACGCGGAGCACCGCGCGGTGGCCGTCGAGCGCACCATGGAGGCGTTCGGCCGGGTCGACTTCCTGGTCAACAACGCCGGTACGAATCCGGTCTTCGGACCGATCGCCGAACTCGACCTCGACGTGGCCCGCAAGGTCTTCGAGACGAATGTGGTCTCGGCGCTCGGTTTTGCGCAGCAGACCTGGAAGGCATGGCAGAAGGAGAACGGCGGGGCGATCGTCAACATCGCCTCGATCGCCGGCCTCTCCGCCTCGCCCTTCATCGGCGCCTACGGCATGAGCAAGGCGGCCATGGTCAATCTGACCCTTCAGCTGGCGCACGAATTCGCGCCGACGGTCCGGGTCAACGCGATCGCCCCCGCGGTCGTGAAGACGAAATTCGCCCAGGCGCTGTACGAGGGCCGCGAGGCGGAGGCGGCGGCGGCCTATCCGCTCGGACGGCTGGGGGTTCCGGAGGACATCGGCGGCGCCGCGGCGTTTCTCACGTCGAGTCAGGCCGACTGGATCACCGGTCAGACCCTGGTGGTCGACGGGGGAATCTTCCTGAATGCGGGCGTGGGCTGAGAACGGCCTGAGAGGGTTTGGCCCTGATTGACTCAAGTGCCCTGCCGGGCCTGCGGATTGACCTGGCAGGGCGCTGCGGTATGGTCTGCCGACTCAAGGCTGATCGAGGAGCGTTCACGTGTTCTACCGGGCTGGTCGTCAGGCCGTTGCAGCTCTTGCTTCCCTTTCTCTGCTGTCGGGCTGCGGACTTTTTTCCGACAGCGGATCGGAGGTCGAGCAGAAAATAGTCGTCGGTACGACCAGTGAGCCCTCCACTCTCGATCCGGCGGGCGCGTGGGACAACTCCTGGGAGCTGATGCGCAATGTCTTCCAGACCCTGGTGAGTCTCCCCACCGGAAGTACGACTCCCGAGCCCGATGCCGCGGAATGGTGCAAGTTCACCGATACCACCAGCACCTCCTACCGGTGCAAACTGCGCAAGGGGCTGAAATTCTCCAACGGGGAAGCGCTCGACGCCGAGGCCGTGAAGTATTCCATCGACCGGATCAAGGAGATCAATTTCAAGGGCGGCCCGGTCGGCATGCTCGGCCCGCTCGACCGGATCGAGACCAAGGGGGAGGACATCGTCGTCTTCCACCTCACCAAGCCGGACGCCACCTTCCCGTTCGTTCTCACCACCCCGGCCATGTCGTTGGTGGCCCCCAGCGCCTATTCGAAGCACAAGTTGCGCAGTGACGGAAAGATCACCGGATCGGGGCCGTACCTTCTTGATTCGTACAAGCCGGGAAAGCGTGCCGAACTGGTCAAGAACCCGGACTACAAGGGATTCGCCAACCGCAAGAACGACGCTGTGACGATTCGTTACTTCAAGGAGTCCGCCCCGGTGGTCGCGGCCCTGAGGAAGAACGAGATCGACGCGATCTACCGCGGCCTCACCGCCGAGGACGTCATCGACCTCGAGGGCAACCAGAACAAGGACAGCAACCTGCAGATCGTCGAGACGGTCGGCGCGGACATCCGTTTCCTGGTCTTCAACCCCGAGGACCCGGCCGCGGGGAACGTGGCCGTACGACGGGCCGTCGCCCAGCTCGTGGACCGCGACGCCCTGGTGGCGAAGGTCTACCAGGGCACGGCCGAGCCGCTGTACTCCATGGTCCCCAAGGGCATCGCGGGACACACCACCAGCTTCTTCGACGCCTACGGGGACCCGGACAGAGCCAAGGCCAAGCAGATCCTGACCAAGGCCGGCATCACCAAGCCCGTCAAGATGACGCTCTGGTACACGACGGACCGGTACGGCTCCTCCACGGCCCTCGAATTCGAAGAGCTGAAGCGGCAGCTGGAGGAGTCCGGGCTGTTCCGGATCACGCTGAAGAGCAAGCCCTGGAAGACGTTCCAGGAGGGCTTCACCAAGGGCGAGTACCCCGTGTTCGGCCGGGGCTGGTTCCCCGACTTCCCGGACCCGGACAACTTCATCGCCCCGTTCGTCGGCAAGGAGAGCGTCACGGGCATGCCGTACCTGAAGAACGAGATCACCCGGGAGCTGCTGCCGCAGACCCGCAAGGAGAGCGACCGGGGCGCGGTCGTCAGGCAGTTCGAGCGGGCCCAGAAGATCCTGGTCGACGACGTGCGGATGCTGCCGCTGTGGCAGGGCAAGCTGTACGTCGCCTCGGGCGAGGACATCGGCGGCGGCGAGCGCGTCCTGGACCCGCAGACGGTCATGCAGATGTGGGAGTTCTACCGCAAGGCCAGCTGGTAGGGCGGAACCGGACCGGCAGGGGGCGTTGTCAGTGGCCCCCGGTAGGTTCTCGGATGAAAACCGATTGCTCACCGGAGGTTGTTCACGTGACCGACACCGACCTGCTGCCCGAGTCCTGGCGCGGCGTCCTCGGCGAAGAGCTGCAGAAGCCCTACTTCAAGGAGCTCACCGAGTTCGTCGAGGAGGAGCGGGCCAAGGGGCCGGTCTACCCCCCGCGCGACCAGGTGTTCGCCGCCCTGGAGGCCACGCCCTACGACAAGGTGAAGGTCCTTGTCCTGGGCCAGGACCCGTATCACGGGGAGGGGCAGGGACACGGCCTGTGCTTCTCCGTGCGCCCCGGCGTGAAGACGCCGCCCTCCCTGCGGAACATCTACAAGGAGATGAAGGAGGAGCTCGGCCTGCCGATCCCGGACAACGGATATCTGATGCCGTGGGCCGAGCAGGGCGTACTCCTGCTCAACGCCGTGCTGACGGTCCGCGCGGGCGAGGCCAATTCGCACAAGAACAAGGGCTGGGAGAAGTTCACCGACGCGGTGATCCGCGCCGTGGCGTCGAGGCCCGACCCGGCGGTCTTCGTGCTCTGGGGCAACTACGCGCAGAAGAAGCTCCCGCTGATCGACGAGGAGCGCCACGCGGTGGTGAAGGGGGCCCACCCCTCGCCGCTCTCGGCCAAGAAGTTCTTCGGCTCGCGTCCGTTCACACAGATCAATGAAGCGGTGGCGGCGCAGGGCCACGAGGCGATCGACTGGCGCATCCCCGACCTGGGCTGATCCGCCCGGTCCGCCGGCCGGGCGCCGGCCCGGCCGGTTGCGGGCACCCGGCGGACAGCTCCGGGGCGTCCGCCCGAGCCTCAGCGGGATCGACGGCGGCTGCGGTTAGCGTCGAGGGGGAACGGGCGGACGGGTCGGGCAGGGAGGCCGTGGTGACGGAGCAGCAGGAGGCGTCGAAGGACGCCGTCATGACCAGGATCGGCCAGGCGATCATGCTGCTGCACGGCGGGGACCGGGAAGAGGCCCGCAATCGTTTCGGCGCGCTCTGGTCGGAGATCGGCGAGGACGGCGACGCTCTGCACCGGTGCACCCTCGCCCACTACATGGCCGACGCCCAGGACGACCCCGGTGACGAACTGGCCTGGGACCTGCGGGCGCTGACCGCGGCCGACGGGCTGTCCGACGAGCGCGCCGCGCAGCACCCCGACGCGCCGGCGGTGCGGGTGCTCTACCCCTCGCTCCACCTCAACCTCGCGGCGGACTACGTGAAGCTCCAGCGTCCCGACGCGGCCCGGATCCATCTGGACCGGGCCCGTGCCGCTTCCGTCGTACTCGCGGACGACGGCACGGACGACGGGTACGGGGGCGGGGTGCGCGCGGCGATCGCGCGGCTGGAGCTGAGACTGCGCGAGCTGTGAGGGCGGCCCGCTCGTGGTGGACGGGCCGCCCTGCTGCCGTTCTCCAGGGTCAGCGTCCGTAGGTGTTCTCGCAGATCCGGGACTGCGGGCTGCCCGCGGGCCAGTGCCCGTAGCCCCGCCCCAGCGCGCAGACGTCCGTCCCGGCGACGGGGGCCGGCAGGGGCGGCGCGGGCGTGGTCACGAGGAGCGGCGCCCGGCGCGGCCGGGGGCGCGTGACCTGGGGGAGTTGGCTTCGCCGCGGCGGGAGGGGCGCGGCGCGGCGGGGGTTCGGCGGATCCCCGGCCGCCCGGGAGGACGGGGAGGCGGGCGGCTCGGAGGCCGGTACGGCTTCCAGGGAGTCGTGGACGGGCGGTTGCGCGGTCTGCGGGGCCAGGTCCTGGGCGGGGCCGCCGGTCCCGGGCCGGGCCGGGGCGTCCGGCCGGGGCTGCACGGACACGCAGCCGGACAGTGTCGTGGCGGCCAGGCCCGCCACGAGGCCCATGGTGATCCTGACGGTGATTCCGGTTCGTTGCACCCGATCAACTCTGCGGTGCGGATCCGGCTTTGAGCGGGGAGCACGACGGGGATTGGCCCGCACGGGTGACACCGGTCAGCGCGGCGCCCACCCCGGCCCCAGCATTCCGCCCAGCAGTTCGGCGAAGCCGGCGCGCAGCTCCTCCTCGCTCGGTACGGAGCGGCTGTACGACCCCGCCGCGCACGAGAACATCAGTCCCTCGCACCAGGCCACCAGGGACAGGGTGTGCCGTTCGGGATCCGTCGATCCGGCCGCGGTCAGCAGCGCCAGCAGCGGCTCACGGAACTGCCGGCCCGTGGCGTCGAAGAATTCCCGCAGCTTCGGACGCCGGGTCGCCTCCAGCGCGAGCTCGTAACGGCAGACGAGCAGCTCGGGGTGGCCGGTGAGATAGCGGTGCAGCACCAGGGCCAGACCGGCGACCAGTTCCGCCGCCCCGGTTGCCGGGGCGGCGTCCGTATCGGGTCCGCCATGTTCCGGGCCGCTTCCCGCCCCGGCGGCCGGGGCCGGGGCCGGGAGGAGCGTGTCGGTGGCGAGCACCCGGGCCTCGCGCTCCGCGAGCCGTCGCACCGCCGCCTCCAGCAGCGACTGCCGGGTCCGCGCGCAGTTGGACGTCGATCCCTGGGGGAGTCCGGCGCGCTCGTCCACCGCGCGGTGGGTCAGCCCGCGCATCCCGCGCTCGGCGAGCAGGGCGAGGGCGGCGTCGGCGACGAGATCGGCCCGGGAGGTACCGGTGGTGCGTGTGGCCATGGGGTCAACCTACCCCTCTCACTACGGGTGTAGTACGGTGAGCGTGTCACTACAGATGTAGTGCGGATGTGGTTCCGAGGAGGAGTCATGGACAAGCCCCGTGCCGTCGTCATCGGCAGCGGAATCGGCGGCCTCACCGCGGCGGTGGCCCTGCACGGCCGCGGCTGGCACGTCACCGTTCTGGAACGCGCGGACTCCCTGGAACCCGTCGGGGCCGGGATCGCCCTGGCCCCCAACGCCCAGCGCGCCCTGGACGTCATCGGCCTCGGCGACGAGGTGCGGTCCCTCGCCGCCTGGCAGGGCGAGGGCGGCATGCGCGTCCCGAACGGCCGCTGGCTCTCGCGCACGGACAGTGCCGCCGCGGCCGAGCGGTTCGGCGGCCCGCTGGTCCTGCTGCACCGCGCCACCCTCGTCGACCGCCTCGTGGCCCGGCTGCCCGAGGGCACCGTCCGCACCGGTACCACCGCGCGCCTGCTGGACCCGGGAACCGCGAGCGGTGCGCCCGCCGTGGTCGAAACGCCGGCCGGGAGCATGGACGCCGACCTCGTCATCGGCGCCGACGGCATCAAGTCGGCGGTGCGCGGCGCGCTCTTCCCGGACCACCCCGGCCCCTCGTACGCCGGATTCACCACCTGGCGCATCGTCGTCCCCGCGCCCGAACGGCACTTCTCCCCGCACGAGACCTGGGGACGCGGCGCGCTCTGGGGCACCCAGCCGCTCAAGGACGGCCGGATCTACGCCTACGGGGCCGCCGTCGCTCCCGCCGGGGCCCGCGCGGCCGACGACGAGAAGGCGGAGATGGCGCGCCGCTTCGGCGACTGGCACGACCCGATCCCCGCGATCATTGCCGCCGCCGAGCCGGACCGGGTGCTCCGCAACGACGTGTACCAGCTGATCGACCCCCTGCCGTCCTTTCACCGGGGCCGCACCGCCCTCGTCGGCGACTCCGCCCACGCGATGGCCCCCACCCTCGGTCAGGGCGGCAACCAGACCGTCGAGGACGCGATCGTGCTCGCCCACCACCTGACGACGAGCGAGGACCTCGGCACGGGGCTGGCCGCGTACACCGCCGACCGGCTGCCCCGTACGTCGGCTGTCGTCCGCAAGGCCGCCCGGATCTCCCGCCTGATGCGGCTGAGCGGTGCTCCGGCCGTCGCGGCGCGCGACGCGCTGATGGCCGCCGCCTCGCGCTTCGGGCCCGCTCTCGTGCTGCGCACCTTCGACGGCATCCTGGACTGGCAGCCGCCGCGGTCCACGTATGCTGCCCGGACGAACGACGCGCACGGGACGCTGCGGTAGGACATCGGCTCCGCGGAGCACGGAGGGGGCGCGCCCGCCCGGTGGCCACCCGCACCGGGCGGGCGCCGGACAGTGAGAGGGAGACCCCGTGAAGGTCGGCTGCATCGGACTCGGCGACATCGCGCGGAAGGCGTACCTGCCCGTCCTGACCACCGTGCCCGGGATCGAACTGCATCTGCAGACCCGCACCCCCGCCACCCTGGAGGCGGTCGCCGAGGCCTACCGCATCCCGCCGGAGCGGTGCCACGCCGACCTCGGATCGCTGCTCGCCCAGGGTCTGGACGCCGCATTCGTCCACGCTTCGACCGCCGCGCACCCCGAGATCGCGGGCCGGCTGCTGGAGGCGGACGTCGCCACGTACGTCGACAAGCCGCTGGCCTACGAACTCGCCGACTCCCAGCGGCTGGTGGACCTCGCCGAGGAGCGCGGGACGAGCCTGGCCGTCGGCTTCAACCGCAGGCTCGCGCCCGGCTACGCGCAGTGTGCCGAGCATCCGCGCGAGCTGATCCTCATGCAGAAGAACCGGGTGGGCCTGCCCGAGGAACCGCGCGGCATGGTGCTCGACGACTTCATCCACGTCGTCGACACCCTGCGCTTCCTGGTGCCGGGGCCGGTCGACCAGACCGTCGTACGGGCCAGGATCCGCGAGGGGCTGATGCACCATGTCGTGCTTCAGCTGTCCGGCGACGGATTCACCGCCATCGGCATGATGAACCGGCTCAGTGGATCGGCCGAGGAGCGGCTGGAGGTCTCCGGCCAGGACTCCAAGCGCGAGGTCGTCAACCTCGCCGAGGTGATCGACCACAAGGGACAGCCGAGCGTGCGGCGGCGCGGCGACTGGGTACCGGTGGCCCGCCAGCGCGGCATCGAGCAGAGCGTGCTGTCCTTCCTGGACGCGGTGCGCGCCGGAACGGTGCTGAGCGCCCGGGACGCCCTGCGGACGCACGAGCTGTGCGAACGCATTCTGCGCGACCTGGGCTGCGCCTGAGAGCCGGTACGCACCCGGGGGCCCGGCCCCGGAGGACCGCCCGGATCCGGCACCGGCAGCCCCCGGATGCGTGGGTCCGGGCGCCGATGCAGGCTGGGGTGATGGACCACCGGCCCGCGGAGGTGACCTCGTGAGGCCCCACGACGAGCCGAAGGGCTGGGCGGCCCTCCAGCCGCCGCCCGGCTACTGCTCGGCCGACGGACGGCCGCCCGACGCGATGCAGCGCGGGCTGATCCTCGACTGGGCGGTCAACCAGCGGATCGCGAGCGGCTGGCGGGTGGAGTCACGGGCCGAGACCCAGGTCGTCATGGTCCGGGGCAAGCCGCTGAACCACGTGCTGCACGCCCTCCTGATGGTGTTCAGCTGCTTTCTCCGGGGCGCCGTGTGGCTGGTGCTGGCCGTGACCAACAAGGTCGAAAGGGTCTCGCTCACCGTCGACGTCCAGGGCCACATCGTCTCCGTGAACGGCCCCCGGTGACCCGGCCCGCGCCGGTGGATCCACGGACTCACCGCCCGGCGGGGCCGCCGGACCCGGTGCCGGCCCCGCCTCGCGCACCGGCCGGTCCGCCCCGGTTGCGCCGCCCGGCCGACCGCACCGCTTCGAGGGCGCCGTACGCCACCAGCACCGCCGCCGCGCCCCAGAGCACCCAGTCGCCCAGCCGCACGTAGAGCGTGGTGCCCGTGGCGAGCGGCACGTCGAACACGGCGGCGCCGCTGGTGTCCGTACCGAGGGGCGCACCGATCCGCGCGCCCTGCGGCCCGTACGCCGTGCTGACACCGGTCAGCGTGGCATGCACCATCGAGCGGCCGTTCTCGGCGGCCCGCAGCGCCCCGAGCGAGGCGTGCTGCTCGGGCGCCCAGCTGTGCTGGAAGGTGGAGGTGGACGACTGCGTGATCAGCAGCTGCGCACCGTCCAGGGTCAGCCGGCGGCTCATGTCGGGGAACGCGGACTCGAAGCAGATCAGTGGTCCGAAGCGCAGCCCCCTGCCGTCGTCCGCCCTCGGCAGCAGCACCGTGACCGGGGTGGTGCCCCGCAACCGGTCCTCGCCCGCGGCCCTGCCCAGGGACGTCACCCAGCCGAGCACCGGACGGGCCGGGATGTACTCGCCGAACGGCACCAGCCGCATCTTGTCGTAGCGGTCCCCGGTCAGCCCGTCCGGGCCCACCAGCACCGCCGACTTGAAGATGCCCTTCCGGCCCGATCCGTCGGTCTGCCGGGCGTCCGTGTTGACCAGCACGTCCGCCCCCACCCGACGCGCGAGGGCCGCGATGCGGGCGGTGATGTCCGGACGCCGGGTGAGATCCGCCCCCACACTGCTCTCGCCCCACACCACCAGATCGAGATCGCGCCCGGCCAGCGAGCCGGTCAGCCGCTCGCCCACCGCGAGCCGACGCTCGACGCTGTGGGGCCCCGCGACCACGCCCGGCTGCACGACGGCGATCCTGGCCGTTCCCGTCCGCTCGGGCCGCGGTGCCCACCCCGCCATCGCTCCCCCGGCCAGTGCGCACACCACCAGGCTCACCACGGCCGTGGTGCGGGCGGCCGCGGTCACGAACAGCAGGGCGACGGCGGTGTTCACCGCCACCACCAGGAGGCTCACCAGCCACACCCCGCCCACGGACGCGACCCGGAGCGCGGGGGTCACCTGCCACTGGCTCGCGCCGAGCAGCCCCCAGGGGCCGCCGAGCGCGTCCCAGGAGCGGACCAGCTCGATCATCAGCCAGCCGCAGGGCACCAGGACGATCGCCCGGACGGCGGCCGCCGCCGACACCGGCCCGCCCAGCGTCCGCAGGACCAGCAGCCCCCACGGAGCCCACAGCAGACCGAGCAGGGCGGCCAGGACCACGATGAACACATGGAGGCTCGGCATCAGCCAGTGATGCACGGCGATCATGTAACCGGTGCCGCCGAGCCAGCCCTCCAGCGCCGCCCTGCGCCCCGTACCGGCTGAACGGATGAGGAGCAGCCACGGCACCAGGCCCACGCCGGCGAGCCACCACAGGGAAGGGGCGGGAAAGGCGAGGGCGGGCAGCGCGCCCGAGAGGACCGCGAGGCCGCCGCGCCATCGGCCGGACCTCGGCATCCGCACCCACCGCTCGCCCCGACCGGCCGGAACCAGCATGTCCCGCCTCCTCGTCCCGCCTGCTCAGCAGTCTCCACCCCGGTTCCCCGTTCCGCAGTTCTTCCCCGGCGCGGAGAGACGGAAGCCCCGCCCCGGTGAGGGGCATCCGGGCGGCGCGGGGGGCCCCCCCCCCCCGCCGGGGGGGTTGGGGGGCCGTGAGGGGGGCCCCCCCCCCCCCCCGGCCAGCGCGGGGGGA